>NZ_JACAOA010000004.1 GCF_014049385.1 Ruoffia halotolerans | reverse complement strand
GAACTAGCCCCTTTTTTAACTCTTATTGTATAATGATGCTGTTTTAAAACTAGGCCGATACTAATTTTTATCATTATCAAACTTAATTAAAACAACTCATCCAACAAGATATAATATTTAACCTTATCCCAATCAGGCTCTATCCCTATTTTTTGGAAGAACAACTTCCCGTAATTTTCAACTTCGTATTCAGTATAAGTCCGTAGTACACCGAATTTACCACGAAGATTATCCAATAAACTTCGGTAACATAAAGCAACATCTTTGTAGATATCTGATACACCACTTTGCCCAAGGTCAATAAAGCCTGTTAAGTAGGAACCACTAGCAATTAGATTAGGTAAACTAAAATTTCCATGAGACAATACTAATTTCTCTTCTTCAGGACGATTATTATCCAACCAATCCCATAATGTCTCTGGACTATTGAATCCATCTTCACCAAACGTTCCTTCATCAGCATCATTCACATCAACCAAGTTCTTTTCTACTCGCTCTTTTGCTGCTGCTAACTTGTCTTCTAACAATTGTGAACTGGGGCAATGTGTTATATCCACATTCCAAAGTAACTTAAGACTATCAGCTAACAACTCAATTAAATCCTCAGTCGATCGTCTGACAATGACTTCATAAGACGGATCTCCTTTTAATTTCTCCATTAATAAGTAGTTTATTCCTTCGACTTGAATATTTTCTAAAATTTCAGGTACTGGTAGATGATAATTATTCCACCAATTAAGCATTAGCACTTCGTTTTTAACTTCATCAGAAGATGACTCTATCTTAAGAACGCAATCATCTAAAATCATCTTCTTTGCATTCGATTTGCCTATCAAATCAATTTGAAAATTCTGGTTATCAATATATTTTCGGATTTCTTTGGGTATTACTAGATTCATCTCATAACTCCTCAATTCTATTCAATACTCTATTATATACATGTAATAGGAAAGCGATATCAATTTGTGTTACTCTTGATTTTACACCATGAAAGTCATTTTTCAAATGGATTCGAATCTTTCATTACTTTTTTACAAACAAATTGCACAATATTCTTTTCTTCGCAAGTGTTTTTAATTGTATTTTTTGCACTATAAACGTAATCTTAAGTAACAATATAATAAAAGGAGACAATACTATGGCAAAGATACTCATAACTGGAGCAACAGGTACCATTGGTGTCGAATTAGCAAAGCACCTTATTACTAAACACGCGCTTACTTTAGTCGGACGTGATTTTTCTGACTTTCCTGATGATATTCAAAATAAAGCAACCATTGTTAAACGCGATTTACTTGAACCTGAAAATTGGAATGGCTTATTGGATGGAATCGAATATGTCATTCAATTAGCTGGAGAAGCCGATCAAGATGCTGATTTTTATGACAGTTTATTAGATTTAAACTATAAAATCCCACATAATTTATATAATGAAGCGACTAAAGCGAAAGACTTGAAGCGCATCATTGTCGCTAGTTCTATCCATATCGTTGATGGTTATCCAGACGGTGTTGAAGTCAAGACCACGGATCCAATCCGTCCTGCTAACTTATACGGCGTATCTAAAGCATACTTAGAAGGTTTAGCTGCTTACCATGCTTATTCAAATGGCATTGAATCCATTGCGATTCGGATCGCAGATTATAAAGTGAGCGACGATGAATTAGACGAAGAAGTTGATGAGTACGGCATGGCGATGTACTTATCTAAAGAGGATATGAATCGTCTTATAGATGGCTGTATCGAAGCAGAATTAAAAGAACCTTTCTTAATTGTTAATGGTGTCTCTAATAATACGTTCACTCGTCTATCTAATGAAGAAGCAAGAGTCAATTTAGGTTACAACCCTCAAGATAATGCGTTCGAGAAGAAGAATATTTTTTAATCAACAAAAGACGTAGATGAAAATCTACGTCTTTTGTTGTCTACATATTTATATGTTTTGATGCTTCTCGAATTGATAAAGGAGCTAGTTCAGTCTGATACTGCCTAAGAAAATTCTTGACCCATTCTTCATTTATTCGCGCATAATCACGTAATGCCCAACCAATGGCTTTATTAATAAAGAATTCGTTGCTTCCTAAATTATTCATAATCGTTCGAGTCAGTAATTGAGTATCGGTTGCTTCCTTCATACTTAATTGATGAATAATCGCTACGCGTCGCAACCACAAGTTATCTGATACACTCCATTCAATGATAGTTTCTTTTAACTCTGGATACTGTGTTTGAAGATAGCCCACTCTTTTCACTAAAGCATCCACAGAATCCCACCAGGACTTTGTTGTAATAAGTTTTTTCAAATGATTGATATCGTCTTTTTTCAAATACGTTTGCATATCATTTAAATAGTCAGTGGCAACATATTGGAATTCACGTTCCTCCTGTTGCCAACATTCTTGGACGAAGTCCCAGTTAATAATCGATGTATCTGGACTCACTTTAGACAGTGCTCGTGCTTCTTGTTTAGCTTCTTTGAAATACGGTCTTGTTATATTTCGACGTGCTACGCTTTTAAGACCTAAAAAAGGAAACTGATTTCTTAAATACGCTGACATTGCTTGGGCATCGTCTGTTCGGTGGCCTTTCATCTCTGTGATTAATTGTTTAGTATCCATTATGAGTCGTACTCCTTTCAACAAATTTTTGATATATTCTCAATCTTGAAGGATGGTTTTGAACTCACTTTCAAATCCATATTTTATCTAATTTCAATATTTCTTTTATTTCACCTAATTCCAAAAAAGCACCCTCAACTGAATAACAGGAGGATGCCATATGTTAATAATCAGCTACATAGTGTCCGGGAGTGACCTCTTTTAATACTACAACTTCTTTATTTGGTTGCCACGCTTTTAGCGGATTAGAGTCTACCACCTTCGACTTCATCTGTGCATCTAACCTTGGAACAGCTTGGAGTAATTGTTGTGTGTAGGGGTGTAACGGATTCGCGTATAATTCGTTCGTTTCTGCTACTTCTACAATTTGGCCTTGTTGCATGACTGCTACTCGGTCACTAATTTGTTTCACGACTGCCAAATCATGAGCAATGAATAGATAAGTTAAACCTAGTTTATCTTGCAGTTTCTTTAAAAGTTCAATAATTTGCGCTTGAATCGAAACATCCAAGGCAGATAAAGGCTCATCCGCAACAATAAAATCAGGTTCTACGGCTAAAGCACGGGCAATTCCTATACGTTGACGTTGTCCACCAGAGAACTCATGGGGGAAACGTGAGGCAAAACTTGGGTCTAATTCAACTAAACCTAGCAATTCTTCAACTCGCGCCCGACGTTCTTTCGCATTATTCACTAATTGATGCGTGTCGAGTGCCTCTCCGATAATATCTTCAATCTTCATACGAGGATTTAATGAAGCATAAGGATCTTGGAAGATAATCTGCATATCTTTTCGGACTTTTAACATCTCTGATTTAGTCAATTGATGCAAATCAAAGCCTTGGAACATAATACGTCCGCTCGTTGGTTTATACAATTGAAGGATAGCGCGACCTAAAGTTGATTTCCCCGAACCAGATTCACCTACAAGTCCTAAGGTTTCCCCTTTATAAATATCTAAGTTAACCTGATTAACTGCTTTAAGCTGCTTCCCTTTGCCAATATCGAAGACTTGTTCTAGTTGCTCTACTGAGATTAGCGGTTGAACTTGTACTTTTTCTTGAGTGATTTTCTCTTCTTCAATTCTTGGTACAGCTTCAAGTAGTAATCTAGTATAAGGATGTTGAGGGTTAGCAAATATCTCATCAATCGGTCCTTGTTCAACAATTTTACCTTCTTGCATGACGATGACTCGCGTACAAATTTGAGCAACCACTCCGAAGTCGTGAGTAATTAGTAAGACAGATAAGTTTAAATCTTTTTGTAATTGCTTTATAAGGGATAGGATTTGAGCTTGAATCGTAACATCTAATGCTGTCGTTGGCTCATCTGCAATAAGTAAACTTGGATTAGCTGCTAAGGCAATGGCTATCATAATTCTTTGACGCATTCCCCCAGAGAACTCATGCGGATAATGACTAAACCTCTCATCAGCGTCTTTAATTCCAATTGACGTCATCAATTCAACTGTTCTTGCCTTAGCTTGTTTCTTACTCATACGTTGATGTAATCGAATCACTTCAACAACTTGATCACCAACAGTCATTGTTGGATTCAATGAACTTAATGGATCTTGGAAAATCATTCCAATATCTTCACCCAATATTTTACGTAAGGCTTTTGGTTTAATTTCTAGGAGTTTGTGCCCTTTGAATTCAATCTCACTATCAGAATGAATGATGGCATTATCGGGTAATAGTTGGGTAATTGAACGGGCAGTCATACTTTTCCCACTACCTGACTCGCCTATAATTCCAACAATTTCACCTTCTTTTACTGAAAAGGAGATATTTTTTAACACTTCTTGCTGTTGGTCTTCGCTCTCAAAGCTTAAGCCTAATTGATTGACCTTTAAAATATCAGACATTTACTCACTCCTATACTTCTTTATATACGTTGATATCTATTAATACACAGCGAGTATTATAACATAGGGATTTTGCCAAAGAGACGAACTCATTCGATAATCGTCATTCATAAATCCGAATGCTAGCCTTCGAAAATCCCCATGACTGGTTTTAATCTTGAAGCGTTATACTAAATTAGTCTGATTCAATCCGTTATTTTTTCTTTGGAGGTGAAATATTTGAATCAATCTGAACAATGGTCTTTGATTTACCAACAAATGCAAAGTCAATGGCTTTATAAAGTAGCTCTTTGGGTACTCGGCTTCCCTTTACATATTATCTTCTTCGTCCTTCAAATCGTAAATTACTTGAAGAACAGAGCTCAACCAGCCGTTGAGCGACTCTCTCAAACAGAGAAAGAAGCGATAAAACAGCAATTATTAGAAGAAGAGCGTAATAAACAACGCTACTTCAAACAAAATATTAGTAAAGAGAAAACTGAAAAAATCGTTGCTCAGCGATTAAATAACTATATTCAAACTTTAATCACTGAAGATAAAGATATTTCAAAAAGTGTCTCTCTTTCAGATATTTATTCTCAATGGGTTTCAACCCCAATCGGCTTTATTTCGAGTATTATGTTAGCTTTACCGATGTATCTATTAATGACAATTTACCGTTTTCCAATTATTAGATATATTGCTGAAAGACTATTCTTAATGGTCTTTGTTATCTTTGGGGTGACTTGGATTGTCTTTACTTTACTTTATTTTTCACCCTCAGATCCAGCCCAAAATATATTAGGTATTCAAGCAACACCAGAGCAAATTGATAATTTCAATGCGCTTCATGGCTTAGATGATTCTTATTGGGTTCAGCTCCTGAGAACAATTAAAGGGGTTGTAACCTTTGATTTAGGCTTCACATATGTAGGGAATGATATGGTTATTGACGCTTTAATACGCCGTTTCCCTATTACACTGCAAGTGACATTCTTCTCTCTAGCTATTTCATTAGTTATTGCGATTCCAGCTGGTATTTATTCGGCGGTGAAAGTGAATTCTTTATTTGACCAATTCTTTATGTTCATTGCTTTAATTGGTCTATCTATTCCAACATTTTGGTTAGGTTTAATCTTTATCTTAAACTTTTCAATTCGTAACCGTTGGTTGCCTGCAACCTTTAATCCGGACAATCCGTGGTCACTGCTGATGCCTGCGATTGTCCTAGGAACAAGCTTAGCTGCTTCTGTTGCACGAATGACCCGGGCTTCGACTTTAGAAGTGATTCATGAAGATTACCTTCTAACAGCCAGATCAAAAGGAATGTCGAATTGGCGCATCATTTGGCGTCACATTATTCCTAATGCGCTGATTCCAGTTATTACAGTGATTGGTCTGCAATTTGGTGGGATGTTAGGTGGATCAGCAGTCACCGAACAAGTTTTTAATATTAATGGGGTTGGTAGTTATATTGTAGAGAAACAATTTGTGCCGGATATTCCAGCTGTTTTAGGCGGGGTTATCTATATCGCGATTATTGTCTCTTTAGTCAATTTAGTCGTTGACCTACTGTATGCACTTATTGATCCACGAATTCGAACAACGTTAAAAAATTAAACTTAGATAGAAAGGAGTTTGGCTTTGGTTCAATCATATTCACCGGTAGCAAAACGCTATTTACGTTTTGCTTCGACACTTTCGATCGTCTTCTCATTAGCGGTCATTTTATTTACATATTTAAGACAAGGAACAGATTGGAGTTTAGTGACTATCGGCTTCGCCCTTATTCACCTGATACTCAGCTTCATAAACTTCTTTATAGCCAGACACATTCAAAACAATGGAAAAGTTCATCCTGTGCACCGCGTATGGGGTTTTGTCCTTATGTTATCCGTCTTATTAGGGAATCCATTTAACTTTATAACGGGGATGTTCTTAATATTACGTAAACTCATGTCGTATCAAATTTATTTTATTTTTGCGGTCCTCGTTGACTTAACGATTATTGCGACAACGAGCTTAAACTTTTTCAAACCTACTATGAGCCCGACGTTTACTATCGGTTTATTTCTATTGGGCGTCAGTTTACTCTTTCATTGGGGACTTGCGCTATTTAGTCCTCATTTGAAAAATGTATCTAAGACTCAGTTATATATTATTATCGTCTTACTTGTAGTCACTTCATTCAGTGGAAATTTATTAAGTTTGATTGCTGCTTGGTTAATCTGGCGAGAACATCATAATCAAGTAGATGTACGTCGCCGCAGTGTCTTTTCAAACATTTCTCGTCATGAAGTCGCAATCTTTGGGCTTTATATTATTACCTTTATATTTGCGATGGCTATTACAAGTTACTTAACCTTTGAATATAGTTACGCCGTTGAAAATAATTATACGGCGATTTTACAAGCACCAAGTATGACGTACCCTTTAGGAACTGATAATTTCGGGCGCGATGTCTTTTCACGCATGGTCTTTGGCGGTCGGATTTCTTTACTAGTTGGGGTCCTAGCTACTTTAGCGCCTCTACTTATTGGTGGTTTCCTGGGTGCTATCTCAGGTTATTACTCACACCGTGTTGACCAAACAATTATGCGTTCCTTGGATGTATTGTACGCGATTCCCGGTATTTTATTGGCAATTACGATTGTGACGGCTTTTGGGACCTCAACTCAAAACTTAATTCTCGCTTTGAGTATTGGTGGCATTCCTGGTTACGCCAGAACAATGCGGGCCAACGTACTTCAAGTGAAGCAATTAGAATATGTTGAAGCTGCCCACGCTGTTGGGGTGAGTGATGTAAAAATCATTTTAAAACATGTTATTCCTAATGCGAGTGCCCCTATGATTATTCGATCATCGCTTACAGTCGCGACGGCAGTTATTTCAACAAGTAGTTTAAGTTATTTAGGTTTAGGGGTTGAAAGTCATATTCCTGAGTGGGGTAACATCTTACGTATCGGAAGTGACTATCTAGAAACACAACCTTACTTAGCTATCTATCCAGGTTTGGCTATTATTGCCTTAGTTTTATCATTTAACTTCTTAGGAGACGGCTTACGTGATGCTTTAGATCCTAAGATGACTCAATGACACGTAAGCATTTTATGAAGAAAGTTGGTGAGCTGTATCGATGAACACAGATGAAGATTGTTGTAAGTGCCGTAAACATTCAAAGCAAAATAAAAGGAGATTTTTCATGAATAAAATTTTAAACAAATTATTTTTAACAGCCTTAGTATTAGTTGGGGTAGTCGCTCCAGTCGCAACTACTGTACAAACTGCCAGTGCTCAAGAAGCTATTCCCATTACTATCTTAGCTCAATCAGCATCTGAACAAGATGTTAATATTGTCCGTGACCAATTAACTCGTGCTGGCTTCCAAGTTGAGACAAGTTTACAACCGGATTATGCAAGTTTTAATGCTCAAAAAGAAGCAGGAAATTATGACTTAGCTATCTCAAGTTGGACAACCGTTACAGGGAACCCTGATTATGCTGTTCGCTCGTTATTTAAATCCGATGGGGATAACAGCATTATGAGTAACCCGGAAGTGGATGAACTAATTGAACAAGCAGCAACGGAAACACCGGAAGAATATGTGAATACGTATACTGAATTCGAAAATCAATTAGTGACTGAAAATGCGTATATCGTGCCATTATATACATCGTTAAAAGCACAAGCCTTTAATCAAGAAGTATTAAACCCAGATTCAATTCGTTTGTCTAAATCAAGAGCCTTTGCTTGGGAACCCGTTTCTTATGTTGATGACAGTCAACATGCTGAACGTCCACTACTTTTAACACAAACCTCATCACAATTGACTTCATTAGACCCAATTAAAGGGAACGACGGAAGTATCAACCAATTGAATACGAATATGTATGTACGTTTAATCAACCTAACGGATGATGACCAAATTACTTCAGAGAATTCATTAAGTTATAATCATGCGATTGCAGACGGAAACTCAGAGTATTACTTCATCTTACGTGATGATATTAACTTTGCTAAAATCGAAGACGGTGCAGCAATTGATACAGGTGATTTAGTATCGGCTGAAGATGTTATTTACTCACTCAACCGTGCAAAAGACCCTAATTCAGTTCCTGATCACCGTACGTATAGTTTACATGAGCATATTGACGAAGTTTCAATTGTGGAAGATGTAACTGAATTAGAAGAAGCGACACTTTCTGGGAGTGACTCATCTGTGAAAGAAGCTTTAGAAGAAGGATTAGAAACACCTATCACAGCTGTTGTTGCTTCTGAAGATGAGGTCGATAATGCAAATGGTAATTATCAAGTCGTTAAATTAACAACAACACAACCATTTCCACAAGTATTAAATTACTTAGGTCACCAATCAGCAGGTATCGTGTCAGAACAACAAGTTGAAGCAATAAATACTTATGATATCGAGTCTTATGATGTAAACTCAGACATTGCTTATGGAGACCAACGTGCTGTCACTGAAGGTGGCTCTTATGATAACCACCTATGGGCAAGTGGTCCTTACATCATGGTAGATAAAAATGATTACCAAGCAAATTTTGTTAAAAACCCAGCATACCGTCCTGATACAGATGCAGATGCAAACATTGAGCAAGTCACAGTCCGCTTTATCGCTGATTCAAGTAGTGCCTTATCTGCCTTACGCTCGAACGAAGTTGATCTGTACTATGGTTTAGGTGAAGTTGATTACCCAATTGTTGAGAACGAGCCAAGTTTAGCACTCCAATCAATTCCAAGTAATGCGGTAACTTACATGTTATTCAACGTCAATACACCCGGTCGCCCAGTATCAGACAGTCCTGACTTAAGAAAATCAGTTCTTTATGCTATCAACCAAGAAGAAATTAATGCTGCTTACCAAGGATTAAAATTACCAGCTTACTCAACATTATCGCCACTTGTTGAAACTGGGAATACTTTAGTCGCTGACCAAGCAAAAGTAGAAGAGTTTAGAAACAATTACTTAAATTCAGCTACTGAATAAAATGTTTAAGCCCTCAACTACCGTGTAAATAAGGTGGTGAGGGCTTTTTCTGTGGAATAATTTCGTAGTTATCTCGGAATCGATTTAGAACCGAATGCGGGTTTACAGTTTTTCTCAAGCTTTTCATTAAAACTTTATATAGCCATTTAACATTTACAGCAAATTGCGGTATGATAATTAACATTGAAAGATTTATTACGGTATATTTAAATATCGTATCCAAATCCAACTTAGAGAGCATTTCTATAGTTTCAGAAAGGAACGAATGTATTTGAATATACAGCAATTAAAGTATTTAGACTATATTGAAAAAACCGGATCGATTAACCGCGCAGCTGAGTTGTTATTTGTATCCCCTTCGACCATATCAGTCTCTCTTAAAGAACTCGAGGTTGAAGTCGGTCAACAATTATTTACCCGTTCAAGTAGCGGAATGACCACAACACATGAAGGGCATGAATTTATAACTCAAGCTCGACAAGTCTTAAGCCAACTTGATGTCATGCGCGATTTGTTTGTTAATAATGAGTCGGAACGTCAATTCTTTTCTGTCTCAAGTCAGCATTATGACTTCGCTTCAGAAGCTTTCAGTAAATTCATTAATAAACATCCAGGTGAACGCTTTGTCTACCGCTTCTTTGAAGTAGATACCTATTCAGTCATTAAAAATGTTTCGCAAAATGTTAGTGAAATTGGCTTCGTATACTTAAGTGAATTTAACCGCCGAATGTTAACTCGCTTATTCGAACAAGAAAATCTACAATTCCATGTGATGTGGGAATTCCAGCCTCATGTCTTTATTCGAAAAGACCATCCTTTAACTGAATTTGAAAGTATAAAATATAAGGACTTAATGGATTATCCTGCAATCACATTCGAACAAACAGAGCATCAAAACGACTTCTTAACTGAACATCCCTTAGAAGTTCAAGCAAATGATCAAAAGGTTGTTGTAAGTGACCGGATGAGTGCAATTAATATCATTACGGGGTCAAATGCTTATTTAACAGGCTCGGGCATTATGACAAACCGCATTACTGATGATTATGTTACGTCAATTCCTTTAGAAAGCTCAGAAAGTCACCATATTTGCTGGATTGCTCCGAAAAATCAGGAATTATCAACGAATGCGCAAAATTATTTGAAGATAGCTGATCAAATACTATGTGAACGGGTTAAAAACTTGGAAAGTGTTCATTCACCAGATAATTATACAATTTAATCGGTTAAACTAACCATTCACACAAATTAACCACCTCCATTAAACGGTTTAAACACGTCTAGTGAAGGTGGTTATTTCTATTTAATCAGTTTCATCGACGGTTCCAAAAGTATCTAATGGCCAAAATCTGAATAATATTTCAGCATTAATTGATTCTTCAGAAATCGGTCCAAACTCTGTACTATCGAATGAATGATTTCGGTTATCTCCCATAACAAAGTATTCCCCTTCAGGAATTGTTAATGGAGCAAAATCAATGGTGTTCGTATTATTCTGAAGAGTTTCTTCCGATAAGTAAGTTTCTGATAATGGTTCGTCGTTAATATAAATCACATCATCTTGAGATGAAATTGTATCACCAGGTAAGCCAATTACACGTTTAATGTATTGCTTTCCTTCCTCAGTCGGCGAGTCAAGTATCACGATATCAAATCGATCCACATTGAAGATATTCGCACCGAATAATCGATCGCCGTGTGCTAAAGTATAATTCATCGAAGGTCCATCGACTTCAAAGGGTGTAAACACAAATAATCTTAGTAAAACCATTCCAACGATGAGTAATAAAAATAAGCCATTCTCTTTAAAAAAACGTTTAATACTGTTCATGATAATCTCCTAGCAAATAACATAATAAGAATATTATACATCCCATATAAATACTTAACAACCTTTGGGCCTAAAGCTAAAGATTTCTTAAAAAATATGGAGGCGGCACGCTGAATCATCAGTGTGTCGCCTCCATTTATAATGTTATGATGCTGTTGGTTCGCCCACACGTTTAATTTTTCCTTGTTGGATATAAACAGAAAGGATCGCAATATCTGCTGGGTTTACCCCACTCACACGACTTGCTTGTCCTAAAGTGCTTGGATTGATTAGTTTTAATCGTTCTCTTGCTTCATTTGCTAAGTTCCCAATTGCATCCCAATCAATGTCTTCAGGAATTTGTTTTTCTTCCATAGCACTCATTTTTTCTACTTTTCGAACAGCTTTATTAATATAACCTTCGTATTTAATTTGAATTTCAACTTGTTCACCGACTTGGCGGTTCAATGGTCCTTCTTCGCGAGGAATTAATGTCACTAAGTCAATGTAACGAATTTCTGGTCGTTTTAATAAGTCGCTTGCTAAGATACCATCTTTTAATAAGGCTGATCCAACGCGTTCGAATAAATCAACTAAACCTTCTGTATGTGGTGTTAGGCGGATTTTGCTTAGGCGTTCTAACTCTTGATCAACAAGTGCTTGTTTCGCTTTGAAAGCTTCATAATGGTCTTCAGATACTAAACCAATCTCGTGTCCAATCTCAGTTAAACGCATATCAGCATTATCATGACGTAATAATAACCGATATTCCGCACGTGAGGTAAGTAAACGGTATGGCTCTGTTGTCCCTTTTGTTACTAAGTCATCAATCATCACACCGATATAAGCTTCGTTACGTTTTAAGATGAGTGGGTCCTTCCCTTGGACTTTACGTGCTGCGTTAATGCCAGCCATAATTCCTTGACCTGCTGCTTCTTCATAACCACTTGTTCCGTTCATTTGACCTGCAGTAAATAAACCCGGTAATGATTTTACTTCAAGTGATAAATCTAATTGATGCGGTATAACGACATCATATTCAATCGCATAGCCTGGACGCATCAGTTTCGCATTTTCCATACCTTTTACCGTACGTAACATCTCAACTTGAACTTCCTCTGGCAAGGAAGTTGAAAGGCCTTGAACGTACATTTCTTTCGTGTTTGCGCCTTCTGGTTCAATGAAGATTTGGTGACGTGGTTTGTCACTGAATCGAACGATTTTATCTTCGATAGATGGACAATATCGAGCACCAACACCTTCTACCATTCCACTAAACATTGGGGCACGGTGTAAGTTTGCTTGAATAATTTCGTGTGTTTGAGCATTCGTATGCGTTAACCAGCACGAAACACTTTCTTCTTTAAAGTCTTCATCGGGAGTTAAAAATGAGAAATGATTCGGCATTGTATCACCAGGTTGCTCAACTGTATCTTCAAACGTTACTGAATCAGCGTGAATTCTTGGCGGTGTTCCTGTTTTGAATCTAGCTAATTCAACACCTAATTCCAGTAAGTTCTCAGATAATTTGATCGAAGGTAATGTATTATTTGGACCGGATGAATAATCTAAATCACCAATAATAATTTTACCACGTGAAGATGTTCCAGCTGTTAATACAACAGCGTCAGCTAAATACTTAGCACCTGAGTTTGTAATAACACCTTTTACTTGGCCATCTTCGACATATAATTCTTCAACCATTCCTTGTTTAAGTGTTAGGTTTTCTTCTTCTTCAAGAACTTGACGCATATTTTTTGCATAGGTTTCTTTATCTGCTTGGGCACGTAAAGCTTGTACTGCTGGTCCTTTACTTGTATTTAATAAACGCATTTGAATGTAGTTTCTATCGATATTACGTCCCATTTCGCCACCAAGTGCGTCGATTTCTCGAACAACTACCCCTTTGGCTGGCCCACCAATGGATGGATTACACGGCATAAACGCGATCATTTCTAAGCTTAATGTTAATAAAAGTGTTTTTGATCCCATACGGGCTGCTGCTAAAGCAGCTTCTGATCCAGCATGTCCTGCTCCAACAACAATAACATCATATTGTCCTGCTTCATATATTTGCATAAATAACTCCTTTCTAGTCTTTCTTCTCTTCTTTAAATTCAACGGTATGTTCGGTTAATTCGCCATTTGTATCATAAGTAAATTTTGCTGAGAAATAGGGTGTATGTTTCACTAACCAATCTAAGTAAATGTAATCCCCTTCCCAAGTCGGTTTTGCCATGACTTGGTCATAAGGAACCCATTCCAGTGTTCCTTCATCGCATTCTTCAATCAGTTCACCTTCGAACTCAGTCACGACATAGACAAAACTATACCAATCTTCACCATCATGTTTGAAATCTGGAAACGTAATAAATCCTCTTAAATCCAGTTTAATAGCTGTTAAGCCTGTCTCTTCTTTAATTTCACGGATGGCGCATTCTTCAGGTGTTTCACCTGCTTCAAATTTACCACCGACACTAATCCATTTTCCTTCATGAATGTCATTCGGCTTTTTATTACGATGTAGCAGTAAAATCTCTGATCCGTTATCGAGATAACAAATAGTTGATAGTTTTGTCATGATTTTGTCGTCCTCTCTACCTTTACTTACCTAAACAAAATTGGCTGAATAATTTATTTAATAGTTCGTCTTGGACAGAATCTCCGGTAATCTCACCAAGTAAATCCCATGCACGTGTAAAGTCCATCTGAATTAAATCAACAGGCAACATCATTTCAGTTGACTCAAGGACTTCATCCAGTGAGCTAATTGCTTGACGTAGTAATTGTGTATGTCGTGTGTTCAGTAAGTAGTTCACGTCACCAGACTTAATTTCACCACTGAAGAATCTTTGCTCAATTTGAGCTTCTAACTCAGCAATCCCAGATTCCTCAAGCATCGAGGTTGCGATTAAATCAGCATCTTGAATGTAAGGTTCTAAGTCAGCGTGAGTTAATTGAGGCTCTAAATCTTGTTTATTTAATAAAATAATACGATTTTGATCCTTAGTTAATTCTAGGAGTTCAATGTCTACTTCTTGTAAGGCTTGCGCTTGGTTTAAGATTAGAATCACTAAATCTGCTTCTTCCATAACTTTACGACTACGCTCTACACCAATTCGTTCAACGACTTCATCAGTTTGGCGAATTCCAGCTGTATCGATAAGTCGAAGTGGTACACCACGAACGTTAACGTATTCTTCAATCGTATCACGCGTTGTTCCTTCAATATCAGTTACAATTGCCTTTTCTAAACCAGTTAATCGGTTTAACAAACTTGATTTACCAACGTTTGGACGTCCGATAATCGCAGTATTAATTCCATCACGGAATAAACGGCCATGTTGCGCTTGATGTAAGATTTTTTGTATTTGTTCCTTCACATGTACGGCTGTTTCATTGAGTTGCTTCAATGACATCTCTTCGACATCATCGTATTCTGGATAGTCAATTGTTACTTCCACTTGTGCGAGTGTGTCTAACATTTCCTGACGTAATGAACGTATTTTAGTTGAAAGACTTCCTTGTAATTGGTTCATTGACGCATCCATCGCTTTATCCGTCTTCGCTTGGATTAAATCCATCACTGCTTCTGCCTGTGATAAGTCAATACGACCATTTAAAAATGCACGCTTCGAAAATTCTCCTGGCTCAGCCAATCTCGCACCATTCGCTAAGACTACTTCAAGTACTCTTTGAATGGCCATAATCCCACCATGTGAGTTGATTTCAACACTATCTTCCGTTGTATAAGATCTTGGTGCCTTCAATACACTCACCATCACCTCATCAATGACTTTTCCTGTTTCTGGGTCAATGATATGACCATAGTTAATTGTATGGGAATCTACGTTATTTAAGTTCTTACCTTTGAAGACTTTACTCGCAATCTCAATTGCTTCATCCCCACTCAATCTCACAATGCCAATCGCACTTTCTCCCAGTGCTGTAGCAATAGCTGCAATGGTATCTGTTTTATACATTGAATGACTCCTTTCTAATTTTGCTCACAAAAAAAATGCCTAAACTCCCCCTATATGCATGATTTCTCCATGTTGATATACGGTTCGTAAGCACTTTGACTGCTACTACATTCAATTTCTTTAGCATTATACAAGATTCATTTGAATATTGCAAATGGTTTTGATAGGTTGGGGTGAGGTTTTGGAAGTATTTTTATTTATTCTTCCAGTTAAACATAATAACTGGAGGAATTATTATTTATTCTTCTAGTTAATCATGATAGCTGGAACAATTAGTTTTTATTCTTCCAGTTAATCACAATAGCTGGAACAATTAGTTTTTATTCTTCCAGTTAATCACAATAGCTGGAACAATTAGTTTTTATTCTTCCAGTTAATCACAATAGCTGGAACAATTAGTTTTTATTCTTCCGATTAATCACAACAGCTGGAGGAATATGAAATAATTCCTCCAGTTGGCACTCTTTACTTACTCTTTTTCAGTTTGTGTCTGATTGCTTCATACGGCAAACCGAAGTTATGATAGTAAACACCTCGATGGCTACTGTGAGTTGGCCACTTTCTATAGAGGGATTTCAAAAAAGCATCTTTTTCTTTTACTTGTCCACTAAAGGTTACTATATTTTTTGGTGTAAGTATTTTATCATCGTGATAAAACAACATCCCTAATTCTGCTGTTGTCCGTAATCGTGCCTCGGTTTTATATTCAATGTATCCGCAATCTTGACACTCTATCGTTTTATAATGATTTTTTAATAAGTAACTATAACATATCGCACAATGAATGCCCGTTTTCGCTTCCTTAAAAAGAGTTACTGGTATAATTTTTGGGGGAAATGGATGATTAATCCGATAACGATCGATTGTTTGTTCCAGGTGGAGGTTATCAAAATAATCAGGCAAAGTCTGATATCTCTGAACCATTTCATTTATATGTCTTGATAACCGATATCGCATCACCAATTCAATCCCAGAATCCCTATCATTTTTAACATCACATTCATTGTCCATAAATATCATCGAAGAGTATACTGGCACACCATTTAATTTATTATCAGATAATATATTCTCAATAGCATTTTTTCGATTTTGAGCGAATGAAATCTCATTATTTATTGGCTTTTTGTTTCTATAGCAATTCCCATCCATATATTCAAATACACCACTATAATTTTTACATTCCACTAGCCAAACAAATTTCCCCGTGAAAATGATAATGTCAATCTCATTTGTTCGGCTGTATTGAATCCAATAATTTGGTTTTAATATCCATGACTTGGGGATTTTATTTTTTAATATTTTAAATAACTCTATTTCTGCTCGGTCCCCTTTTTCGGCGATGAAGTAAGATTTTTCATCATTTGGAGACAATAAATTCCGATAATACTTCTCTTTTAAATGGTCAAATAATTTTGGGTTGATTTTATTCATAATACACCTCCATATATATATACAAAAAAAAGAGGCAATTCCATTATTAATTTTTCTTTAAGTAAACCCCAACTCTCATCTGAATATCATTTACCTTCCTATCAGTAGCGTGATAGAATAGGGTTGATTAATGAAGAGGTGAGTTTTATGAATAAGTTTGAATATATATACTTAGATATTGAAAACAAAATAAAAGAAAACATTTATCCAGTGGGGTCTTTACTTCCAGGTGAAACTTCACTCGCAACAGAGTATAATGTTTCTCGTGAGACGATTCGTAAAGCGCAACGGATGTTATCAGATAATGGATTTATCTTTAAAAAACAAGGACACGGGTCCATTGTTTTAGATTATCGACGTTTCGCTTTGCCAATTAGTGGTTTAGTGAGTTATAAAGAATTAAGTGAGGAAAATAATCTCGCCAGTACGACACAAGTTATAAAAAATGATATTATTCCTGTTCCAGACTTTATATTAAATGATGTAAAAATGAGTTCGAAAGAGAAGTTTATTCACTTAATTCGAACACGTTCAATTGCTGGCGAAGTCGTGATTATCGATGAAGATTATATTCGTCAAAGTATCGTGTCTGAAATACCCAACCAAGTAGCAGAAGATTCCATCTATCAATACTTTGAAGGTGATCTTGGTCTAGAAATCGGCTTTGCATCGAAAGAATTTATCGGTGAACCCGCCGATGATTTAGATATTAAATACTTAAAAATTAAACCAGAAGACTACACAATCACAGTGAAGAGCCAAGTATTTCTAAAGGACGCAACGTTTTTTCAATATACGATGTCACGTCACCGAATTGACCGCTTTCGTTTTCAAGAGTTCGCTCCGCGTCATAATCGGTTTATAAATCCGTGATATAATGAATATCGCTTAAAGGAGTTAATGAATGCAAAATAATCAAAATTTGCGGTGGGGTCTAATTATCCTCGTTGTATTAGGCTTTACTTTCGTTTTATACCTTAATTATGACAGTAAAGGAGAGGCGCCTAGTAAAACATCTACTCAAGAAGTGTCGTCTCAAGCCAATCGATCTAGTGAAGAAACGATTGCAAACTCTAGTGAAGCGAGTTCTCAAACGGATGAATCAGAGCAAGAGAGTGAAAGTGACGTGGAAAGGACACTAGATGTAGATACAACCAACCAAAGTAATCGTGTTGCGGTTGTTCCAAGCCAAAGTAGTGAAGAAAGTGAGTCTTCTACTGAAAATAGCTCAGACGAAGAAAGCACGGAGGAAGACGAAGTAAGTATCGAAATATCCGTGAGCAGTTCCGAGAGCGAAAGCCAAGAAGAGGACGAGACAAGTGAATCTGATTCCGAAGCAATCGTCGCATCATCTGAAAGCAGTTCTGAAGATGAAAGCACCGAGGAAGACGAGACGAGTAACGCGGGATCTGAGTCTAGCAGCGCATCATCTGAAAGCAGTTCTCAAGATGAAAGTCAAGAAGACGAATCGACAGAAAGTTCTTCAGAATCTGAGCTTACATTTGACGACATCTATCAAACTTATTTGATGGACGAAAATGGAATTGAACCTTTAGACTTAGACGCCTATAAAAATATGGCTGATGTCATAGACCAAACACTTACTGAGTTTAACGTCAACTCTTCTGAAATTAGTTTAGCTTATTATAACTTCCACAATGAGGAACATTACTATCTGAACGAGAATGAATTATTTACTGCAGCGAGTATAACGAAAGTTCCACTGTCTGCCTTATATATTGATTTAATCAACTCAGGTGAGTATCAATTAGATAGTGAACTTGATTACAGTGAAGCATTATTTGAAGCCGGGGCTGGAAACATTACAAACGGTCCTTTGGAAAGCAGTTATAGGATAGAGGAACTGATTGCAGAAGCAATCACTCATTCAGATAATACTGCAATGAATATACTTAAAGCCGAGTACGATAAAGAATTCGGTAATTTCCGCGAAGATATTTTAACGTTTGCTGGAATTGATGAAAAACCAGAAGACTTCTTAAATAATAATCTAAGTTCAGCTTATATTACTGAGCAAGTATTAATTAAAATTGCTCAAGATGAATCCTACAATGACTTGATTAACTTAATGTTTGAAACAAGTCCGGCCCAATTGTTCACGTCATATGTTAATAATGAGATGATGGCAAATAAATTTGGTCGCTATGAGCAAGCAGTTAACGATAGTGGAATCTATTATGAAAATAATCAGCCTCAGTACGCTTTAGTCGTTCTTTCCGATAATATTAATCAAGCTGATCAATTTCTAGAAGTAATGAACTTACGAGTGAATCAATGGTTTAGAGCACATAATTAATGCAAATAAAAAGTGGGTTTGGAAATTTTCCAAACCCACTTTTTTAATAGAGTAATTCAAGCAAAATAATTGTCGAAGCTAGCAAACCCATAATAGCTCGAATCGTATTCCAGCGAGTCCACTCACTAACAAATTCTTGCCAACTGGTCTCATTCGCCTCATTCTTCAGTCGATTGTTCCAGGGAACATTTTTCACAATGGTTACTAAAAAGCTTCCGATAATATGTAGCAAACTCCCCACCCAAAACAAGATAGAATTCATATTCATCAAAACCATGGCGACCGCTAGTAAAGGGGATCCAAAGAACAACAGGAAAAATAGACTGTTCTGTATTACATCATTGATTCGATTCATTATTCGAATACCAATACGAGCATCCTCTTCTTGCTTTAGCACAGGCATAATAGTATTAGAAAAAGTAAAATACAATCCACTGATAGTTGTGTTAAATAGAATAAACATAATTACGATTATGTTAGACATCATTTGCTCCTATCCACTGTTAAAGTGATTCTGAACCGATTGTTGTTTGACTTTCATCTGTAGTTGCAGATTCATCCATTGACGAAGCGTTCGATGTTGACTCACTTGATTCAACTGACGCATCGACTGTCTCTAAAGGAGTCGTTATTGTACTCACTTGATAGATGCCATGCGTAGGGTATTCAAGCGTATCTGGTAACATACCATTATTATTCACTGTTAAACGTACTTGATCCGTATTAAAGAAATTCCCTAATGTCGTTACAATTGAAGCAATCACTGCTTGTTCTGAAGCTTCATGACTATTCAATACAGCTACTACCCCAGGTGAGAAGTCAATGATGACAACTCCTTCATCTAAAGTGACCGCTTGGACTGTAATCGTATCATCTAAAATGCCCATCTCTTTAAACATACTATCAAAAGCACTTGCGAAATTCCCGTTCGTTTGCCACGAGAATGCTGCTTGCCCAGGCTCAACCATCGCTTCATCCGTTGTCGGCAACTTCACTTCAACATTATTGATAATACGGTTCTCAGGATAGATTGCTTGTGCTTGCCATACTTGCGTCACCGTACCTGCTTCGTCTGCTTCGACGGTCGCTACGACACCTTCATTTTGTGCATAATATTCGACTAAAGTACCTGATTCAAGTGTTGAAGTAACTTCAATCACATTCTCTAACTCCAGATCTCTTATCGTTGCTTGGCTATAGATCGCAGTAATCTCACTTGTTGTCGCCGCATCACGTTGCCAATTTGTACCAACTTGCAGGGGTGCTTGTAGCAAGAGTTCAGATTCCTGAGTCGCTTGGTTAGCCCTCCCTGTTAGATGGTTCACATATGGATTTAATTCTGAACTTTCTTCTAGGCGAGTGATTTGTGAATTTCCCCAACTAAAGATATTCACGATGGGCGCTTGATCTGTTATTCGCGTTTCCACTTGCATCATGTTCAATGTTTGGTCCACGAAGTCAGGGTAGTCAACACGTGACGTCTCCCCATTACTATATTGCTTAATTTGATACATAACGTTTGGTAAGTAATCTTCAATATTTAACTGAACGGCGTCTTCTAAAGCTACCCAATCACTCGTATCGAAGCTTGTTAGGATCTGACTGTTCCTTGCTTCATCAGGTTCTTGGCTTTGAGTGTCCTCACCTTCTGCACTTTCATCTTCTGTTTGGTTGCCTTCTAGACTTTGACGTTTCTCTTCAATAATACTTTGGTTCTCTTCGCTTAAGGTAATCATTGGTTCACTTGCACATCCGACGAGCAAGAAAGCGAGTGAGCTTAAAATAAGTTGTTTTAATTTCATAAGTATTCACATTCGTCTCCTCAAAATATTAATTTCATTATAGCATAGTCTTCTTCGTTGAGTAGAGTGTTGTGAGGAATTTACTAGATAATTTTATAGTAATAAAGCTTATATTCATTTATTAACATATTCGTTTGTAAAAATCTCATACTTAAGCTAGAATTGTTAGGTTATTAAAATTATTAGGAGGCTATCATATGGTTAAAATTGGTATTATTACAGGTAGTACACGTAACTCACGTGTAAATTTACAAGTGGCAGAATGGATTTTAGAATTTGCGAAAGCGCATAATAATAATGCAGAATTCGAATTAGTGGATATTAAAGAGTTTGATCTTCCACGCTTTGACGAGGTTATTCCTCCTATTGCAACAGATGATCGTCCAAATCCTAACGTTAAGAGATGGTCTGATAAAGTGAAAGAATTAGATGGCTTTATCTTTGTTACACCAGAATACAATAAAGCTGTAACGGGTGGCTTAAAAGATGCGATTGATTACTTAGCAAGTGAATTCTTCCACAAAGCAGCTGGAATTGTATCATACGGTGGACAATTAGGAATTAGCGCAAGTGTGATGATGCGTCCAATGTTAGGTAACTTAAAAGTTGCTGTTGTTGGTCCTCAAGTAACATTCAGTATGAACACCGACTTCGAACAAATGAGCACGTTTAAACCTGCTGATTACCATACAGATTCAGTAAATAACATGTTAAACGACGTTGTAAGCTGGTCAAAAGCTTTACAAACAGTACGTAATAAATAATTATATAGAAAAAGCTATCTAACTCTAAGTTGATAGCTTTTTTTGTGCAATAAAAAAACAGAACTCTTTGAAGTTCTGTCGTAGATGGATAACGATATTTGTATAAAATATGAGAGGTTTGGGGGGCTTCTAATATCTGAACAAACTCGTTACCGATATATATATATATATATGTTATAAGGGAATGGTTCCTTAAGGAAAAGTATATGCTGTTTATTCTGAGACACATTGGCTATGTCTCATTACTAATATGATAACACCCTTCATAACTATTTGCAACAGTTTTTATTTATATAATTCCAATAAAATTATGCTTTCATTAAGTTTCTACAAAATAAACTATAACAGTTATAAGAAAAAGTGAAACAGTTTATTATCTGTAGTAATAGAAAAAGAATAAGAGCGAAACACCCTATGACAGTGCTTCGCTCTTATCTCACAGCTTTATTTATCTTTTATTTGATTTGTTTGATCGATTTCTCTAACAATGCGCGCAGGTGAACCCATAACTAATGAATTAGCTGGAATATCACGTGTCACAACACTTCCAGCTCCAATCACACACCCGTCACCAATCTCTACTCCTGGCATAATAGCAACATGGGCTCCAATCCAAACATTATTTCCGACGACAATCGGTGAAGCTTTCTCAAGCCCAATATTACGACTTGGATAATCCAATGGATGAGCAGCTGTATAGAAACCAGTGTTAGGACCGATAAAGACATTATTTCCAATTGTAATACCGCCACCATCCATGAAGTAAACATTACTATTAACAAATACGTCATGCCCAAATTGGGTAAGTGACCCATAATCACAAGTTAATGGACTAGAGATTCCAACGTTGTCTAACTTTTGTTGAAATAATTTTTCTTGAATGTCTTGTCGCTTTTCTTCTTCTAAAGGTGGCGTTTGATTAAATTGAAAACACAAGTCTTGCGCAATTCTACGTTCTTCCACAAGTCCTTCATCATAATTCGCGTCATACCACTCGCCATTTAGCATCTTTTCACGTTCTGTCATAGTTTTCTCCTCAGATTTGTCTATTATTTTATTAAAAATGCCACAGTTTCGTAGGCTTTCAACGTGATTGAATCAGACATTACCTCTAAAGCGCCATTACCAATCAGTTTCTTAGCTGATAAGCCTTTGAATTCATCTGGTAAAGTTACTGTAACTTCGCTTGGATAGAAATGACTGAGGACTAATAACTTCTCATCTTCTAATTCACGCACATAAGCCATTACTTCTGGGTGATTTAATAATAACCCACGGTAAGTCCCATCACTTATCACATCGTATTCACGACGTAGTTTAATTAACTCTTGATAATATGAAAAGATTTGGCCATTCGCTAATTCATTAGTGGCATTCACTTCTTTATAATTCGGTGCGACATTTAACCAAGGATCGCCAGTTGTAAACCCTGCGTGATCACTGTCATCCCATTGAACGGGTGTACGACCATTATCACGTGATTTCGCTTGAATAATTTCAAGAGCTTCCGCTTCTGAGACACCTTTGTCTAAGAGAATTTGGTAATTGTTATGAGTTTCGATATCATTGTATTCTTCAATCGACGTATAATTAGGATTGGTCATTCCAATTTCTTCACCTTGATAAATATATGGTGTTCCTCGTAAGAATTGAATGGTTTGAGCTAACATTGTCGCTGTTTCAAACGGATAGTTCTCAACATCGCCAAAACGACTATTCGCACGCGGTTGGTCATGATTACTTAAGAATAACGCATTCCATCCGTCACCATCTGACATTCCAGTTTGCCATTCATCTAAAATTCGTTTTAATTCCAAGAAATCAAAGTCTGAATTGCTCCATTTTTCTCCATTTTCATAATCCACTTTTAGATGATGGAAATTAAATATCATACTTAACTCTTCTTCAGCTGGATTTGTGTAACGAACACCATTGGGTACGTCTGTCGATGACATTTCCCCGACAGTGACAATGTCTTCACGTGTCCCAAAAGAGGCTTGATTTAATTCTTTTACCCACTGATGAACGATTGGTGTATCGGTATACAATGACTTTTCTTGAGCTGAACCTGGTTCTTCACTATCAACAAAAGGTAATTCTTTCCCAATCACATTGAGTACATCAAATCGGAAGCCTTTGACCCCTTTGTCTAACCAAAAGTTTAAGACTTTCTGCAATTCTTCACGCATATTTGGATTGTACCAATTTAAATCTGCTTGGTGCACGTCATATAAGTGTAAATAATATAAATCAGTATCGCCGAATTTCTCCCAAGCCGGTCCACCAAATTTAGAATCCCAATTGGTTGGCAACGATCCGTCTTCTTTAGCTGGTTCTAAGTAGAAGAAATCTTGATAATATTGATCCCCTGCTAAAGCTTTTTGGAACCACTCATGTTCCGTTGATACATGGTTAAATACCATATCCATCATTAAATCAATCCCACGCTTTTGAAGCTCTTCCATTAACTCATCGAAGTCTTCCATTGTCCCATAATCTGGATTGATTCCCGTATAATCACTCACATCATAACCATTGTCATATTGCGGTGAAGGATAGAATGGACTTGACCAAATCATATCAATACCAAGCTCTTTTAAGTAATCTAATCTTTTTATTATTCCTTGTAAATCGCCATAACCATCACCTGTTGTATCTTGAAATGATTTTGGATAGGTTTGATACATTACACGTTTTGATAATTTCATTCTTAAATTCCTCCTGTAATAAAAGAGCAGCAAGTTAGGATCAACTTGCTGCTTCTATTGTATATAAATTTGTTTATGCTTCCTTCTCTGATTTGCTGTTAAAGAATGGGATATCGAAGTTTAATCCGGCATCCGTTAAGAAACCAACTTTATTAAAGACAAGTGTTAGAACGAATGGCACAACTAAAGCTACTGCCATCGCAATCCAGAACCACATTTGTGAATCAATATGGATAACTAGGAAACCAGGTAATCCACCAACACCAATCGCATTCGATTGAACGTTAAATGTTGTTGAAATAAAGCCGGCAATTCCTGATCCTAACATCGCTGCAATAAATGGATAAATATATTTCAATGTTACCCCAAACATCGCTGGCTCTGTAACACCTAAGAATGATGATACTGCTGATGGAATCGTAATTTGAGACTCATCTGCGTCTTTACGCGTTAACCACCATACACCCATTACCGCTGAACCTTGAGCAATATTAGATAAAGCAATCATTGGCCACAGACCAGTTGTACCAGTATCTGCGATTAATTGTGAATCGATTGCATTTGACATGTGATGTAATCCAGTAATAACTAATGGAGAGTAGAGTGCTCCGAATAAGAAACCAAATAATGATTTTAATGGTCCTGATAATCCAGCCAGAACAATTGTTGAAATTCCGTCACCAATCCACCAACCAATTGGTCCAAGCACCGTATGTGCAAGAATAACTGCTGGTAATAGTGATAGGAACGGAACAAAAATCATTGATACCATTTCTGGAACAACACGACGCCAGAATTTCTCTAAATAACCTAACGCCAATCCAGCTAACATTGCTGGAACTACTTGAGCTTGATATCCAATCATATCTAACTGAATAAAACCAAAGTCCCACTGAGGTACTTCTCCCGATGCTAATGCCTCCGCAGCACCATAAGCATTCAATAATTGGGGTGATACTAAAGTCAGACCAAGGACAATCCCTAAAATCTGAGTTGTTCCCATCTTACGTGTTACGGCCCATGTAATACCTACTGGTAAGAAATGGAAGATTGCTTCTCCTGGTAACCACAGAAAATGATTAATTCCATTCCA
This sequence comes from Ruoffia halotolerans, assembly GCF_014049385.1. Lineage (GTDB taxonomy): Bacteria > Bacillota > Bacilli > Lactobacillales > Aerococcaceae > Ruoffia > Ruoffia halotolerans. Next base: position 94,812 of record NZ_JACAOA010000004.1, on the reverse strand, counting down.
GAATACAGAAGACTCAGCAATCGTTTGACCGCCTAACCCTTCCCAAGCTACACCTTCCAAGATATTACGGAAACCTAAGATAAGTCCCCCTACAATAATCGCTGGAATAATTGGTGCGAAGATCTCAGCTAAGAACGTCATTGCCTTTTGCCACCACGATTGATTCGCTTCAGAGGCTTGCTTTACATCCGCTTTTGAAGCTTCTGAAACACCAGAAATCGCCGCAAATTCTTTATAAAATTCAGATACGTTATTACCAATAATGACTTGAAATTGACCTGCTTGCGTAAAACTCCCCTTGACAGATGGTATTGCCTCAATTGCTTGAATATCCGCTTCACTTGGATCCTTTAATGCAAAACGCATTCGTGTAGCACAGTGCGTTGCAGCATTAATATTATCGGATCCACCAATGTGTTCCAATAAGGCTTTAGCATCTTTTTCAAAATTTGCCATGTTCATCCTCCTTTGACTTGTCTATACAAATTTACCTGACCCCTTTATTATATAGTGAAAGCGTTTGACTTGCAACTTATATGTGTCGTATTTTCGAATTTTTTGTAAAGAATCTGTAATAATTGAGATGTAACACGAAAAACTGCAAACACCTAAGGCATTTGCAGAAAATTCTTAGTATTGACGATTTACAAAGTTTGTAGATAGGAATTGATATTGTGAGCTTCCTTTAATGGTATAAATCTTCTCCCCATCTGTCTCTCCACTTAAGATATCGACATGTTCTAATCGAACTTGCTTCTCATCTTCAATCATACTCATGTACAATTGACTATTTTGTAAAGTATAGGCGATTCCTTTGAAGTCCAAAAACTCTCTATTCCAAAGTTCTTCGAAATCCTCCCCATCAAAATCATATTCATACATAGTCATAAGACTAGAAGGATCCTCGACCCTTTCAGTATGTGCCGTATCAATCTTCAAGTAATACAAATGATTTTCCCTAACCATGACCAAGTTCGTTTCACCATAAAATTCTTCATCATCCGTGGACTCAGAATTACTTACGACAATATCATTCACCTCAAGGGTAATGGGATCAATGACTGCCACTTCATAATTGTTATAAGAAGAGAGTTGGCTATGATTAACTGACAAGGAATCTGGATTAACGTGGCTTTTCAGTATGAGATGGAAATGAGGTTGATCTAATTGATAACCTGCATTCGATAGCGCATAATAGTCCGTTAAGTCTTCCTCAATACTCTCTTCATTCACTACCTCAGCGGTCTCTTTATTGATAGTTAATTGAGTCGTATGGGTAGGATTCCGTTCCATACCATCGATTGTCAACAATAGATAATAGTTGGAATCATCTTCAGCATAGCTAATAACTGAATAGTTAGAATCCTTATCTTCTCCTAAGTCATAACTCCCTTCAGTGAAAACCGAAGCGTCCTTATCCACGATCTTATAATCGAAGATTAAGCTATCATCATCTTGATCTCTCAGGTAGGAACTTTGATACCATAATTGAATGGAACTATTCGGATTAACTACCCCATATTCACGCAGATTAGGTCTATTCGTTAATGGAAATGCTGAATACACTTCATCATAGACAGATTGCATTAATGACTGTGAAGAATTGTAATCATTGATGAGGTGAGTGAACTTGCCATCTTGCTCCATGAAAGCAACATAACTAACTTCTTTGTCTTTGTCCTTCAATACAAATTCTAAGTCCGCCCAATTGATATCTTCATCTTGAGACTGGACTTGGATTGGATTGACCTGGGTCTGACTAACCCATATTACTATCACTACAAGGACCATAAGAATAATCCAAGATAGAGTTAAGGCATTTCTTTTCATATTCAACCCTCCTATATACTAATGTAATAATTCATGAGCCAATACATCCATCCACTATGGATGATTAGATAGCCGACTAGGAATACGATAACCATTGTTGTCACTTCTGTAGTAGTCAATGGATTGCGAATCGATAGGAAGAATCCTATCAATAAAGCTAACATGATTACATCATAGACCAAAGTCAGACCTATTGTCTTAAGTAATCCATGACCTTTATAACTAAAGATCAAGATACAGTTATTCATCAAGACTAATAAGAAACAAATCCCAAAGCCATAGTTGAATAGGGCTGTCAAAGGATGAAGCGGAAATAAGATATAACTTATAGTAAATTGTTGAGCTATCTGAAGAAGAACCCCTAATCCTAAGTAATTATCTTGGAACACCATCTGAAGAATCCAATGGGTTACATAGAAAATCCCTAACTGTAACAAGAGTAGGCCCGACATCAGCAGTAATATGGTTGCTACTTTAGCAAAAGCAATCGGTGCTCGGTTCCCAGGTAAGATAAGTAAGCGGTACATATAATTTCCTTGAAAATACCATTCACGTAACCAGATAATAACAGCATATAAGATTAAAGCAAAGGCTGCTCCTCCAATAACCATCGGATATAAACCAGATGAATCAAAAAAATCTGTTAAATAAAGTGCTACAGGATGACCTTCACGAACAATCTGACGGTTTCTTATTATCATATTACCGATATTGAAAGCTTGGACTAAAAGCACACTAATCATGAGTAGGCCATAGAATATACGAGCGCGTCTCAACTCATCAGTTAATAAGTTTAAGAATTTCATTATCTATACACCTCCCGCATCTTATCCACAATACTATGCCCTTCTTCAAAACGGACTGATTCTGGATAGAATTCATTCACCACATGGCCATCTTTTAACATAACGACTTTGTCAATTAACATCTCAATATCATTAATCTCGTGGGTTGATATGAGAACACCTCGCCCTTCAATAATCTTAGAAGTAAAGACACTAGCAATCTCTTCACGCGTAAGAATATCAATACCAGAGAAAGGTTCATCCATAATAACGTAGTCTGTATCTAAGGACAGACCTAATAATAAGTTGACCTTGGCAATATTCCCTTTGGATAAGCGACCAATCTGATCATGGCGGTTCAGATGGAAGAATTCAATCATTTCATCCGCCCGTTTAGGATTGAATGAAGTGTAATAGGTTGCCATAAAATCAAGCGCTTGTTGAATGGTCATATGCTTCAAGACAATAATCTGATCTGGAATATAGGAGATACGGTTGAAGTCTTGGAAGCGAATCGCTTGGCCATCGATTAAGAATTCACCTGAATCATTAGGCAATAACTTCATTAAGAGATTCATTAAGGTAGTCTTTCCTGACCCATTCTCCCCGACCAAGCACGTAATCTCTCGTTTGTTGATAGTAAAGGACACATCCTTCAATACCTCTTTCTTACCGAAAGACCGACTTACTCCTTTAATCTCTATCATCTATACCACTCCTTTCCTCAATATATTCCCCTAAAGAGGCTAATAGTTCATGGGCTTCAATCCCAAGAGGTTGAATCGCATCATAGAACTGGACCATCGCATCATGTAACATGCTTTGTTTCAACTTTTCAATCACTTCTGTATTCATCGTTACAGTACTTGGTACATTTGGCTCTGACACAATAATCTCCTCCTCTTCAAGTTCCTTCAAGGCTCTCTGAACGGTATTAGGGTTAATCTTTAACTCTTGGGCAATCTCTCTACGCGAAGGGAGCTTATCCCCCGCCTTATAGTCTCCCGCCACAATGATTTGCTTATAATGATGCTTCAATTGCTCATATATGGGGGACCGTTTATCAAATTCCATGGTCTAGCCTCCTTCCTAACAGTGTATTATCCACTTAATACAATTCACAAGTGTATTATATTAGTAATACAGTTAGATGTCAACAAAAAATCCTGATAAACCTTTGAGGAGTTTATCAGGATATGGAAAGTCACTCTATTAAACTAACGTCATGGCTAATTCGACTTCATTGGTAATAATTCCTTCAATGCCTAAGTCTAATAAGGCTTGAATATGTTCTCTTTCATTGGCTGTGTAGGCATTAATGCCTACATTAAGGTCTTTACATTCCTTCACTATCTCAGGGTTTAAAAGAGCTGAGACGAACATAGGATGATAATGTTCCACCCCATATTTTTTGCAGTATTGTCCTGGATTCAATATGTTAGCTACTGTTAAGAAACCACATGCTATGTTCGAATCGATTTCTTTAATCGCTTGAATTGAGAAATGATTGAAAGAAGAGAAGATAACACGGTCTTCTAAGCCACGTTCTTTCACTAAGTCTACGGCAATGCCTGCCATCTCATCATAAGCAAAGTAAGATGTCTTCAGTTCAATATTGACCATAATATCGGTTGTCTGGAACCAGTCTAAGAACTCAACTAAAGTGGGTATCTTAATATTTTCTGAACCCTCATCTTCTAAGTCTTCCATCCCATTACGGAATTCATACGTTTTTAGTTCTTCTAAAGTCAGATTCGTGATGAAGCCTAGGGCATTCGATGTACGATCAATTTTTTCATCATGACAGATTACAATTTCTTTATCTTTAGTTAATTGAATATCTAATTCAATCCCTTGAGCACCGTATTCTACAGCTTTAGTAAAAGCGAGCATAGTGTTCTCAGGGAATCTTCCGCTATAACCGCGGTGTGCAATTATTTTACTCATATCTTATAGGACTCCTTCTACTGAACATGCAGTAAGAATTGTTTGTTGGCTCTCTTTATCAAACAATAAAGCTCTCGTTAAATCAAGTGAAATGTGTATCTCAGTCTCAATTGGAACCATACGTGGTGGGTTGAATCTGGCTGCACATTCACGTTTGGCAGATTCTAGGTCGAAATAAACAAAGGTATCTGAACCGATTTGTTCTACATTCTTAGCAAGGACAGTCACGGTATTCTCGTCTTCTGCAGTAGCTTGATAGTGAATATTCTCTGGACGAATACCTAGTAAGACTTCTTGACCTTGAAAATCAACATGAATACGGTCAACTAATTCTTGAGATAGGTGGATTTTTTTGTCTGTGGTTGTGAAGAAGACATCACTAGCTTCTTTGACTAATCTACCTTCTAACATATTCATCTGTGGGCTTCCGATGAATTCTGCCACAAAGACATTGGCAGGGTTAAAGTAAAGGTTAGCTGGTGTATCGAATTGTTCAACGTTCCCAACACTCATCACCGCAATACGCGTTCCCATTGTCATTGCTTCAGTCTGGTCATGAGTTACATAGACAAAAGTTGTTTGTAGCTTACGGTGTAAGCTAACTATCTCAGAACGCATGGTGACACGTAATTTTGCATCTAAGTTAGATAATGGCTCATCTAATAAGAATATTTTAGGATTACGAACCATGGCACGACCTAGCGCCACACGTTGACGTTGACCCCCTGATAAAGCTCCTGGCTTCTTATCCAATAATTCAGATAATTGTAATACACTTGCGACTTCATCAACACGCTTATATCGTTCTTGCTTATTCACACCCGCCATACGCAAGGCAAAGGCAATGTTATCACGTACGGTCATATGAGGATATAAGGCATAGGATTGGAATACCATCGCGATATCTCGCTCTTTAGGAGGAATATTATTGACTAATGTATCACCAATATACATCTCACCTTCAGAGATTCCTTCTAGACCCGCAATCATTCGAAGAGTCGTAGACTTTCCACATCCTGAAGGACCTACTAAGACGATGAATTCCTTATCTTCTATGTCTAGATCAATATTTTTCACTGCTTTATAGCCATCTTCATAGATTTTAGCTACTTTTTTTAATTGTAATTTTGCCATTATTAACTTTCTCCTTAAAAATGATTATCCTTTAACAGCTCCAGAAGTTAATCCCTTAACCATATTACGTTGTCCGACAATGAATATGGCTAAACTTGGAATCATACAGATAACAACTCCGGCAACCATCAATACCATTGATTGTGAGTCGACACTGTTCAACATAGAGATACCAATCTGTACCGTTCTGTTGGCATCATTATTCGTTACTAAGAGTGGCCACATATACATATTCCATCCAGATAAGAAGGATTGTACGGCCATCGCACCAATGGTTGGTTTAATTAACGGAAGAACCATAGTGAAAGCAAAGCGAACATCACTACAGCCATCAATCTTAGCTGACTCATAGACTTCATACGGGAAATTCTCTAAAGCTTGTACACATAAGAAAATATTAAAAGCAGAGACTACAAAAGGAATAATTAATACGATTAACGAATCTGTAATTCCCCAGCTAGAAACCATTAAAAATTGCGAGATAATCACCGCTTCACCAGGAATCATCATCGTTGATAAGATGAGACCATAGACAATGCCTTTTCCTTTGAATTTCAAAAATCTAAAGGCAAAAGCGGCTAAGACAGACGTCGTAATCTGTAATAAGGTAATGGATACTGCTACGATTAAAGAATTAGTAATATAACGACCAATCGGTGCAATATCAAACACATCCACAAAGTTAGTCAATGTCGGATTCTGCGGGAATAGGATACTACTAGGATCATATAATTCCCCGGCTGGCTTAATAGCCATTAAGAAAGCATAGATTAATGGGAACATGGTGAATAACCACGCGATAATATTTAATCCCACTAAAGCAATACGTCCTATGCGTTGACGACGAATATATTTCTTCTCAATAGAATTTGATGTAGCTTGCATTAGTTATTAGCCCCCTTTCTGAATCGGAACATGATAATGGTGAGTACCATAACGATAACGAATAAAACAACCGACTCTGCTGAGGCAAAGCCATAACGATAGTTCATGAAGGCATTACGATAGATATCGTAAACAATTACGTTAGTTGATTGACCCGGTCCACCTTTAGTTAAGATATTAATCTGTCCGAAACCTTGGAAAGCATTGATAACATTCGTCACAATGACAAAGAATAAAGTTGGCTTAAGAGAAGGTAAAGTGATAAATAAAAATTTTTGTAAGCCATTAGCTCCATCAATAGATCCACTCTCATATAATGACTCATCGATACTTGCAAGTCCTGATGAAAAATATAAGAAATTCATCCCACTATTTAACCAACCTGTTAGGATACCTACTGCTAATAAGGCTGTATCGGGTGTTGCTAGATAATTAGTAAAAGTACCTAAGACACGGTTCACAATCCCTACCGTCGGATTCAACATGACTTGGAAAATCATGGCCATCCCTGCAGATGCAATCGCCATTGGCATCGCATAACTTGTACTAAAGAATTTGATACCTGGGAAAGTCTTCTGACAAAGTAGAGCTGTTAAGAATCCAATGGATACACCCACAACTACCACGATCAGTACGAAGTGTAATGTTACAAGAACACTATTCCAGAAACTACTTGATGTTAATAATTCTTGATAGTTACCTAATTCTAAGAACTGAGCATTCTCACCCATATTGTTAGTTAAGAACGAACTTCTATAGATAGTTTGTATAAAAGGCCAGAACATAAATAAACATAAAATAACGATTGCAGGTAATAAATAACCATACCCTTTTATGCGATCAACCAAGGACCTTTCTTCTTTAATAATTTTCACTTGCTCCATATTAATCCCCTATACTTTTTAAATAAAAGAAAGGCTGGGCATACCAAATTGGTATATCCCCAGCCTCTTGATAGTTCAACAATTATTGGTTAGCAGCGTTATAGTTTTCTAAAGCTGCATTCACTTGGTCAGCCATTGATTGCACTGCACTAGCTGGATCTGCTGCACCATTTAATACATTTTCTAATTCAGTTTCATAGATTTGACGTGCTTCTTGGTTCACACCAGATAATGCACCTTGTGATTCAGGAGTTGACTCATGTAATTGGTCAATCGCTGTTTGGAATTGTGGGAACTCAGCTAAGTTATCTAAGAATACTTGCTCTTCGTGAGTTGCTGTTGTGATTGGGAAGTATCCTGTATCACGGTTCCATTTCGCTTGTGATTCTGGTGAAATTAAGAATTCAATGAATTCCCAAGTTGCTTGTTTCTTAGCGTCGTCACCAGATTCGATCATCCATAATGAAGCTCCACCGATTGAAACGCCACCTTGGTCTTCTTCGTCAACACCTGGGAAGTAAGCAGTACCTACTTCAAAACGTCCGTCAACTTCTGTTAAGATTTGACGTAAACTTGCAGTAGAACCAATTGTAATTGCTGATTGTCCAGCTACGAATTCAGGTTGTCCACCTGTACGTCCTACGTTAGGGATTGCTCCAGCTTCCATACCTTCTACCCATTTAGAGATAGTTTTTTCCATTGCTCCGTTTTCAACGAATACAGTTTCAGTTGGCGCGCCTTCACGTCCATTACCGTTGTCATAGATATCTTCTTCTTGTTTAGAGAACCATTGTTCTAAATACCAACCGTAGATTCGTAGAGAGATTGGCATTGCTGCTCCAGCTTCTTGTAATTGTGGTGAAATTTCAATGATTTCTGCTAAAGAACTAGGTGCTTCTTCAATACCTGCTGCTTCAAAAATGTCAGCGTTATAGTACATAATTGGAGTTGAAGAGTTGAATGGCATAGAATTTAATTGATCATCAATTGTATAGTATGCAGCTAAGTTTGGTTCGATTTGAGAGATGTCGTAACCACTTGAATCGATGAATTCTTGAACTGGAACAGTTAATCCAGAATCAATCATGAATGTTGTTCCTAATTCGAATACTTGTACAATATCTGCCTCTACTTCAGAACCTGAAGCAGATGAGCGTAATTTTGTTAACGTCTCATCATAAGTTCCTTGATATTGTGCATTAACAGTCACTCCATCTTGAGATTCGTTAAATTCGTCTACTAAAGCTTGTAAAGCTTCACCAGCATTACCACCCATTCCATGCCAGAAAACTAATTCTACAGGCTCCTGAGCATAAACACCTGTTGCAGTTAATCCTAAGTTACCCACAAATAATATGGCTAAAATAATAAATGCAAAAACTTTTTTAATTGTATTCAAGATACAATTCCTCCTTATAATTAATTTTAGAAACGCAATAAACCTGCATTCATTTCCGACTCTTATCATACAAAGTGGATATTAATTTAACGTAAATACTCTGTAAAGATTGGTCTTTCTTTGTAAAATTTATGTAAATTTAATGTTAAGGCATCTTATTGTATCGAACTTTATAATAACTATTCCTTCATATCCAACTTGCTCTAATTTTGGTATAATCGATTCAACAGTAAAAATGGAGGCTTTTAAGATGAATCTATTATTTTCAATTTCTGATAATTTTACGGAACCACTCCTTACTACCTTATTTTCCATTAGAAATAATACAAAAGAAGAAGCGTATGTTGTCTATGTACTTCAAAAAGAAGAATTAAAAGATAACAAGTTAATTCATAAATTTTGCCAGCAACTACAAATGGAATATAAGCCAATTATTATCGGTAAGAATATATTCCAAAACGCTCCCGCTAGTGAAAGATGGCCCGAATCAATCTATTATAGATTGCTAGCCCATGAATTTCTTCCTTCAGATCTTGATAAGATTCTATATTTAGATGCTGATGTTTTGTGTATTAATGATTTATCCTTGTTATACAATCAAAATATTAATGATTATCTCTATGCAGCGTCTAGCCATACTCGTTTAGAAGTAACGGATACTATAAACCGTCTACGCTTAGGTAATCGTGAATTGAAAAGCTATTTTAATTCCGGTGTTCTACTGATGAATTTAACTTTGATTCGACAAGAAGTGAAAAGTGAAACCATCTATAATTTCATAAAGGAAAATCATGAGTTCTTGCTTATGCCCGATCAAGATGTACTAAATGGTCTATATGGAGACCAAATCTTACCTCTACCTGATGAATTATATAATTTTGATTCAAGATTACCTTTTCTTTATGAAATAATGAGTCAAAAAGAGATTTCCTATGATTGGATTATGGATAATACCGTTATCTTACACTTTTGTGGTAAAAATAAACCTTGGAATGAAAGTGAACGAAGTAAATTCTCTGTACTTTACAAGCATTACTACTCTCAAATGAAGCGTGTAACTAATAAAATCACCTCCAAATAAAAAAGCTAGGACCGAAGTCCTAGCTTTTTTGTGTGAATTCACTTATTTATATTCTACTACTAAATAACGATTTGGTTCTTTACCTTCTGAATGTGTTTTAATTCGATCAATTCTTGCTAAATGCGCGTGAATTTGCTTACGTTCATATGCTGGTAAAGGATCTAAGATTACGGTTTGTTTCGTCTCTAACACTTCATCTGCCGTTCGTTGAGCAATTTGTCTCAGGACACTTGCGCGACGATCACGGTAATCACCCACGTTCAATAGAATAGATGTGCGGCGACGGTATAAGCTTTGGAAGTAAGTTTGCGATAAAATCTGAAGGGAATTGATGATTTTACCATGCTTACCAATAACTAAGCCTGATTTATCTGTTTCAATATTAAACATCACTTGTGAACGTGATATTTCAAACTCAACATCAGCTTGCGCACCGTAGGATTGAATCACTTCTTGAATGTAGACTGCCACTTTCTGACTTGCTTCTTCAATTGTGAATGTCTCTTGTTGGTCGTCTTCATCTGATTTTGATTCAGTTACTGCTTCAGCTTTTACTTCTTTTTTAGGTTCTAAAGAAGGTTTTGGTTGAGTTTTTTTCACTTCTTTTTTAACTGGTTCTCCAGTCGCAGTTTCTTCAACCGCTTTTGCTTCAACCACTTCTGATTTTGGAGCAACTTTTTCTTTAGGTTGTTCTTTCACTTCAGTGATTTTAATTTCTTCGTCAACTTCAACAACCATCGGTTCGGCTTCAACGGGAGTCTCTGTTGTATCTGATTTTACTTTTTGCTCTTCTTCCAATTGTTCAGTAATTTCTGATAATGATAACTCATTTTTCGCTGTTACTTCAACAATGGCATCTTGCTTACCAAAACCAAATAATCCTTTTTTACCTTCACTAATAACATGAATTTCTGCTTCAGAACGTGAGATGTTCAGTTCGGCTAATCCTTTTTCGATTGCTTTATCAACCGTCTCAGCTCTAACAGTTGTACTGTGTTCTAACATCGTATCTTCCTTTCGAGACTTCTATTTCTTTTTACTAGTGGCACGTCTTAATTGACGTTTTAATTCTCGTTGTTTTTCTTTTTCAGCTTCTGCTTTTGCTTCACGCTCAGCAATAATCTTGTATGGATTATTAAAGATAAATGTTTGAGCTAGTGTAAAGGCATTTGAAATTACCCAGTATATAGCAATCGCACTTGGTAGTGTGAAACCAATTAATAAGATCATTAATGGTGAAACAAATGTCATACTTTTCGTCATAGTATTTTGCACTGGATTACTCTTCATTGAGAAGTAAGTTGTTGCAAATGTTAATAGAGCAGCAATGACAGGTAAGACGAAGTATGGGTCAGGTTGACCTAAGTTCATCCATAAGAAGTTACCTTGACGTAATTCTTCTGTTCTTAAGATTGCTTGATAAAGTGCCATCATTACTGGTAGTTGAATTAACATTGGTAAACATCCAGCAAATTGATTTACACCGCGGTCTTGCATTAAAGCTTGTTGCTCTTCTTGCATTGCTTCTATTGAAGCACGGTCTTTGTTAGGATATTTCGCTTTAATTGCATCTAATTCCGGTTGCAGCTCTTGTGTTTTGCGCTGTGTTTTAATTTGCATTTGGAATAATGGTAGTAATAATGCACGAATAATTATCGTAAAGACTGCAATACCCAAAGGATAGCTACCACCAAATAAATTAGATAACCATAGAATCAGTTGAGATAAATTATAAATAATATAACGATCCCATAAACCAGTACTTTCAGCATTGACTGCCTCTCGTGTGGAACCACACGCTGTCAGAAAAACTACAAAACCTACTAATACTAAGACTTTGAGCCATTTATTATATTTTTTCATTGACGCCTCCTACTTTTTATTTATTATTGGATTCTTTTTATCAAGAATCCCCGCTATATTCATAACGTGAATAATCGAGCTTTTTACTTCGTGAAAAGTCTTTGTTTGAATATCTTTTCGTGCGATCAAAAGAAAATCGATATCTGATTGTATCGCAGGCTCTAATTCTAACAAAGCTTGTCGAATGTAGCGCTTAACTTGATTTCTTTCAACCGCATTCCCAATCTTCTTACCAACCGATAATCCGACACGAAAATGTGCTTGTTCAGGTTTCGGATAAACATAAAGCACTAACTGCCGATTGGCTACTGATTCCCCTTCACGAAATGCCCGTTGAAACTCATATTCTTTTTTTACACGATATTCTTTTCTCACAAACTTCCCTCATTCATCTAAATTCTTGACATTCACTGTCTTTCATTATAGCGAATTTTCTACTAAAAGAAAAACGGTTTCTGTCGTTTCATCTATATTAATACAAAAAAACAAGCATTCATCTAATCCAACGATCTTTTCGCGAAATTAGATGAATGCTTGCAATAAATATCATTATTATTATGCTGATATTTTCTTACGTCCTTTTAGACGACGTCTTTTTAAAACATTACGGCCGTTTTTAGTACTCATTCTCTTACGGAATCCATGTACTCTACTACGTTTACGTTTCTTTGGTTGATAAGTTCTTTTTGTCATGGTATACACCTCCTAAATGCAATATGTGTACAATACTCAAATATTTTATAGAAGTAAGGGAAGATTGTCAAGTTCTTAATTAATTATTTTTTCAAATAAATTCTATCTACTTTTATTTTACAATATACATTTTAACATAAACACTGAAACTTATAAACAAACTTATCCACAGCTAATTATACCTTGTGCATAAATTAAAATTTATATTTTTTATCCACAAGTTTTTCTTTGAGTTATGAACATATCAACAAGGTGTTTATTGTGTGTATAATTTCACTCAGATTTAGTGCATAACTTTTTAGAATGTGATAAGATAGGCAAGTATTGAGTATAACTTATCCACAACTGGGTGTTGATAACTCTACTTCAAGCTACTTATGCACAGTTCTTTTTGACCTGTTGATAACTCAAATGTGCATGAGTGCATAACTTGTTTTTGTTTTTATAGCTTGTGGAAAACTCATAATATGCTAAAATTATTTTACTTATAATTATATGATGAAATTTGTTTTCGGTAATTGAGAGGAATTGAATCTAATGGAAGAAAAAGAAAAATTTTGGAGGGATTGCCAGCACTATATAAGTGAACGCCTGTCCGATCAATCATTCGATAATTGGGTTGCACCAGTCTATCCAACTCGAATTGGAGATCAGACTATCACTTTAGCTGTACCAAATGCTCTAACCAAAAACTATTGGGAAAGACATCTATCTGGTTACGTCATTCAGTTTAGTCTTGAAGTGTATGGTTTAGAATATACACCGACTTTTGTAATCGTACCTGAAGATCAACGTGAATCGAATCAAGCTAAGAAAGCCGTACCTGAGGTCGAAGACACAGGTGAATTCTCAGAATCACAGTTAAACCCAAATTACGTGTTTGAGACATTTGTTATCGGTGAAGGTAATAAGATGGCTAATGGAGCGGCTTTAGCGGTCGTTGATTCGCCAGGTAAAACCTACAATCCTCTATTAATATACGGAGGCGTTGGTTTAGGTAAAACACACTTAATGCAAGCTATTGGTAATGAGATTAAACGTAAACAACCCTCAGCAAGAATAAAATACTCTACCAGTGAATCTTTCATGAATGACTTTATTACAGCGATTCGTGATGGGTCCCAAGCAGAGTTTAGAAGTATGTACCGTGAAATTGATGTTCTATTAATAGATGACATTCAGTTTTTATCTAAGAAAGATAAAACTCAAGAAGAGTTTTTCCATACATTTAATGAGCTTTATAATAATAATAAGCAAATTGTTCTAACGAGTGATCGTCTACCGAACAACATTACAAATTTGGAAGAACGTTTAATAAGTCGCTTTAAATGGGGTTTATCCACGGACATTACTCCACCGGATTTGGAGACACGGATTGCGATTCTTCGTAAAAAAGCGTCTAGTGAGCAACTAGATGTGAGCCCTGATACATTAACGTATATCGCCAATAACGTCGACACCAACATTCGTGAATTAGAAGGTGCTTTAGTGCGAGTGATTGCTTATGCAGCCATTCAAGGAAAAGAAATTGATACCGAACTTGCTGCCTCTGCCTTACATAATATCATTAATAAAGGCGAAGCGAAGCCTCTAACACCTGATGAAGTTATTGATTACGTCAGTCGCTATTATCAAATCACCCCTGAAGACATTCGTGGTAAAAAACGAACTAAAAATATTGTCTTCCCGCGCCAAGTAGCGATGTATCTAACACGTGAATTAACGGAAATGTCTTTCCCTAAAATCGGAGAATACTTTGGGAATAAAAATCATACAACCGTCATTCATGCCTATGAGAAAATCACAGATGAGATTGAAACAGACATTCAATTGAAGAATGAAATCAATCAATTGAAACAAAGACTTCAAAGATAAATTATTAACATGTGTATAAGTTGTGACTGAACTCTGGACTTATGCACATGTTGACGAACAAGCATTTTGGCTTACATTCATGCATCAATAATGATTATGCACAGAATTAACAGCCCCTACTACTACTATTACTTATTTATTAATATATAATATATATATAAGGAGTGACGATATGAAATTTACTATTGGAAGAGCAGCATTTACTGCACAATTAATTGACGTATCTCGAGCAATTCCCTCGAAAGCAACAATCCCTATTTTAACTGGTATAAAAATTACAGCGACAAAAGAAGGTATTACTTTAATTGGTTCTGACGCTGAGATATCTATTGAAAGTTTCTTATCAGTACAAGATGATTCTTTAGGTTTAGAAATTGAAGAAACTGGTAGTATCGTTGTAACAGCTAGAATTTTTAATGATATTGTACGAAAACTACCTACAACTAAAGTGACGATCGAAACAAATGAGCAATTCATATTAACAGCTACTTCAGGAGAAGCGATTTTCTCATTGAACGGTACAGATGGACAATCATACCCTCGCTTACCTGAGATTGAATCCGATCGTAAGATCAACTTACCAACGGTATTATTTAAAGAATTAATTAGTCAAACAATCTTCTCAGCATCAAATCAAGAAAGCCGTCCTGTCTTAACAGGGGTTCACTTAATGATGAACGAAGGTCACATTACAGGTGTTGCTACAGATAGTCACCGACTAAGTCGTCGCCAAATCCCTGTTGAATTTACAACGGATCAAGCTAACTTTGAAGCAATCACAATACCTAAGAAAACATTGAATGAATTAGAACGGATTGTTCAAGATGATCAAATGATTGAAATGATTGTGACAGAACAACAAGTTATCTTCTTAATTGATAACTTAACAATTTATTCTCGTTTACTTGAAGGGAATTATCCTGATACAGATCGTTTATTACCTACGTCACATACGACTGAAATTGTCTTAAACGCAGATCAATTCCTACATGCGATTGACCGTGCAAGTCTAATGTCACATCAGGGTAAAAATAATGTCGTTCAATTAGACATTACGGATGACAACATTGATTTATCTGTTCAAGGAAGCAGTTTAGGTTCCGCGAATGAATCAATCAGTGCCAAGTCAATCACAGGTGAACCAATTAAAATTTCATTTAACCCTGATTATATGAAAGATGCTTTACGCTCATTTAGTGGTGTCGACATTAATATTGGCTTTACTTCAAGTGTCCGTCCTTTATTAATTTCGGCTCTTGAGAAAAGTGAAACACCTAACAATGAATTACTGCAATTATTAACACCAATTCGTACGCACTAATATTGAAATGAGCTCCTGTCTTATCTAACCCAAGCGGTTAGTAAGATTAGGAGTTTCTTTTATATTAAGTTGTCTGAAACGAGCAACTAAGTTATAATGAACTGTTGCGAAAATAAGTAGTCTCCCTTAGAAAAGTTATCCCCATGTGCATAACTTTTCTAAGCGTGAAGAATTATTTTAAAATTAGTTGCCAAATCGGTCATTTTCCATAAATACAAAAAATAGCCGGTTTTGGGTAAATGTTAAAAAATAAGCTTTTCTACCTAATAATGTATTTAAATGCTAAAATGACGTAAAAATAGCTATTAAATTTGATGTTTAGCCGATTTAAAGGTATAATATAAGAGAATAAATATGCTGATTGGGTGATAAAAAATGGATGAACGTGTCATAGAAATTACGACGGAGTATGTAACTTTAGGTCAAGTTTTAAAAATTACTGATATTATCCAAAGTGGTGGAATGGCAAAATGGTATTTAAGTGAATATTTTGTCTATGTAAATGATGAAGAGGAACAACGCCGTGGACGTAAATTACGCGAAGGCGATGTCATCGAATTCCCTCACGAGGAAGTAAAAGTATTCATTAAAAATAGAGATTAATGAAAGTAAAGCAACTACAACTAAAAAATTATCGTAATTATGAATTGCTTGACTTAACATTTAATGACGGCTTAACGATTTTAACTGGTGAAAATGCCCAAGGAAAAACCAATCTCCTTGAGGCGATTTTTTTGTTATCCATGGCAAAAAGTCATCGGACCAACCATGATAATGAGTTAATTCGTTGGGGTGAATCTTACGCTCAAGTTGAAGCGACAATTGAAACCAAAAATTATGACTTTCCTTTGTCACTGTCTTTTGGCCCTAAAGGTAAAATTGCTAAGGTAAACTATATTGAACAAGCAAAGCTAAGTCATTTTATTGGAAAATTAAATGTCGTCTTATTCGCACCGGAGGATCTTCAGTTAATCAAAGGTTCTCCTAGTTTGAGACGCAAATTTTTAGATTCTGAGTTGGGTCAATCCCATCCAGTTTATCTACAAGCACTTCTTGATTACAATCGCATTTTAAAGCAGCGCAATCGCTATTTAAAAGAGAATGGCTACAAAAAACAATTTGATCAAGTTTATTTTGATGTGATTACGGACCAACTTATCGAAAAAGCGGTTGAAATCATTACTTATCGAATTGAATTTGTAGAAGCTCTTGATGAACTTGCTCGCCCTATTCATAAGTCACTTTCAAATCAACGTGATATTTTGAGTTTGGAATATAAGAGCAGTACATCGAAGTTAGATTATGAGCAATTAGATACACTTGACCAACAATTCCATCGTTTATATGAGAATTCTCTAGAAAGAGAAAAAGAACGGGGCGTTACCGCTTATGGGCCGCATCGTGATGATTTGTATTTTGCATTGAATGAAAAAGATGCACAAAACTTCGCATCGCAAGGACAGCAAAGAACAATTGTCCTATCTTTGAAGTTAGCTGAGATTGAATGGCTAAATAATCGGATTGGAGAATATCCAATTTTACTATTGGATGATGTCTTATCTGAATTAGATGATAATCGACAACATATATTAATGAGCCAGATTGAAGGGAAAGTTCAAACATTCCTGACTACAGCTACAATTAAAGGGTTAAACCTGACACAATTAGAACATGCACAAATCTTGTATGTTGAAGATGGGCAGATTACCGAAGAAGGAGAGTAGAACATGCCAGATAATATTAATGAACAAAACTATGACGCGAATCAGATTCAAGTCCTTGAAGGTCTTGAAGCGGTTCGAAAGCGTCCGGGTATGTACATAGGAACGACAAGTATTGATGGTTTACACCACTTAGTGTGGGAAATCGTTGATAATTCAATTGACGAGGCACTTGCAGGTTATAGTGATCATATCGAAGTCGTTATCGAAGCGGATAATTCAATTACAGTTACCGATAATGGTCGTGGAATTCCAGTAGATACTCAAGAAAAAACGGGTCGTCCCGCTGTTGAGACCGTCTTTACGATGCTTCACTCAGGAGGTAAATTCGGTGGTGGCGGTTATAAAGTTTCCGGAGGACTTCACGGCGTAGGTGCAGCAGTCGTAAACGCGCTGTCTACTCACTTATATGTTGAAGTTTCACGTAATGGTAAAGTATACCGTGAAGAATTTGAACGCGGGAATATCGCCAAAGAATTGGAAATCGTCGGGGCATCTGAACATACAGGAACAAAAGTAAACTTTAAAGCCGATCCTACGATTTTTACTGATACAACGGACTTTAAATACAATATCTTAAAAGAACGTATTCGTGAATTAGCTTTCTTAAATAAAGGTTTACGTATTAGTCTAGAAGATAAACGTGAAGAGCGTGAAGAATCAGATAGTTTCTTCTACGAAGGTGGTATTCAAAGTTTTGTTGAATATATCAATGAAGATAAGCAAGTTTTACATGAGAAACCAATTTACTTAGAAGGTGAATCTGACGGGATTCAAGTTGAGATTGCTTTACAATATACAACCGATTACGCAACTAAAATTCTATCTTTTGCTAATAATATTCATACCCACGAAGGTGGAACACATGAATCTGGGTTAAAAGCTGGATTAACGCGTGTCATCAATGATTATGCACGTTCAAATAACTTACTAAAAGACTCAGATGCTAATTTATCTGGAGATGATACTCGAGAAGGTTTAACTATTGTATTGTCTGTTAAACATCCGGACCCACAATTTGAGGGACAAACAAAGACGAAACTTGGTAACTCTGAAGTTCGTACAATTACAGACCGTCTTTTCTCGTCTAATTACGAATCTTTCTTATTAGAAAATCCAAAAGTAGCTAAAATCATTATCGAAAAAGGTATTTTAGCTTCACGCGCAAGAAACGCTGCAAAACGTGCCCGTGAAATGACACGTAAGAAATCTGGCTTAGAAATTGCTAACTTACCAGGTAAGTTAGCTGACTGTTCAAGTCGTGATCCAGAAAAAAGTGAATTATTTATCGTGGAGGGTGACTCTGCCGGTGGATCAGCGAAACAAGGGCGTTCAAGAATGTATCAAGCAATTTTACCCATTCGTGGTAAAATTCTTAACGTTGAAAAAGCGTCAATGGATCGTATCTTAAACAATGAAGAAATCCGTTCATTATTTACGGCAATGGGAACAGGTTTCGGTGCTGAATTTGATGTATCAAAAGCACGTTATCATAAATTAATTCTGATGACCGATGCGGATGTCGATGGTGCACATATTCGTACGCTACTATTAACTTTAATTTTCCGTTATATGCGTCCTTTATTAGAAGCGGGCTATATTTATATCGCTCAACCACCTCTATACCAAATTAAACAAGGTAAAAAAGAACTGTACTTAGATACGGACGAACAATTACGTAAATGGCAAGCAGAAAATTCAGATGCGCGTTACTCTCTACAACGCTATAAAGGTCTTGGAGAGATGGACTACGAGCAACTGTGGGATACAACAATGAATCCAGAAAATCGTCGCTTACTACGTGTAACGATTGACGATGCTGAGATTGCAAATGATGTTATGGAAATGCTTATGGGGGACGAAGTTCCACCACGTCGTGAATTTATTGAAGAAAATGCCGTTTATGTACAAAACTTAGATACTTAATAGCTATTAGATATCTATGTCTCATAAACAGAAAGGAATAAATATATGAGTGAAATTTTCGGAGATAATCACCGCGAATTTGAATCAATTAATCTTCCAGATGAAATGCGAACGTCATTTCTTGACTATGCAATGAGTGTTATTGTCTCACGTGCACTTCCAGATGTACGTGATGGATTAAAACCCGTTCAGCGCCGTATTTTATATGGGATGAATGAATTAGGGGTTACCCCTGATAAACCACATAAGAAATCTGCACGTATTGTTGGGGATGTTATGGGGAAATATCACCCCCATGGGGACTCAGCAATCTATGAAGCGATGGTACGTATGGCACAACCATTTAGTTACCGTCAATTACTCGTGGATGGACACGGGAACTTTGGTTCAGTCGATGGTGACGGAGCAGCGGCAATGCGTTATACGGAAGCACGTATGTCGAAAATTGCCTTAGAAATGCTTCGTGATATTAATAAAGATACTATTGATTTTCAAGAAAACTATTCTCAAGAAGAAAAAGAACCCGTAGTATTACCTGCTCGTTTCCCTAACCTGTTGGTAAACGGTGCGGCTGGTATTGCTGTTGGGATGGCAACAAATATTCCGCCACATAATTTAGGTGAAGTCATTGATGGTGTGATTGCGCTAATGCACAATCCAGAAATTACTGTCGAAGAAATTATGGAACACATTCCAGGTCCAGATTTCCCAACGGGTGGTATTGTTATGGGGAAATCAGGTATTCGTAAAGCCTACAAAACAGGTAAAGGGAAAATCATTATCCGTTCAAAAGTAGATATTGAACCCATTGGTAATGATCGTGAACGTATTATTGTTTCAGAATTACCCTATGGAGTAAATAAAGCGAATTTAGTTAAACGTATTGCTGAATTAGCGCGTGAAAAACGAATTGAAGGTATTACTTATGCTAACGACGAGTCTGCGCGTGAAGGGACACGTGTGGTTATTGAAGTAAGACGTGATGTTTCTGCCAGTGTTGTCTTGAATAACCTTTACAAATACACTCCAATGCAAGTGTCATTTGGTTTTAATATGCTTGCGATTGACGGTGGCGTACCTAAAGTCCTAGGTATTAAAGATATTCTTGATAAGTATTTAGATCATCAAATTGAAGTGATTCGTCGTAGAACTGAATTCGAGAAACGTAAAGCAGAAAATCGTGACCATATCTTACAAGGATTATTGATTGCTTTAGATCATATTGATGAAATTATTACGATTATCCGTTCGTCTCGTGATGGTGAGACAGCTAAAACACAATTAATCGAAAATTACGGACTTACAGATGTCCAAGCACAAGCAATACTCGATATGCGTTTAGTTCGTTTAACTGGCTTAGAACGTGAAAAAATTGAGAAAGAACACAATGATTTACTCGCATTGATTGAACGCTTAACTGAGATTTTAAGTAACCAAGAGCGTATGTTTGAAATTATTGAAGATGAATTAACAGATTTAAAAACACGTTTTGGCGATGAACGTCGAACGGAATTACAAATTGGGGAATTAATGAACATCGATGACGAAGATTTAATCGATGAAGAAGATGTATTAATCACTTTAACTGCTAACGGATATGTGAAGCGAATGACTCAAGATGAATTCCAAGTTCAAAACCGTGGTGGACGTGGTGTTAAAGGTATGGGCTTAGGAGATAACGATGAAATTCAAACACTTGTCTCAGCTTCAACCCATGATACCCTATTATTCTTTACGAACCTCGGACGCGTATTCAGCCTTAAAGGGTACGATATTCCAGAATACGGACGTCAGGCAAAAGGTTTACCAATCGTAAACTTAATTAGTCTTGGTACTGGAGAAGTAGTGAAACAAATTATTTCAGTGAATAAATCAACCGAAGAATCTGGTCAATCTGATAGTTACTTATTCTTTGTAACGCGAAGTGGTACAGCAAAACGTACTGAATCATCAGATTATTATAATATTCGTCAAAATGGATTAATCGCAATTAACTTAAAAGAAGGCGATGAATTAGTCAATGTTATGGAAACAACGGGTGAACACAACATTATTATCGGAACACATAACGGAAACGCGATGACTTTCAATGAAAGTGATGTTCGTGTGATGGGGCGTACTGCCACAGGTGTCCGTGGTATTAAATTACGTGATGACGATTATGTTGTTGGATCTGACGTATTGAGTGATGAGCACGAAGTCTTAGTTGTAACTGAAAATGGTTATGGTAAACGAACACCTGCTTCGGAATATACACCTAAAAATCGTGGAGGTCTTGGAGTGAAAACGTCCAATATCTCTGAGAAGAGTGGTAAATTAGCAGGTATCGTGACTGTTAAAGGTGATGAAGACTTGATGATTATTACTGATCAAGGTGTTGTAATAAGATCAAACGTTGGTGGGATTTCCCAAACATCTCGTGCTACCCTTGGTGTTCGTATGATTCGATTAGATGACGATGCTATTGTTAGTTCGATCGCTACGATTCCAGCAGCTGAAGAAGTTGTTACAGAGGAAGAGGTCATTGAACACATTGATGACGTCAAAGTTGACCGTGAGTCAGTAACTTCCGAAGATGTTGAACTGAATGAAGAATTATCAGAAAGAATTTCAGAAGCAGTAGAAGATACTGAAGAAGAGTTTGAAGAAGATAACGAATAAAAAATGAACAAAGAAGCGACAAGCTTTCATCATTTGATGAGCTTATCGCTTTTTTTATTTGTTAAATTATCTTAGTTTGTTGACGGTTTAAGATGTCGAACACGAACGACGCCTTCGATATTTTCTAGTGCAACCTTATCATTTGCTTCGATGTCATCGTCTAAATCAATCATTGTACAAGCCCAGCCATTGCGAGGTTTGTTCGTTAATCGGTTAATATTCAGATTGTGTTGAGAAAGTACATGAGTAATCTGACCAATCATGTTCGGAATATTACGGTGTAACACCGTTATACGGCAAACTGTTTGGATTGGACCAAAATTAATCGTTGGGAAATTCACTGAATGATGAATATTTCCATTTTTTAAGTAGTCCATCACTTGATTAACGACCATATTTGCTGCATTCGCTTCACTCTCAGGCGTTGATGCACCGAGATGGGGGATATTAATCGTATTTTTCATAGTTAATGTTTTTTCATCTGGGAAATCAACGACATATTTACCTATACTTCCATTATTAATTGCGTCTTCCAAAGCATTTAAATCCACTAAACCACCACGGGCACAGTTAATAATGATTTGACCTTTTTTGGCTTCAGCTAATAATTCGGCATTTAAATAATTTTTTGTACTGTCATTGTATGGAATATGTAATGTGATGTAATCACAGTTTTGCATAATATAATCAATATCATATTGAGTTTTTGTTGAGGGATTCAAGCCAAGAGCGTGTTGAACCGATAAGTATGGGTCATAACCGTAGACATCCATCCCTAAACCTAAACACATATTAGCAACAAGCACACCAATGGCACCTAAACCAATAACGCCAATTTTTTTACCGGCTAATTCGGGTCCAACGAATTGCTTTTTACCTGCTTCAACTTTTGGTCCAATATCAGACTCTCCTACGAGCGTTTGAGTCCATTCTAAGGCCGATTCAATGTTTCTTGAAGACATAATCAAAGCAGACAGAACTAACTCTTTCACACCGTTTGCGTTGGCGCCTGGTGCATTTGCAACAACAATCCCCTTCTCAGTCAATTCATTGATTGGGATATTGTTAACACCTGAACCTGCTCGACCTACAAATTTTAAATTCTCTGGTAAATCCATTTGATGCATATCAGCACTTCTTACAATGATGGCATCCACTTCAGAATCACTATGATTTAAAGTAAATTCGTGTGTTAGCTTACTTAATGCATAGGCATCAATATTATTTAATGTTTTAATTTTAAATCTTTTTTCAGTATGGCTCATTTTATACCTCGCTTATTTTCATTTTCAAAGTCCTTCATAAACTCAATGAGTGCATCGATACCTTCCATCGGCATGGCGTTATAAATACTCGCACGCATGCCACCGACTGATCGGTGTCCCTTCAAGTTATATAGACCTTTTTCTTTGGCTTCTTTAGCGAAAGTTTTATCTAAATCTTCTGAAAGAGTTCTAAAAGTCACATTCATTATTGAACGGTTCTCTTTACGAGCTGTACCTTGATATAAATCACTTTGATCAATGTAATCATAGAGTTTCGCTGCTTTTTCTTTATTGATAGCTTCAATGGCCTTTATACCACCTTGCTCTTCTAACCATGCAAAGACTTGAACAGCAACATATATAGCGAAAGTAGGTGGTGTGTTATACATTGAGTCTTTATCAATTTGTGTCGCATAATCGAGCATTGTAGGCGTGATATCTTGAGCCTTACCTACTAAGTCTTTACGCACAATGACAACAGTTAGACCCGCAGGTCCCATATTTTTCTGAGCACCAGCATAGATTAAGCCAAATTTTGAGACTTCATATTCTTCTGATAGAATATTCGAAGACATATCAGCGACTAAAGGAATATTGTCAAATTGAGGGAGCTGCTCAGGTTTAAAACGCGTACCATAGATTGTATTGTTCAAACACAAATGGACATAATCAGCATCTGGACGGACATTAATAGCGTCATTATTTGGAATAAAGGTAAAATCATCCTCTTCAGAACTTGCTGCGATTTGAATATCACCGTAGCGAAGTGCTTCTTTATAAGCTTTTTTAGAGAAACTTCCTGTTAAGATATAGTCAGCTTTACCTGATGGATTTAATAAATTTAATGGTACACTTGAAAACTGAGTTGATGCCCCACCTTGTAAAAATAAAATTTCGTAAGTATCTGGAATATTCATTAAGTTGCGTAATGATTGCTTAGCATTCGCATGAATTTCCATGTAGGATGGAGATCGGTGACTCATTTCCATAACGGATAGGCCTTGCCCTTGGTAATTTGTTAGGTTTTTACTAACATCTTCTAATACTGAAACCGGCAGTGTAGATGGTCCTGCAGAGAAATTATAAATGCGATTCATCTCATACGCTCCTTTTTAATTTATGATATGAGCATTATATCACAAATCAAATAAAAACTAAGGGATTTTATTAAAATAAGATGAAAATAATGTAAAACATCTCATAAAAAACTTTCAAATAAAGCTTGTAATCAAATAATGATAATTGTATAATTCATAAATGTGAGTATTTAACTATACTCTCCTTGCTCTAATAAATTTTTAGGGCCATCAGACCAAAAGGAGGTGCAAGCCAAATGAGCCAAACAACAAAATACGAAATTTTATATATTATCCGTCCTGACTTAAACGAAGACGAGAAAAATGAATTAGTAGAACGTTTCGATGGTATCTTAACAGCAAACGGAACTACAATTGTTGAGTCGAAAGACTGGGCAAAACGTCGCTTAGCATATGAGATTAATGATTATAAAGAAGGAATTTATCATTTAATCATAGCTGAAGCTTCAGATGCTGCAGGAATCAACGAATTCGACCGTTTAGCTGCAATCAATCGCGGAATCTTACGTTTTATGATTACTAAAGTAGAAGCTTAATTTGTTTCACGTGAAACACTTTGAAGGAGGATGTAATTGTGAACACAGTTCAATTAGTGGGACGTTTGACACGAGAAGTTGACTTGAAGTTTACTTCTTCGGGTATTGCAGTAGGTACTTTTACCATAGCCGTTAATCGCAATTTTACTAATCAACAAGGTGAGCGTGAAGCTGATTTTATTAGTTGCGTAATCTGGCGTAAATCAGCAGAAAACTTTGCTAACTTTACTCGTAAAGGATCTCAAGTTGGAATCGAAGGACGTATTCAAACACGTAATTATGAAAACCAACAAGGTCAACGTGTCTATGTTACTGAAGTAGTGGTAGAACAGTTCCATTTATTGGAACCACGTTCAGTTACAGAACAAAGACCTGCGGATACTAGCAACAATAATAGCAGTAGTAGTTATGGTGGCGGACAAAGTTATAACAGTAACAACACTCAAAAACAACAAAACAACTACAACAATAACCAATCATCGTATCAAAACAATAATTCAAATAACAATAGTGGAGGTTTCGGTAACTCACCATTTAATATGGAAGATGGCACGCCAGTTGACATCTCTGAAGATGACTTACCATTCTAATCTTTCAACATTCGTTTAAAATATAAAGGAGGATAACACCTATGGGACAACGTCGTGGTGGAAGACGCAGAAAAAAAGTATGTTTTTTCTGTGCAAATCATATTGATCACCCTGATTATAAAGACGTGGATTTAGTTAGCCGTTTCGTATCTGAAAAAGGTAAAATTTTACCTCGTCGAGTTACAGGTACTTGTGCTAAACATCAACGTACTTTAACTTCAACAGTTAAACGTACTCGTATTATGGCACTAATTCCATTTACAATTAAAGACTAATTTAAGTTAGCTGAGAGTAGGACCTCGTGTTCTACTCTCTTTTTTTGACGCATAACATAGATGTTTCACATGAAACTTTTGACAAGTTTCTAAAAAGTTAGTAAACTTCGGAACAATAGCATTGGAACATGGATTATGTTAAAATACTTAGTATATTATTAATTAGATGAGGTGAAATATGTTTAATAAAGAAAGACTTAAAGTATTCTTTGAACAATTTCATTCATTAGATATTAGTTGGCAAATTTATAGTTTAGTCATTTTATATACAATTATTATGCTCGCTGCATTAATGTTACGCTGGGAAATCGGTGTAATGCTTTTTATACTACTAATTGCAGTTGTCGTATTTTTTGTGTTTAATTATGAAAACTTTATTCGTAACTTAAGTACAATGGCGAGTCGCCTCTCTCAATCAGTACGAGGTGCGCAGGAAGATGCAATGTACCGCTCTCCTATTGGAATCCTATTATATGGTCAAGATTCTAATCATCGCATTAAGTGGGTCAATCCAGCGATGCAACATTTGTTTGGATCACAAGAGTTACTTGGAGAACCACTAGTATCTATAAATAAAGAGTTTGACAAAATGGTAGCAATTGAATCTGATAAACATTGGCATACGGTTCCTTTTATGGACCGGTATTACCGTGTATTACACCAAACAGATGTGAAAGCATTATATATGATTGATGTAACAGATGAAGTGTTGATTCGAGAACAGAAGAAATTCGATCAAGTTGTATTCGGTTATCTTTTCTTGGATGATTATAACGAGATTGTGGAAACACTCGATGATCAACAGGCAACCAATTTTGACTCTATTATATTGAATGATATCAATGAATGGGCTGAATCCTATGGCATTTTTACTAAACGGATCAATGAGGAAAAATTTATTCTACTTCTAAACCAATATGTGCTTGATAAACTTGAGAAAGATAAATTTAAGTTTTTCGATGAGATGCGTGAACGCAATTCCTTAAGAAATATGCCATTATCAATTAGTATTGGCGTATCTTATCCAGATTCACCAAGTTATCGTATAGATGACTTATCAGACCAAGCACAACTTAACTTAGATTTAGCACTTGGACGCGGTGGCGACCAAATTGTTGTTCGATCGCAGTCTGGTAAAGCAAGGTTTTATGGTGGTAAGACAAATCCTACAGAGAAACGTACAAACATAAAATCACGTCTTGTTTTTCAAGCCTTACGCACGTCAATACAACAAGCAGAACAAATACTCATATCTGGCCATAAAACCCCCGATATGGATTCTATGGGCTCTGCAATAGGTATTTATAAGATTGTAAGATCATTTGGGGTTCCGGCTCATATTCTTATTAATGAAGATGAGTTTAACCAAGATATTCGACAGCTATTGGCTTTAGATCAAGCTCGATATTTATGGGATGAAGATATCTTCGTAAATAAAGAAGAAGCTGAGAAATTTACAACAGACGAAACATTAATGATTTTGGTCGATCATCATCGTCCATCATTAAGTGAAGCTGAAGAGATAATCAATGGACATGATGTGGTTATTATTGACCATCACCGCCGTGGAGAAGAATTCCCAGAGCAAACGGTTCTTACATATATTGAACCCTATGCTTCATCAACGTCAGAGTTGATTACTGAATTTTTCATTAATATGCGTAATACGAATGAAGCTTTAAACAAGTTTGAGGCAACAGCATTACTTGCTGGGGTAATTGTAGATACGAATAACTTCTCATCTCGAACGGGTTCTAGAACTTTCGATGTTGCAAGTTATTTAAAATCGCGGGGTGCTGACCGAGTTCAGATCCAACGATTGCTCAAAGAAGATTTATCTAATTTGATAGAGCGAAATAAGCTCATAGAGAATACAAAATTTGTTAAAGAAGGCTTTGCGGTCATCATTGGACCTGATGAAGAAGTCTTTGATAATATAACTGCATCACAAACTGCTGATGTATTATTAGACGTTAAAGGTGTGGAGGCTTCTTTTGTTATCTACCGTAGAAGTGATTCTGTTGTAGGGATTAGTGCACGAAGCTTAGGAAGTATCAACGTACAAACGATCATGGAAAGATTAGGAGGCGGAGGTCATTTATCAAATGCTGCAACGCAAATTGAAGATAAAACGACTGAAGAGGTCTACATTCAATTATCAGAAGAAATAAATAAAGAATAAGGAGGACTTTAAATGAAAGTAATTCTATTAAAAGATGTTAAGAAACAAGGTAAAAAAGGTGATGTGATTGAAGTATCAGATGGTTACGGACGTAATTATCTAATCAAGAACAATTTAGCTAAAGTAGCGGATGGTGCAGCTTTAAATCAGTTAAAATCTAAAAAAGAAGCTGAAGCTAGACTAGCTAAAGAAGAACTAGCTGAATCTAAAGAAACTAAAGAAGCGATTGAAAAAGAAGGAACTGTTGTTACAATTGCTGCTAAAACAGGAGAAGATGGTCGATTATTCGGTACTATCCCTTCTAAACAAATAGCAGAAGAGCTTGAAAAGCAATATAACATCGAAGTTGATCGCCGTAAAATTCAATTAGGTGAAAATCTTAACTCTTTAGGTCGTTACAAAGTTCCAGTGAAACTTCATAGTGAAGTCACAGCAGATATTAAAGTACATATCGTTGAACAATAATTTTATCTGAAACAATTTATTATTTCAAAAGTGTATTCATTGGTATTCAACCCAATGAATACACTTTTTTATTGGGAAATATTATAAACATGTAGATAAAATAAATCAATTAAAGAAAAGTTATCAACATGTTCATACCTATGAAAAAGGCTCAAAATTTGGTATGATTTATATACTTGTATTTAAGAGTGAATCGAGTAGAATAAAGAAATGAAGAAAGAAGGTGAACCGTTGGAAAATAACCCAATGGATAGACAACTACCATATAATATAGAAGCTGAACAATCTGTGCTCGGCGCTTTACTCATCAATCCTATTAAAGTAGGAACGGTTCAATCAATTATTGAGGAAGATGACTTTTATTTACGTAAACATCGTATTATCTTTAATGCGATGGCAAATATCTTCGATTCACCTGATTATGAACTTGATGCCATCACTTTAATTGATCGATTAACAAGCTATGGTGAAATCGAAAATATCGGCGGCCATGATTATATAATTGAGTTAACACAAACTGCACCGACAGCGGTGAACGTGGACCATTATGCAAAAATAGTAAAAGATAAATCAATTTTACGTAGTTTAATCTCAGCTAGTACACAAATAAGCCAGACAGCCTATGAAGAAGGTGATGAGATTGCTAATATCATAGAAAAAAGTGAAAAACTTATCTTATCAATTGGTGAAGGTAAGAATAATGACGGACCCGTCTCTATACGATCGCTAATTTCAGATGCATTTGAGAACATAGTTCGATTATCGGAAGAGAAAAGAGATGTTGTTGGCTTACCAACAGGTTATATAGACTTAGATAAATTAACAAGTGGTTTCCAGCCAGACCAATTAATTATTCTAGCTGCGAGACCATCAGTAGGTAAAACAGCCTTTGCTTTAAATATTGCCCAAAACGTTGCCACTAAATCTAAAATACCTGTCGTAATATTCTCACTAGAGATGGGGGCATTAGACTTAGTAAACCGTATTATTTGTGCGGAAGGTAATATCCATGCATCCAATTTACGTACAGGACAACTAACTGATGATGAATGGAATAGTTTCACGGTGGCTACAAACACACTTAAAGATGCACCTATCTTTATTGATGATACAGCAGGGATTAAAGTATCTGAAATACGTGCTAAAAGTAGACGATTAAAACAAGAAAATCCAGATTTAGGTCTGATTGTGATTGACTATCTTCAATTAATCGAGGGATCAGGTGGAGAAAGTCGTCAGCAAGAAGTATCTGAGATTTCTCGTCAATTGAAGAAATTAGCTAAAGAATTAGGCGTTCCTGTTATTGCGCTGTCTCAATTATCTCGTGGTGTGGAACATCGTCAGAATAAACGACCAATCTTAAGTGATATTCGTGAGTCTGGATCGATTGAGCAAGATGCGGATATCGTTGCCTTCTTATACCGTGAGGATTATCACCAACAAGAAGGTGATGAAGAAACTGTTCAAGATGATGATTTGCCTGATAATACTGTTGAGGTAATCTTAGCTAAGAACCGTGCAGGTGCAAGAGATACGGTTCGTTTATTATTTAAAAAGGAATATAATAAATTCTCAAGTCTTTCATTTGTGCCCGAACCACCCATGATGTAACTTCTAATAATGAACTCTTTCTAATTAAATTTAGAAAGAGTTTTTGTATTAACTCGATTAACTCGGTGATTAATCTGTTTAATCACTGTTTAAATAGGTGTGTAAAGTAGCAAAACCCGAATAAACGTTCCACGTGAAACTTTTTTGTAGGAACATCTGTTCTTTTGGTTATTTCTTTCTCTTTACGCTGGTTTATATTAAACTTATATATATTACAATGAAAGTGGAGGTAACAATATGGAGACGGTCGAAAAGAATCAGCAAGATGTAGTAGGTAAGTTAAAATTGAACGCTTTAATTCTTATATCTTTTTTTATAGTGTTATTTGCTCTACCTGATAGTACGGATGCTACTACAATTGAGTCTCTTGAAAGCATTGACTATACTCAAGCTGACTATATACAAGTAGTTGAAGCTGAACCTGTTGATGAAGCCATATACGAAAATATAGATACTGATACAACGATATACCCTCAAAGTGACTATACGTTGATTGAAGCTGAATTGCCAAGTGATCAAGTATCAATTAATGAAGACACTCTATTTACTGATGAAGCTCTACTTTCATTTGCTCAGACGGATGAAGTTTATAATTTTGTTCATTTTAATGCTTATAAAGATTCATATAGAGATATAGCCACTTATATTTCATATTACATCTATTATTCGGCTGATCCAGAAGATCATTATTTAGTCGCACCGATGAATTTAACTACTGACGTCGTTGATTTATACAATTATAGTGATTTAATCGCGATGCAACGCTTAGATATTAATCATAAGCTTAGACAAATTTATTTTAATGAGTATTCTGAAGATTTAGTTGAACGTTATGAA
Source organism: Ruoffia halotolerans (assembly GCF_014049385.1). Taxonomy (GTDB): domain Bacteria; phylum Bacillota; class Bacilli; order Lactobacillales; family Aerococcaceae; genus Ruoffia; species Ruoffia halotolerans. The sequence goes on along the minus strand of NZ_JACAOA010000004.1, from coordinate 63,949 downwards.
TTAAAACAAATGATTCCGACTTCAGTTTATGCCGATGCTAAAGCTTCAATGTTACGTGCCGAGGAATTATATAGTCAAGTTGATTCGGAAAGTGACGATTATGACTTAGCTACCGAAGTGATTGAGATTGCTAGAGAAGAATTTAGTATCTTTACCAACAAATATAATAATGGGCATTTAGAAGAGCCTGTTTTACATTATTTTATCTCTGATCAAATTGAAGACGAAGCTGTTTTAGAAGAAAATATCGCTTCGATTGAAGAGGTAGTTGAAACACTGCCAAGTGAAATTAAGCGTCGACTTTCGAATATTTATATCTTAGCGGAAAATGAAATGCCACCTTCAGAAACACCAGGCTTTACTTTACATGGTTTAGCTAAAGATGATGGGACTGTATATTTTGTAGGTGATAAACCCATTTACAAAAATCTAATTTATCATGAATTTGGGCACACGTTAGATTTTGCTAGCTATGCATTAATTGATTGGGATGAAGAGTCTGAAGATTCTTGGTCAACTCAAGATGATTGGCAGGCCATTTATGAAAATGAATGGGCAGATGAAGAGTCTTATTACAATTCTACCATTGAATCATTCGCAGAAGGCTTCGGAGTGTACTCCTTGAAGTATTTCTTAGATGAAAATCCTGATTTATCAGCTTATCCAGATAGTTCATTGGAAGATAGACCAGAGACAGTTGCATACTTTGATCAGTTATTCGAAACATTAGACTACTAAACAAATGAGTAAACAAAAAACCCTAAGCACTCTTTAGTCTCACAACTATAGAATGCTAGGGTTTATTAAATTCTATTTATCTATCGATTTGTCTTAGTTTTTATGACGACGTCCAGAGATGAATAAGTAAATACCTCCACCGATTAAAGCTAAAGCAGCTACAATAATAAGCCAAATTGAACTATTTTCACCAGTGTTTGGTAAATTCTCTTCATTCTCTTCTACGGATGAACTAATAGATACATCAACACTTGATGATTCTTCATTGCCATCACTTGAAGGTGTTTGAGAACCACCACCATTGACTACATCTGGATATCTTTCAGTTAAGTAATTAGTTACATCTACATAATTTACATCACCAGATTCATTCGGTTGAACAGCCCATAAAATATCTTCAAATTGCATTTGATCAACTTGATCTTGAGTAATTGTAGTATTTTGAATAATATTATTCTTCGCTTCAACAACTAAAGCATCAAACATGTCTGGATACATTGTTACTAACTCTTGGAAAATGTAGCTAGGTACTTCTGCATCAGCATTCTTAGCTTCATTGTACCATTCAGCGAATGTACGATCACTAAATTCATTCAAGATAGCATCAGTTGCTGGTGTTTGATTAACTACAGCCTCACGAACAGGTGCAATCGTACTTGATAATTGATCATCACTGAAATTCTCATAACCAGCAATCACAATTTCAGCGCGTAAAGCAGTTAATTCTTCTGGAGAAGTACTTTCAGTTGAAAGTCCCAGTCTATCCATCAAACTAGTAATATGTTCATCACTAAATTGATTTAATTGTTCCATCGTTAAATCAGTTTGACCGACTAATTCTTCACGGTAAATATCTAAATCACTTGCTGGTTCAGATTCACTTAAGTCAGATGATTCTCCTTCATCAGAGGATTCCTCATCAGAAGACTCTTCATCAGATGATTCTTCGCTTGAAGAACTTTCATCTGAAGATGTTTCTGCATCATCAACAGTAATACCGTAATTTTCTTGCATTGCTAAAGCTAAGGCTTCCATGTCTTCTGCGTTATTTTCTTGGAAGACTGAAAATTCCTCCCATAGTAATTCAGCATCAGGTACTTCTAATAACTCTTCTTCATTTAAGTTATAATCCGAAACTAAAGCGTCTCTAAAACGATTGGCTTCAGGACCAAAGACTTCTGGATAATCGTATACAGCTGTGTTATAAGCTCCACCAATATCAGTCCCTGCTTGATTTCCTTCACCTACCATACTTACTAAATAAATGTCATCAAGTTGGTCTAATTGTTCTTGAGTTGCAGGTGTTGATTCAATGAATGCTTCACGAATCTTAGTAGCAACAGAACCTACTTGTTCATCGGTAAAGATTTCAGGATTTAATTCAATGATTTGGTCTCGAACAATATCCATTGTTTCTTGTGAATAATCCCCATTTTCAGCCGTTGTTTTAATCGGTGCTAATTCTTCCTCAGTGAATTGGCTGAATTGCTCTTCTGTAATATCAGTAGATTCAAAAATTGCAACTTCAAATTCATCTTCAGGCGCTGGGGTTTCACCATTGCCATTGTCTTCGCCATTTTCTCTTTCAGTACGACGTTCGATGTATGCATCACGTGCTTGTATAATTTGTGGCACTATCGATTCAACAGCAGCTTGTTTGTCATCGTTATTTTCTAATAATGCATTCGTATACCAACCTAAGATATCACTAGGTAAAGCCGTGTTCAAATCTGAATAGCTATATTCTGAATAAGTAGAAATAACTTCTGCTGCTTCATTATAAGCTTGTAAGTCTTCACCTGTTAAAAGATTTAACTGAGGGTAATCGATAGTTAACTGATTATACATTTCTAACCATACATCCAGTTCAGGGTTTGTTTCTACTTCAGTATTTTTTGTAGTGTAAAGATCAACTAAATATTGATCTTCCACTTCTAATAATTGTTCTAAATTAACAGGTTGAACGCCCGCTAAGTTATTTTTTATTTGAGCGAGTAATTCTTGGTCCACCTCTGTCGTTGTTTCTTCTTGGGCATGAACGGTTTGACTCGTTGGTAGTAAAGCATTGTTTCCAAGAGTAGTCCCTGCTCCGATTGCTAAAGCACATGTAGATACTAATAATAGTTTTTTTAATCTCATTTTGCGCCCTCCTCTATCTATTAATTCCATCATACGGTATAAATATGAATTTTTATCGAAGGAAAAATGTGGAATTTGCCATTTATTTTGTGAATATTGTATTAAATTTAAAGCAAAAAAAGAGCCAGTGGCTATAATACCACCAGCTCTTATAAGGGAGTTATCCCCAAACACTATCTAAAATCATAGTTTGTTCACGGTCAGGACCGACAGATAAAGTTGCGATCTTAACTCCAACTAATTCACTAATACGACGAACATAGTTACGTGCATTTTGTGGTAAGTCTTCAAGTGATTTCGCCCCTGTGATATCTTCTGACCAACCAGGTAATTCTTCATAAATTGGCGTGCAGTCAGCAAGAACTTTTAAACTTGCTGGGTAATATTCAATACGCTCACCCGTAGATGTTTCATAAGCAGTACAAATCTTAATTGTATCTAAACCAGTCAATACGTCGATTGAGTTTAATGATAGATTTGTAATACCTGATACTCGGCGTGAGTGACGCATAACAACAGAATCAAACCAACCCACACGACGTGGACGACCTGTCGTTGTTCCGTATTCTCTACCTACTTCACGAATTTGTTGTCCAACTTCATCAAATAATTCAGTTGGGAATGGTCCGTCTCCGACACGTGATGTATAAGCTTTACATACACCAACAACTGTATCAATCTTAGAAGGACCTACTCCACTACCAATCGTTACCCCACCAGCTACTGGGTTAGATGAAGTAACGAATGGATACGTACCTTGATCGATATCTAACATGACACCTTGAGCACCTTCGAATAATACACGTTTACCTTCATCAAGAGCATCGTTTAAAATCAATGACGTATCAGTAACATACTTAGCGATTTCTTGTCCATATGCATAATACTCTTCGAAAATATCCTCAAAAGATAAAGGCGAATTGTCATAAACGCGCTCGAATAATTTATTCTTTTCAGCTAAGTTTACTTCTAAGCGCTCTTTAAAGATTTCTTTATCTAATAAATCAGCAATGCGGATTCCAACACGGGCAGCTTTATCCATGTAAGCTGGCCCAATTCCTTTAATGGTTGTTCCGATTTTGTTATCCCCTTTTGAATCTTCTTGAAGTTGATCCATTAAGATATGGTAAGGTAAGATAACATGAGCTCGCGAAGAGATACGTAAATTACTAGTATCAACACCTTCATCTGCTAAATAGTTCAACTCTTTAACAATTGACTTTGGATTCACGACAACACCGTTTCCGATAACACTGATTTTACTATTATCAAAAATACCTGAAGGGATTAAATGTAATTTAAATGTTTTACCATCAAATTGAATCGTATGCCCTGCATTGTCTCCACCTTGATAACGTGCAATTACTTCAGCGTTATTACTTAGAAAGTCGGTAATTTTACCTTTCCCCTCGTCTCCCCATTGTGTTCCTACAACTACTACTGATGTCATTGTTAGATCTCCTTTTTATATAATAATATTTCAATCTTGAGCACAATATGTCTCCGCGCGATACATAACATCCCGACTTCTATATTATACCTCATTATCTTCGCAACGTCTTTTGCTAATTCAGTTGGTAAGATGAGATTGAATAAAATTTCGCTTTCAATCATGACATTGATGGCGTATTTATCTCAAAATATAATAATATCATAATGCCTATAACAATAAAACAAGCAAATGTTGTCACTCAATAAATCATTTGTAACTAAAGAAACATCCACCCCAAAATTAGTGGAATGGATGTTAGATTGCTTAAATTATTTTGAGAAAGACCAGTAATTGATACCCTCTGCGAGTAACACTTCTTCGTCAATACCTTGAATACTATACATTTTTTGAGCGTCATCGTTTGGATCATTAACGTAGACTTGACCATTTTCATAGCCACGAATAACGATAATGTGGCCAACCTCTGTAAAGAAGCCTGGTACGACAGACGCAACGATTAATTCACCGTTATTTAAAGCTTCCATTGCGCTATAGAAATCATTTCCATAGTTATAAAAGTTGTAATCATATTCAACCGCAAAGTCATGGAAGATTTGCCAAGATGTCCCGGCATTATCTACCCAATACTTTTCCTCGCTCCATTCAAGAATTTCTTTTGGATTCACTTCTCGATTCTCAAAAGCAGCATGAACCATGGCTAGAGAAAGGATTGCACAACCGTTTTCACCCAGTTGTTGGGTTGTATTACTTCCGTATTTCTCTGTTCGCCAGTTCGCATCTTTTTGCAGATACAATGGGACGTCAATTTGGCTTCCAGTTGTAGCCACAGTTTTTTCTGCCGGAAAATCTGGTAAGAAAAGATAACCAAGTTCTTCCACATCAAGATCATTTGCATGAATTGCTGCAAGAATTTCATCTTGGGCTTGAATTAAGTTTCCATCAAACTCCGTGTGAGTTAATTCGGCAATCGTTTCTTCCATTGTTTTATCTTTAGGTGAGTAGGTACTCAGTGTTTCTGCCAAAGTAGCTGGTGTTTCAATGCTTTCATCGGTTACACTTTCAGTCTGTTGAGAAACAACGGGTTCAGCTTGTAAAGAAATTAACTCTTCTTGAGTAGATTGTTGTTGGTGCTCTGCGATAATTAAATTATTGTTCGCAGTTAATTTATTTAAAAGTATAATTAAACTTAAACAAATGGCAATGAATATAAGAGAGCCAATTGTTGCTATTGGCGTATAGTTACGCGTTTTTGGCATTTCAAAAACTCCTTTACAAAAAAACATTTCTGAATAAAAGAATACGCTAACTGACCCGAGAATACCATAGGAAATGTTGAATATTTGAATAAAGTAATGAAAGTTTAATATTCTGTTCATAATTTCAAAAGCTAAATGCCTGTATAATTACAATTATTAGTATGAGATGCATTCATGTGATATTTCTTTACAAATGGTGTTATAATATGTTTGCGAGAACTTTTTAATCATCGTATAATAATTTTCTAAGAGAGGAGAATGGTGATGGCAAGAAAGGAATTTCGTAAGTCACTAGCAGTTTTTCCAATAGGTACGGTTATGGAGTTGACAGAGTTAACCGCTCGTCAAATTCGTTATTACGAAGAACAGGGACTAATCGAGCCTCAACGTAGCGAAACCAACCGTAGGCTATACTCTTTAAATGATGTCGATCGATTACTGGACATCATTGACCTAATGGATGAAGGCATGACAATTAAAGGTATTAAAAATAGATATCGCTTTAGTGACAGAGTATCTAAAAACTCAGTACCTCTAACTGACCAAGATGTGCGACGTATCTTAAGGGATGAACTAGATTTTCAATCTAGATTCGAATAACCTATTAAAAGAGAGGATTTTTAAGCAATGACAAAATGGACGAAAGATCGTATTATTGCTGATGCGCATGAGAATAACGTACACTTTATACGATTAATGTTTACGGATATTAGAGGAACAATTAAGAATGTTGAAATTCCTTTAACACAGTTAGAAAAGGCATTAGAAAATAATATGACATTTGATGGTTCATCAATTGAAGGATTTGTACGTATTGAAGAAAGTGATATGTATTTAATTCCTGATTACGACTCTTGGATGATTTTTAACTGGGATGTTCCCTCAGATGGTGGACGCATTGCTTGTTTAATCTGTGATGTAGATACAACAAAACGAGAGCCTTTCTTAGGTGACCCTCGTGGGAATTTAAGACGAGTGTTAGATAAGATGGAAGATTTAGGTTTTTCTTCGTTCAACTTAGGCCCAGAACCTGAATTTTTCTTATTAAAACTGGATGAAGATGGTCGACCAACGATGGACTTAAATGATGATGGTGGCTACTTTGACTTTGCGCCAACGGATTTAGGTGAAAACTGTCGACGTGATATTGTGCTTGAATTAGAGCGTTTAGATTTTGAAATCGAAGCGAGTCATCACGAAGTTGCACCTGGGCAACATGAGATTGATTGGAAATATAATGATGCGATTCGCGCATGTGATAAAATTCAATTGTTTAAATTGATTGTTAAAACAGTGGCTCGTCGTCATAATTTATATGCGACGTTCATGCCTAAGCCTATTTATGGTGAGAGTGGTTCTGGAATGCACTTTAATGTATCTTTATTCGATAAAGATGGGAAGAATGCTTTCTATGATGAATCAACTCAAGATCAATTATCAAAGAATGCTCATTACTTTATCGGTGGTTTAATTAAGCATGCGAGTGCTTATACAGCTATTTGTAATCCATTAGTGAATTCTTACAAACGATTAGTTGAAGGATACGAAGCACCAGTATATATTGCTTGGAGTGAGAGAAATCGTTCTCCGCTTATTCGTATTCCATCATCTCGTGGTAATTCAACTCGGGTTGAGTTAAGAAGTGTGGATCCTTCTGCCAACCCATACTTAGCCCTAGCAGTTATCTTGCAAGCTGGTTTAGATGGGATTGAGAACAAGATTGAACCACCTATGCCAATTGACCGTAATATTTATACGATGACTCCAGAAGAGCGTATAGCTGAAGGTGTCTTTGACCTTCCATCATCACTTAGCGAAGCCATTGCTGAATTTGAAGCCAGCCCAATTATGAAAGATGCTCTAGGTCCACATATTTCAGATAACTTTATTGCTGAGAAAACAATGGAATTTGAGTCATATAAAAAACAAGTGACACAATGGGAATTAAATAAATATTTAATGATGTATTAAGCTGTTACAACCAGCTCGAAGATTACCATTTTATTGGGTTCTTCGAGCTTTTTTGATACAAAAATTTGAATCCTGTTGCACATTGCTTATGAATATGCTAAGCTTTCTACTATAACACAAGAGGTGCTTCGGCTGAGATGGGATTACCTGAACTCTATGAACCTGAATGAGTTAAGACTCGCGTAGGGATGTGAATAAGTAAAGTTTATGTATATTGGTGCAGTATGCTTTTTGTACGAATATACCTTTATCAATATCACTCAACCTACCTTGACTCAGACACTTTGTGTTGTGAATATGAGGGAGGTTTTTTTTTGGTTAATTGTAGTATTGCTTTACAAATTTTACCGCTAGGTGCAACACAAGAAGCGACACTTGAAGTGGTTGATTCTGTCATTGCTTTTATAGCATCAAAGACGGATAACTATGAAGTGGCGGCGTTTGAGACAACGATTCAAGGTGATTATGATACTTTGATGCCTATCTTAAAAGAGGCGATCGAAATCGCTTCTCAAACACACCACAAAATTTTTACTAACGTCAAAATTAGTTATGATGCGAAAGGGTCAGTGTTAACGATTGAAGATAAAACTACAAAACATCGCCACTAAATATGCTTCATGGATCCTAGGTCTGGGGCTATTACTGCTTTGGGAAGTGGCTGCTAGAGTTGGTTGGTTACCTGAGTTTATTATTCCCGCACCAAGTGATGTCCTAATCGCTTTGTGGCAAGACCGAGAGAATTTATGGATGAACAGCCGGGTGACGCTGATTCAAGCGTTTATTGGTCTCGCTATAGGAATTTTCCTCGCTTTCTTTTTAGCGATTATTATGGATGTGATTCCTTGGTTGAACCGAGCCTTATATCCAATGTTGGTGGTTACACAAACCATTCCAACTGTAGCAATTGCACCGATATTAGTGCTTTGGCTAGGTTATGACATGACACCAAAGATTGTTTTAGTCATTTTAACGACATTATTTCCCATTATTATTAGTATACTGAACGGCTTTGCTAACGCGGATAAGGATGCGATTCAATTACTCCAATTAATGGGAGCAAATCGTTGGCAGATATTACGTCATGTGAAGTTACCGTCGAGTATGTCATTTTTCTTAAGTGGCTTGAAGGTCAGTGTGTCTTACGCTTTTGTGAGTTCGGTTGTCGCTGAGTGGCTTGGTGGCTTTGAAGGTTTAGGGGTTTATATGATTCAAACCAAACGTGCCTTTAGCTATGACAAGATGTTTGCGGTCATCGTTTTAATTTCGTTATTAAGTCTGTTCTTTATGGGTGTTGTATCTTATATTGAAAAATATTTAACACCTTGGCGTTTTAATCAAAAAAAGAAAATCAGAGGAGAAGAATAATATGATGAATTATTTCAAGAAAATGCTTGTTGCTTTAATCGTCAGTATGTCAGTATTAATTCCTATGAGTGCATCGGCTCAAGCCAGTCAGATTGAGTTTATTTTAGATTGGGTACCGAATACAAATCATACCGGCTTATATGTTGCTTTAGAAAAAGGGTATTTTGAAGAAGCGGGCGTGGAAGTAACGATTCGCCGTCCACCAGAAGGCAGTACGACTGAATTAGTAGGTTTGGGTCAAGCTCAATTTGGCATTAGTTTCCAAGATTCTTTAGCTACACGTCTAGCAGGAGGTTTACCTGTTACAGCTGTCGCAACAATTATCGAACATAATACAAGTGGTATTATTGCTAGAGAAGACAGCCAAATTACAAAACCGGCGGAGATGGAAGGTCATACTTACGGAACATGGAATGATCCCATTGAACTGGGAATGTTAGAGCATATTATTAATAACGAAGGCGGCGATTATTCACAAATTGAATTAGTCCCTAATCAAGCAGATAATTCCATTGTTGGTTTAGCCAATTCGATGTTTGAATCAGCGTGGGTTTATTATGCTTGGGACGGTATAATGGCTGAGAGCCAGGGCGTTCCAACGAACTTCTTTTACTTCAGAGATTACGCAGAAGAATTAGATTTCTACTCACCAATAATTATTGCAAATAACGATTATTTAGCGAATAGTCCTGAAGAAGCGACGCAAGTAGTTCAAGCCATCAAACGAGGTTATCAATATGCAATCGAGAATCCAGAAGAAGCAACCGATATTCTCCTGAAACATGCACCGGAATTAGAAGGGCAACGTGATTTTGTTCTTGCTTCCCAAGAATGGATTAACGAAGCCTATACAAGTAAACCAGAGCAATGGGGTTATATCGATGAAGAGCGCTGGAATGCATTCTACACATGGTTATATGAAAGTAACTTAACGGAAGTTGACTTGACTGAAGGGACATACTTTACGAACGAATTTTTAGGAGAATAACATGTTATCAATTCAAGATGTTGGTTTTCGATACGGGAATCGTCAAGTACTAAAAAATATTAACATTCAACTTCAAAAAGGGGAGACTGTTGCCATTATTGGCCCGAGTGGGGTTGGGAAAACAACTCTTTTTAACCTTATTGCAGGAATCATCGATGTCCAAGAAGGTCAGATTGAGTTGAATGGAACCAAAGAAATCAAAGGTAAGTTAAGTTACATGCTTCAAAAAGATATGTTGTATCCGCATTATACTGTCATTGAAAATATTATGCTGCCGCGGATTATCCAGGGCGAAAGCAAGAAACATGCACGTGAGTATGCGTTAGGATTACTCGATATCTTTCAATTTAAAGAATGGGCGAATTATTATCCCCACGCCCTGAGTGGTGGGATGAGACAACGCGTGGCTTTTATGCGAACAGCTGCATTTGACAGATCGTGGCTATTATTAGATGAAGCTTTTAGTGCTCTTGACGCTATTACAAGACGTCAACTTCATCAATGGTTTATGAATTACCGCGAGAAGATGGGCTGGTCTTCATTAATCATTACCCATGATGTAGATGAAGCTTTAATCTTATCGGATCGGGTTTATATTATTAAAGGGCAACCAGGTGAAATTACATTTGAGTTGCCCGTCGACTTTAAAAGCTTTGATGTTGAGAAAATAATTTTTGAACCTGAGTTTATCGAAGCCAAACGTCAGTTACTTAATCAATTAAAAGAAGTATTAAAATAGCAAGGCAAGGATGAGGTGACCCCCGAAAGTTAGAGTTAAAAATCTAACTTTACGGGGGTCGTTTTTGTGTCACAAAAGTATTCATATGAATTCAAATTAAAGGTTGTCGAAGAGTATCTAAATGGGACATTAGGTTACACCTTACTCGCCAAGAAACATCATATTTCAACGACAAGTTTGATTGAAAAATGGGTTAACCAATTCAAAACCAATGGGAAAGAAGGCCTTAAAACCAAACGACGAAATGCAACCTATCCTTTAAATTTTAAGTTAAATGTTTTAAGATTTAAGCAAGATACGGGTGCGTCCTATATTGACACAGCGAATGCTTTTGGTATAAGTGAGCCATCCATCATAGCCAACTGGCATCGTCAATACGAAAGGTTTGGCACCCAAGGTCTGAATAAACCGCAAGGGAGTCCGCCAAAAATGCCTAAATCGAATCCGAATCAAAATAATAATAAAACGATTCACGATAACAATCATGATGAAATGAAGCAAGAGAACGAATTGTTAAAGAAAGAAAATGAGTATTTAAGGATTGAATTAGAATACTTAAAAAAGTTAAAAGCGCTGGGCTTAGAAGACCCACGCGCAAACAACAAACAGACATAGTCTATGATTTAACCCAAATAGGCTTTAAACTCAAAGATGTCTTATATGTGACAGAATTACCAGAGTCAACTTACCACTATCATATCGCGAAGAAAACCAACCCTCATAAAGATAAAGAGCTTGAAGACCTTATCCAAGCTATCTTTGAGGAACATAAAGAGCGATATGGCTATCGACGCATTACAATTGAATTAAGAGCCAGAGGCTATAAAGTCAATCATAAACGCGTTCTTCGTATTATGAGACAATTAGGGCTACAGTGTCTAAAGTTTACGAATCGATCTCGTCGATACAATTCTTACAAAGGACCTGGTATAGATCCTTTGTATTGGTCTTGGATAAGTCATCCAAGTACTAGTATAAAGGATTTTTTTATGCCATGGAACAGGTTAATATTTTAATGCAACACTAGTGAAATGATAGTTTCTTTATTAATTATACTGAGAAAGTATTTCTTAATGCACTGATTATGTCGCAGAATCTGAAAAAATATATTTAAAATAAATGCAACCGTTTTCGCTATTTTATAGGGTTTTAACTTACAAATACGAAAAATTGAAAGAGTATTTTTAAATTAACTTATTTTTTTAGTAGAATATTTATGTACTTCATGTTATATTTCACTAGTGTTGCATAAAACTGAAAATCACTGTTACTTGTTTATTGTTAATTAAATCACATGTAGTTTTCGTTAAAAATTTCAAAAAAGTCAAATGCTGGCGCAGCGGATGACTTTTCCCAGATTTTTTTTGACTTATTCAGTTGTAGATAAATCGATTTGCGGCTTCTTTCACTTAATCAGGTTCGAATATTTCCTTAAATAATTCGAACGGTTCATACTGTAACGCTCGTAAATGCCTTAAAACGTGGAAAACTGTTTGTTTTAAGTCTAATTCAAGCTTGATGAGTAAGGTCAGTAAGTAGACAATCAGTGCCAGTATGACTTGATTTTTCACACCTTCTTCTGACTTTGAAAAGTAGTTTTTAATCGTCATGTGTTGCTTGATATGCTTGAAAAAGAGCTCGATTTGCCATCGTGATTGATACATTTTACTAATCTCTTCAGCTGATACATCCATGCGGTTGGTGATAATTCTTAAATTGGCTTGCTGCTTTCTTTCTATCGTCACAAGTCGAAAGAGACTCGTCAAGTAGACTTGACTGCCCAATTGAACCAACTGGTCACTGATAATACCCGTTCCTTTAGGAACGTCTAGATGGCCTTGCACATGTACCTTCGTATTCTTCTTAATCCGAGAAACGAAGAAATACCCATCCCAATGCATTTGATCGAATTGAGCGAAATCAAGATACCCACGATCAAAAACGTATGTAGCCAATGGCTCATTGATAAAGACCTCTAAGTGCTCATGATCATGTTCAGAAGCAGGAGATACTTCAAATTGTTCAGGGTGCACCCAACGTTCATTCATGAAGCAGACTTTTAAATGTAACTTTATGCCAGCTTTTGTCGGTCTAAAATGCGCCCATGGATAGGATTTCTTGCTAAATGAAAAGGTTGTGGAATCAATCAGATAGAGTTTTTCTTTCGACTTTACCTTCGTCTTTTTATGCACAAGAGAAAGTAAATGATTAAAAACCTCCAGTAATACACTTGGTTCAAGTGCCCGTAGGGCACGAGAAAGCTGAGAGTAACTGATAGAGTCTATCCCCATCACTTTTTTCAAATTCGGATTGACAAGTTGTTGGTCTAGGTGTCGTAAACTTTCGGTTTCATCGTTAATGGCATACAGAAAGAGCTTTATTACTTTCTTAAATGTCAATTTCTTTGCATAACGATCAAATTGTTCGATGGCTTGACGAGAATCTAAGCTTAATTGTTCTAATTTAATATACGAAAACCATTTATTTATTGTCATTTTTGTTTTATACTTATCCATGCATAGATCCTTTGTATTGGTCTTGGATAAGTCATCCAAGTACTAGTATAAAGGATTATTTTATGCCATGGAACAGGTTAATATTTTAATGCAACACTAGTGAAGTTTTATATATTACTACTAAAATGAACTATTTTATGAAAGCGGTCTTCTAAAAAGTATAATAAATTGAAATCGTTTTTACTGTTTATAGTGTAGTAGTCATTATGATGGGAATAAATGAATAAGATGGAAGGTGACAATACCAGATTCACAATTTTTTTAGAAATATAAAAAATAAAAGAAGACAAGGAGAAGAAAGATGAAAAAAATATTTAATTTTGAATTTTGGCAAAAATTCGGGAAAGCCTTAATGGGCGTTATTGCTGTTATGCCAGCTGCAGGATTAATGATTAGTATTGGTGGATCACTTCCTCTAATTAATCCAGATATGCAAGCTTTGATTTCGATTGGTAGTGTGATTGAGAATATTGGTTGGGCAATTATTGGAAACTTACATATCTTATTTGCATTAGCAATCGGTGGAAGTTGGGCAAAAGATAGAGCTGGGGGTGCCTTTGCTGCCGGGATCAGTTTTATTCTAATTAACCGAATTACAGGAGCGATTTTTGGCGTAACCAGTGAAATGTTAGCTGACCCAAATGCAGTAACACAAACATTATTTGGAGCAGAAATACCAATTGATGGTTATTTTATTAGTGTTTTAGAGGCACCAGCTTTAAATATGGGGGTTTTCGTCGGTATTATTGCGGGATTTATGGGAGCGGTTGCTTACAATAAATATTATAATTTTAGAAAACTACCCGATGCCTTATCCTTCTTTAACGGAAAACGATTTGTACCATTTGTTGTTATCTTATGGTCTTTAATTGCTTCAATTGTATTAGCGATTGTTTGGCCATTTATTCAAAGTGGTATTAATAGTTTCGGTGTATGGATTGCTGGATCACAAGAATCAGCTCCAGTCTTAGCTCCATTCTTATTTGGTACATTAGAGCGTCTATTATTACCATTTGGTTTACACCACATGTTAACTATTCCAATTAACTACACACCTCTTGGAGGAACCTATGAAGTATTAACTGGTGCACAGCAGGGTACTATGGTATTCGGTCAAGACCCGCTATGGTTAGCATGGGTAAGAGATTTAATTAACTTAGATGCTGCTGGTGATACAGCAACTTATCAAGCATTATTTAATAATGTAGTCCCTGCTCGTTTTAAAGTCGGACAAATGATTGGATCATCAGGTATCTTAATGGGTCTATCTTATGCCATGTATAAAAATGTCGATAAAGACAAACGAAAAACACATAAATCAATGTATGTATCAGCTGCTTTAGCTGTATTTTTAACAGGTGTTACAGAACCACTTGAGTTTATGTTTATGTTCGCAGCTATGCCTTTGTATATCGTTTATGCGGTAATCCAAGGAGCAGCATTTGCGATGGCTGATATCGTAAACTTACGTGTTCACTCGTTTGGTAACATTGAATTGCTTACACGTACGCCATTAGCGATTCGTGCGGGACTAGGTATGGATTTAATTAACTTTGTTTGGGTAACCCTTCTATTCGGAATATTGACTTACTTTATTGCAAACTTCTTAATTAAGAAATTCAATTATGCAACACCAGGACGTAATGGAAATTACGAAGGTGGAGAAGTAGCATCTGAAAATGGAGAGCCTGTAGATGCTACACAACAAGTGTATGATATTATTCACTTATTAGGTGGTAAAGAAAACATTACAGATGTAGATGCTTGTATGACTCGTTTACGTGTTTCTGTTAATGATATTGATTCTGTTGGAGACGAAAACGCTTGGAAAAAAGCAGGCGCAATGGGTCTTGTGAAGAAAAATAAAGGAGTTCAAGCAGTTTATGGACCGAAAGCAGATGTCTTAAAATCTGATATTATGGATGTATTGAGCTCTAATGCACCTATTCCAGAATCTAAACTTGATGAAACACCTGAAATGGATGAAAAGGAAGTAGTGGCTACAGATTCAAAAGGACTCGCAACAGCAATTTTCCCTGTAGCAAAAGGTGACGTGCTTCCGATTACTGAAGTAAATGATGAAGTATTTGCTCAGAAAATGATGGGTGACGGCTATGCAGTGAACCCTTCATCAAATACAGTCGTCTCTCCAGTAGATGGTACAATTCAAAATGTCTTCCCAACCAAACATGCAATTGGTATTGAAACAGCAAGTGGAATTGAAGTACTTATTCATTTAGGAATAGATACAGTTGAATTAGAAGGTGAAGGTTTTGAAATCTTTGTTGAAGAAGGTCAAGAAGTCATTGCAGGAGATAAAATAGCTGAAATGGACTTGGCTTCGATTAAAAAAGCAGAAAAAGATACCACTATCATGGTTGTTTTTACGAACTTGACAGAAAATCAAGACTTTGAGTTCATTCAAACGAATGATATCTCCGAAGATACAGAGATTGGTCGAGTGAATGAAAGAAACATTGGTTAGAATGGAGAAATAAATTGAACGTTTTAACACTGAATACGCATTCATGGATGGAAGAGGATCCAGAATTAAAATTAAGACAAATCGTTGATTATATTGCCAAAGAAGATTTTCAAATTATCGCTCTTCAGGAAATTAATCAAACGATGGAAGCGAAAGAAATTGTGGACGATTTATTTATCCAAGCTTCTGGAGAAATGTATCCTGTTGCTATAAAGGAAGATAACTTTGCATATCTCATCGTTCAGTTGCTAAAAGAGCGTGGACTTCATTACTATTGGAGTTGGACAGCCAATCATATTGGCTATGATGTGTACGATGAAGGTGTGGCTATTTTATCCAAAACACCTTTCAGTCCAGAAAGTTTCTTAGTGTCTGAAATATCGGATTATGCGAATCACTACACCAGAAGAGTTCTAAAAGGTAATGTAAGCCTTGAAGGTAAAGAATGGGTAGTCTTTTCATGCCACTACTCTTGGTGGTTAGATCCATCAGGTGATCATTTATTCAAGTATGAATGGGATAATACGCTTCCTCATATTGAAAAAGAGAGTCAGAAGATTCATCTTTTTATGGGTGATTTTAATAACGAGGCGAGGCTTAGAGATGAAGGTTATGACTATATAAAAACGACGGCTCCTCAATTAAAAGATGCCTATGTTCAGGCAGAAGAAAAGATTGGATCTGCAACCGTTTTGAGTGCTATTGACGGATGGGAAGGCCATACGGATGAAAAAAGAATCGATTATATCTTTACGGATTACCCGGGAGAAGTTAAAAATTGCCGAGTTGTTTTTGATGGCAAAAAAGAACCCGTCGTGAGCGATCACTTTGGAGTAGCAGTTGAATTTAATTAAGTGTAATGAAGAAACCCGCCAGCAAATTTCTGCTAGCGGGTTTTTGAGTATCTATTAACTTCACTAGTTATTAAATATCTAGCCAGGCACCTATAAAGAAAGTAAGGATAAGTGGGATTGGTATTAAAATTGAGTTATTAATTATAGTTAAAAAAGTTATTTGTCATTTGTTTGATTTCACCTAATAATATATGTTTCATTGATAACGTATTGGGTTTTAAAATTTCCATAGAGTTTGTTTTAGTTTATGAAGAAATAGACAAACTAAAAAAGTAAGTCTGTTGGCTAGAGCCGACAGACTTACTTTTTAAAACAATTAACTTATTTTGCGCGTTTAACTTCAATTCGGTAACCATCTGGACCTGTTACGAAGAAGTAAGAAGGTGTGCCACCTGCTAGACCTCGTAAATCTCCTGTTTCGTAATCTGAAGCCTTACAAATTTCATGCATTTTTTCTAAATAATTCACTGTTACACCTAAGTGGCTAAAACCATCTCCAATTGTGTATGGTTCTGCATCGTAATTGTATGTTAACTCAATTTGTACAGATGACCCAGGAGAATTTAGATAAATTAAATCAAATTTATCTTCTGGAAATTCTCGACGACTAGCTATTTCAAAATCGAATAAATTCGTATAGAAGTCTTAAGTCGCATCGATATCTCTAACACGTAAACAAATCTCAACAAGTACTTGGTCCATAATATCATCCTCCAATGTATTCTTCTTATAGTCTAGCATAAATTGTACTTAGAGGCATTTTATGTAATCGGGAATTTGTCGGGAGCTAAGTGATTAATCATTTGAATCGATGTTTTTTAGAAAAAAGTTCTAAAAAAGGGTCTAGTCGAAATTAAAATTGCTTTTATTATGCGTAAGGGCAACAAAGAACCATGTAGACAAATAATATTTATCTAGAAGAGGAGTCGGAAGAATGAACTTAGATAATAGCAGATGGAAAGGACTAAATATGGTTATACTTTTTATAATCCTGAATAAAAGCCTATTCTCATTTAACTAATGTATAGTGCATTTTTAGCCAATTACGGATTAGAAGTACTGGAAGAGTTGTTATAGTCACTGAAGCCTCAAAGTTAAAACATAGACTTTGAGACTATTATTTTAGATGAAATTCAATTGGTATCTGTTATACTAGCCTATTGAAGAAAAAGAAAGCAGGAAAATATTACAATGACATCGTTTAAATCGTTTAAGCTTAACGCTGAAATTGAACAAGCACTAACAAGCCTTCGTTACTATAAGCCGACTCCAGTTCAAGAAAAAGTCATCCCCCTGGCATTAGCGAAGCAAGATATTATCGTCGAATCTCAAACAGGTAGTGGTAAAACCGTTGCTTTTGGAGTTCCGCTTTGTGAACTAGCAGAGTGGGAAGAGAATAAACCTCAAGCCCTTATTTTGGTACCTACCCGAGAACTGGCTCTTCAAGTGAAAGAAGATATTATGAATATTGGCCGATTAAAACGAATCAAGGTAACAGCAGTATTTGGAAAATCCTCTTTTAAAACACAACAATCCGAGTTGAAACAAAAAAGTCACCTGGTTGTTGGAACCCTAGGTCGTCTATTGGAACATTTAAGAGAAGGAACTTTAGTTGTCGATAAAATCCATCATCTGGTTTTAGATGAAGCGGATGAAATGTTGAATATGGGATTTATTGACCAAGTCCAGGAAGTAATGGATTAACTGCCAAAAGAATGCCAAACCATGCTGTTTTCTGCGACTATGCCTTCAGAAATTGTACGTTTAGTCAGTATGTATATGCGTTCCGATCGAACTTCTGTCCGAATGGAATCGTCAGTAGAAAACACACCTAAAATTTTACATTCATTTATTCATGTGGAAAGTTCTTCAAAAGAAAAATTATTACTCGACTTATTAACGATTGAAAATCCAGATGCCTGTATAATTTTTTGTAATACAAAAGATACGGTAGATTCGGTTGTTGATTATTTATTTAAAGCCGATTTACCTGTCGATAAATTACACGGGGGTATGGAACAAAATGACCGCTTAGCTGTCATGAATGAGTTCCGTTCTGGCAAACTGCGCTATTTAGTAGCGACTGATGTAGCTGCTCGAGGAATTAATATTGATCATGTGACACACGTGATAAACTATGATGTTCCCTTTGAAAAAGAAAGCTTTATACATCGATCAGGACGAACGGGTCGAGCTGGGAAAACAGGATTGGCTTTAACGATGGTAAGTAATCAAGATCAAAGACGTTGGGAAGAAATTTGTGACTATACCTTCGAAGGTAACTATGAGCTTACTGAAGTTTTTACACCTAACGAACGTGCGGTCAATCGAGCAAAATCGTCTTTTGAAAAGAAAATACAAACACGAGTCACACCAAAAGCCGCAAGAAATAAAGAATTAAATAAGAACATTACCAAGGTTTATTTCAATGGTGGCAAGAAGAAAAAATTACGAGCTATTGATTTTGTCGGCACTTTAACGAATATTAAAGGAATGACAGCTGAAGATATCGACATTATCACGATTCAGGAAAATGTGACTTATGTAGATATTTTAAATGGAAAGGGCCCTCATGTCATTTCTGAAATGCAAAACCGCACGATTAAAGGTAAAACATTGAAAGTTCGTAAAGCGCGCAAAAGAAGATAATGGATGAAAGTTCCTTTGTAACTCTTTTACTTAAGCATATGAGTTGAATTATGTCGTTCATTTTCTATACGATTTAGTTGACGAAAAAATAGAAAATAGAACAGAAAGAAGGAATACAAGATGTCATTATTTAACGATATAGGAAATTTAATGGGTACTTTAATGCAACCAGACCAACATGAAGAAGGAAAAAATTTAGCAAGTAAAGCTGGTGTAGATACGAATGATTTTGCTAAAATTGCCTCCATTGGATTGCCACTGCTTTTACAAGGAATGAATCGTAACAACCAACATCAACAAGGGTTAGAATCTTTTAACCAAGCGTTGAATCAACATCAAGAAAGAAACAACTATGAGTCATTCAATCAATTTTCAAAGAATGTTGATCCCCAAGATGGACAAAAAATTGTTGGGCACGTATTTAATAATGAGCAAGAAGAAGTAAATAATTCGTTGGCTGACCGCTTAGGTGTCAATCCCGATACGGTAAAAAGAACAATGGCTATTTTAGCACCTATAGCAATTAAATATTTAGCGGATCGTAAGAGACAGCAAAATTTAGATGCCCAAGGTGTACAAAAAGAAACTCAAAACTTAACGCGCGAAGCAGCTATGCGTGCTAGAGATTTCAATACAAATGACCAATCAAAATCAGGTGGTTTACTGGGTGATTTATTTAGCAACTTAACAGATTCTACTAACACCCAGAAAAATGACAGTGGATTGTTAGGCAGTTTATTTGATCTTTTTAAATAAATAATTTGTTAGATGATTAGTATCATAAATAACTCGCACCCTCAAAGAAGATATCAACAATAAACTTAGAGGGTGTTTTAATTTTTAAATGAAAGGATTGATGTATAGATGTTTCTAGGTGACACTTATTCATTCGCTCGCGTTTTAATTGTTGGAACCCTTGCTTATTTATTAGTTATTTTTGTTTTGAGAATAACAGGAAAACGTAGCTTATCAAAATTGAATTCTTTTGATTTTATTGTTACTGTAGCTCTAGGTTCTATTCTCGCTTCAATATTAACAGACGAAAACTTAGCACTGTTGGATGGGATTATGGCATTTTCACTCTTGTTATTCTTACAAATTATAACGAGTTGGTTGTCGGTTCGTTCAGATTTAGTTAATAGCTTAGTGAAGGCTACACCCAGATTACTATTTTATAATGGAAGATTCGATGAATGGGCATTAAAAAAGGAACGTGTGACCAAAAGTGAAATTTTACAGGTCGTTCGTTCAGATGGTCAAGCAATACTAGACGATGTCCAAGCAGTTGTTCTTGAAACGGACGGAACTTTTTCAGTCATCCCAAAGACAGATACTCTTAAAGCCAAGGATTCATTCACTAGTTTAGAAGATGTAGACTCCGATAGAGATCATTTCTAAATAAAAAGGAACATAGTATTGAGGTGACCCCCGAAAGTTAGAGTTAAAAATCTAACTTTACGGGGGTCACCTCACGCTCAAAAGAAGCAGCCTTGCTATTTTGTTTATTTATCAAAGTTTAATACGTTTAGACCCGTTTCGTCATCAACGGAACGTTCAACGGTGCCGTTAATAATATGGATAAAGATTTCGCCTGCAACACCAATAACGGCTTCATCTAAATCTCCAGCAAAAGCATCGCCTTTACTATTACCCACAATTGCATGGAAATGCCCATAATATTCGCCATCCATTTGAGTGACGTTACCTAACAAGGAAGTTAACTCTAAAAACTCATTAAACTCATTAATCTTATAATCCGAAGTGTCAAAATTATAAATGCCAATCGAAGCACTATCTAAGCCTCCGATACCATTCACTGTTGCGAGCGTTACATTTTCTTTTTCACAGACCGCTTGAATGGATTCTTTTACCTTTTCTCCGCGGTCTAAACGTAAAACGATGGTTTGATCAAAGCGTTTGTAATTCATAACTATCACTCCTCTTATCAACACGATAACGGAATTGAGTTTCAAACTCAATGAAAAGGGTTTCGTGAATGGGTTATTGGGAATGAAGTTGAATATGCAATTGACGAACAGTTTCAGCTAAGTCTGGATCAGGGCCATCAACATTTGCGTCGCGGATAACTTCTTCAATCGGTAGGTTATAAACAGGTGATGGGTCCACATTAAGTTCTTCTAGCCAGGTTGCAAGTTGCTTAGAAGAACTTGCATAGACAATCCGGTCCAAACCAACCCAAGCATGGGCAGCTGAACACATTGGACAATGCTCACCCGAAGTATAGACAATTGCTTTTGCTCTTTCTTCTGGTTTCATATTTTGCGCAGCCCAGCGTGCAATCGCAAATTCGGGATGTTGTGTATGGTCGCCGCCTGAGACATGATTATAATCTTCAAATAAAGTTTCCCCATCTTCAGAAACAAGGACCGAACCGAACGGTTCATCGCCTTTTTCTAAGGCTAATTGCGCTAATTCAACACAACGAGTTAAATATTTTTTATCATTTTCTGTAATCATCATACATCACTGCTCCTTTAATTGATTATACCAAAGAAAGGTAAATTACTTTCAATAATGCCTATTAATGTTTGCTTTTGGAATATTATGGTAAAATATATATATAAATTCAATAACAAATTAATAAAAGCGAGGTATACAATGAATAATGTAAACGGTGTAATAATGCAGTATTTTGAATGGTACTTACCAGATGACGGAAAACATTGGCAACGTTTAAAAGACGACGCAAAACACTTAGCTTCAATTGGGATTACGTCAGTTTGGATGCCGCCGGCCTTTAAAGCAACAGGGACAGATGATGCAGGTTATGGTGTCTATGATATTTTTGATTTAGGTGAATTTGACCAAAACGGAAGTGTACGAACTAAATACGGAACAAAAGATGAATATTTAGAAGCGATTAATGCTTTAAAAGAGAATGGTATCAAGCCAATTGCAGATATCGTATTGAATCATAAGGCAAATGGTGATAAAAAAGAGACCTTTACTGTAATGAAAATGGATCCAGAAAATCGCCAACAACCGATTTCTGAACCTTATGAAATTGAAGGCTACACGCATTTTAATTTCCCAGGACGAAATAAAAAATACAATGATTTTGAATGGCATTGGTATCATTTCTCAGGGATCGATTATGATGCGCGTAATGACGAGACAGGTATCTTCCAAATCCAAGGTGAGAATAAAGGTTGGGCTGACAATGAATATGTTGATGGCGAAAAAGGGAATTTTGACTTTTTAATGTTTTCTGACATTGATTTTGATCACCCTGAAGTCATCCAAAATGTCAAAGAATGGGCGAGTTGGTTCATTGAAACTACTGGTATATCTGGGTTCAGATTGGATGCGATTAAGCATATCAACAGAGAAGTTGTGGCAGATTTAGTATCTATCTTAACGGATGCAATGGGGGCAGAAAACTTCTATGTATTTGGTGAGTATTGGGTAGCCGACTATGACTCAAAAGTAGGCTATCTAGAGGATATCGAATATGGCTTTGATTTAGTAGATGTTAAACTTCATATGAACTTCTTTGATGCAAGTAAACAAGGGGAGGCCTATGATTTAAGCCAAATCTTTGATGGAACGCTGATGAAAGAAAATCCGTGGAATGCCGTAACCTTTGTTGAGAATCATGATACGCAACATGGGCAGTCATTAGAAAGCTTTGTTGAAGATTGGTTTAAACCGCTTGCTTATGGTATTATACTCCTAAGTGAATCCGGCTTACCTACGGTCTTCTATGGAGATTATTACGGTGTCGAAGGTGAGTTTGGTCAAACAAGTTTTCAAGAAATCATTGATAAATTATTATTTATTCGCCGAACGTTTGCGTACGGTGATCAATATGATTACTTTGATGATGCACATGTTGTCGGCTGGACTCGTCAAGGGAATGAAACTTTCCCAGATGGTTTAGCTACAGTTATTAGTAACAATAGCGGTGGAGAGAAACGTATGCAAGTGTCGACTGCCAAGCCAGGTGAAGTGTTTGTGGATTACTTAGGTCATCATGATGGTGAAGTAACCATTGAAGAAGACGGCTGGGGAACGTTCCCAGTAAATGGTGGCTCCATTTCAGTTTGGGCACCGCGAGATATTGAAGAACATCTAAATAAATAAAACTGACCAATTTAAAAGTCAATATAAAAACCAAAACCCAGTATGTTTGTTAGACAGATTAACGAATAATTTGTACCAGCTACATCTAACATACAAGCGGGTTTTTTGTTTTTATTTAGAGTGAGTAAATTTCACTTTAAATCGGATATAATGAAGTTCATAAATTGTTCAACATATTATGATACTTCATAAAGAGACATTCATAAATTAATCATAGAAAAAGAAATGCTTAGTCTCCATTTAAGAGCTAAAATTTGGTAGAATAGAAGATAAGAAACTGATAGAAAGAGGATGACTATGACAGAAGAAAAATTACGTGGCTTTGAAGTAGTCAAAGCGTATCATGATAAAGATATTCAAATCCCTCAACGATCAACAACACATGCGGCAGGATATGATATCGAATCAGCCGAGACAATTGTGATTCCAAGTATGGCGAAGCAATTACTCGGTTATTTTGCTGACGAATTCAGAAAAATCTTTAACATTGCACCAACGAAGCCAACTGAGACTGAGGAAAATTCAACTCTTTTGAAATCAACACTAGTGCCGACAGGACTTAAATCGTATATGCAAGAGGATGAGTACTTACAAATTGTGAACCGTTCAAGCAATCCTCTTAAACGCTTTTTAAGCTTACCAAATAGTATTGGAATCATTGATCAAGACTATTATAATAATGAGAAGAACGAAGGACATATTTATGTTCAACTCATTAACTATGGTTTAACAGATTTCACGATTAAAAAAGGTGATCGTATTGCTCAAGGAATCTTTACGAAGTTTTTAAAAACAGATGGCGATGAAGGTGGCTTAACTCAACGTACAGGTGGGTTTGGTTCTTCAGACACTGAATAAATAAAAGGAGGATCATCGTGGCTAAAAAGAAATTAATGTATGAATGTTTAGCTTGTGGTTATGAATCTCCTAAATGGCTAGGTAAGTGTCCAAGTTGTGGTGCATGGAATCAGATGGAAGAAAAACCAGCTGATATTGTTGCTGCAGAGGGTAAAGACCAAATAAATGTCCAAACATCGAAGCAACGCCAAGAAGGTAGCGCTTTAAAATTAGACGAAATTGAATATACTCAAGAAGATCGAATGAGTACTGACTTTCAAGAGTTTGACCGAGTCCTCGGTGGCGGGGTTGTTGAGGGTTCACTCGTATTAATTGGTGGAGATCCAGGAATTGGTAAATCAACACTTCTTTTACAAGTTGCGATGCAACTCGCTCAAAAGCAAAAGATTTTGTATGTGACAGGAGAGGAAAGTTTTTCTCAAATTAAGATACGTGCAGAACGTTTAGAATTAAATAACGATAATTTCTACTTGTTAGCTGATACGAATTTAGCTTTAATTGCCCGTGAAATCCAACGTTTAGAACCAGACATGGTCGTGGTTGACTCTATTCAGACAATGTCGATACCTGATCATACAGGAGTCGCTGGCTCTGTGTCACAAGTCCGTGAAGCGACCGCAATTTTAATGCGTATTGCTAAGTCAAACCGCATCGCAATTTTTATTGTCGGTCATGTAACTAAAGAAGGTAATATTGCTGGACCTCGTATGTTAGAACATATGGTAGATACGGTCTTATACTTTGAAGGTGAGAAGCATAACCGCTTTAGAGTCCTTAGAGCAGTAAAAAACCGTTTCGGATCAACAAATGAACTCGGTGTGTTTGAAATGTTAGACGTTGGATTGAAAGAAGTCGGTAATCCGTCACAACTCTTCTTGGAAGAACGAATTCTTGGAGCAACAGGATCAACGGTAGTTGCGGCCTTAGAAGGGACGCGGACCATCTTAGCTGAAGTTCAATCGCTCATGACACCGACTGTCTATGGGACTGCTAAGCGAACAGCGAGTGGGATTGATTATCAACGTATATCACTGTTACTTGCAGTGATGGAGAAGCATTGTGGTCTCTTAGTTCAAAACCAAGACGCCTTCTTTAAGATTACAGGTGGTATAAAATTAGACGAGCCCGCGATTGATTTAGCGATTGCGATGAGTATCGCTTCAAGCTATTGGAATAAGCCCACACAAGTGGATGATTGTTATATTGGTGAGATTGGCTTGACTGGAGAAATCCGCCGCGTGAGTCAAATCGAAGAACGTCTAAAAGAGACGGCTAAATTAGGTTTTAAACGGGTCTTTATTCCAAAGAATAATTACCAAGATTTAAAAGATGTATTTGACATTGAAATTGTTCCTGTCAAAACCATTCAAGAAGCTGTAAGAAAAGTATTTCCACGCTAGCTACGTGAAAGTAAGATTATTAAGAGTCAAAATATGATTAGGAGGTGACATAATGTATAAGAGAATTATTATATTTTTATCCATTATTATTGGATTAAGTTTTGGGGTATCTGTTGGTCCGCATTTGTGGGCAAATTTAAATATTCGTTTAAGTTACTTAAGTAATCCTTATATTAATGCTATTATTTTTGGCCTATTATTCATTCTATTGGGTACATTGACAGCCCCATTAATAGAGAAATCAGTGAAACGACTTATGGAAAAAATTAATCAATTATCAATTTCAAATCTAGTCTTAGGATTAATTGGGATTTTAATCGGTTTAATCTTAGGGTATTTAATTGCTTTGCCTTTTGCATCATTAAATATTCCTTTTGTTTCAGAAGTTTTACCTGTCGTATTATCAGTGACACTTGCCTTAGTAGGTTATAATACAGCAACTAGTCGTAAAGAAGAGTGGCAGAATTTCATTGGACAGTTTAGCAAGCCAGTAGGCGAAAAAGAGGAAAGTTCAGACAATCAAGTGTTAGAACGTAAGGCAGATGAGACGTTTAGAAAGTATAAATTACTCGATACGAGTGTTATTATTGATGGGCGGATTGCGGATATCGTTCACACAAACTTCTTAGAAGGTGTGTTAGTGATACCAAACTTTGTTCTTCAAGAGTTACAATATATTGCCGACTCTGCTGATTCATTAAAACGTGCCAAAGGACGCCGCGGACTTGACATATTGAATGAATTGCAGAAAAATGAAGTAGTACCGATTGAATTTTATGAGGGTGACTTCGAAGATATTGATGAAGTCGATAGTAAACTTGTTCGCTTAGCTAAATTAATTGATGCAGCGATTGTGACGAATGATTTCAACTTGAATAAAGTGGCTGAATTCCAAGCAATTCCAATATTTAATATTAATGAATTAGCGAATGCAGTTAAACCTGTATTAATCCCTGGTGAGGAACTAGATGTATTAGTGATTAAAGCGGGTACTGAACGTAAACAAGGAGTAGCCTATTTAGAAGATGGTACAATGATTGTTGTCGAAGAAGGACAGCACTTTATGAATGAACGTATTTCTGTTGTAGTCACAAGTACCATTCAAACAGCAGCAGGGCGTATGATTTTTGCAAAACCTACACATTCAAGTGGTAGAATTGAAAGTAAATAAAATTAAATTAAAGATAAAAGGAGTTTGAATCGAATGAGTTCTAAAATTCGTGTAAGATATGCACCAAGTCCAACAGGAGAATTACATATTGGGAATGCGCGTACAGCGTTATTCAATTATTTATTTGCTCGCCATAACGGGGGAGACTTTATAATTAGAACGGAAGATACAGATACTCGCCGTAACTTAGATTATGGTGAAGCGAGCCAGTTAGATAACTTAAGTTGGTTAGGTATTGATTGGGATGAATCCCCATTAAACCCGGGTGAATATGGTCCATACCGTCAATCTGAACGTCTAAGCATTTACCAACCATTAATCGATCAATTAATCGAAGAAGATAAAGCATACAAATGTTATATGACTGAAGAAGAGTTAGAAGCTGAGCGTGAAGCACAACGCGCACGCGGAGAAATGCCACACTATGGCGGACAACACTCTAATTTAACTCAAGAAGAGCGCGACGCATTTGAAGCGCAAGGACGTGTTCCAGCGATTCGCTTCCGTGTTCCTGAAGACGAAGTCTATGAATTTGAAGATATGGTTAAAGGGAAAGTAAGCTTTGAATCAAAAAATATCTCAGGTGACTGGGTTATTCAAAAGAAAGATGGTATGCCTACTTATAACTTTGCTGTTGCTGTGGATGACCACTTTATGGAAATTTCTCACGTTTTACGTGGTGACGACCATATTGCAAATACTCCAAAACAAATGATGATTTATGATGCGTTTGGATGGGAATATCCAAATTTTGGTCACATGACATTAATTGTTAACAGTGAAACGAACAAAAAATTAAGTAAACGTGACGGTGGAATTTTACAATTCATCGAACAGTACCGTCGTTTAGGTTACTTACCAGAAGCAATGTTTAACTTTATTACGTTATTAGGTTGGTCACCAAAAGGTGAAGATGAAATCTTCTCTAAAGAAGAATTTATCAAAATCTTTGATGTTGATCGTTTATCAACCTCTCCAGCCGCGTTTGACGCGAAGAAATTAGATTGGATTAACAATACTTACGTTAAAGCTGCAGGCTTAGATGAGATTGTTGATCTATCATTACCTCATTTACAAGAGGCTGGTTTGATTGACGATGAACCTGATAAGAAAGAAATTGAATGGGCGCGTAAATTAGTAAGCTTATATCACGACGAAATGTCATACGGTGCACAAATCGTTGATTTATCAAGTTTATTCTTCAATGATGATTTACATATTGATGAAGCTTCAAAAGAAGAGCTAAGCCAAGAGACAGCTTCTGTTGTTATCGACGCAATGGCTGAGAAATTAGAAGCTTTACCAGAAGCTGAATTTATTTCAGAAAACATTAAACCGTTAATGAAAGAGATTCAAAAAGAAACTGGCGTTAAAGGTCGCAAGTTATTCATGCCTATTCGTATCGCTGTCAGCGGACAAATGCATGGTCCAGACTTACCAAGCGTGATTGAAGTTTTAGGTAAAGAAAAAGCGTTAGATCACATTAAACAAGTGAAAACTCAAATGAATTAAGCATATTTTTAATACAAGGATCCGACGCTGTCGGGTCCTATTTATTTTGAAGTTATTTCATATATTCCAGTGAGAAGGGTTCGGTGACCGTAGTGGAACGTCTTCAGCTAATCCCGTCGACTTACGTCGAGGGATATATCTTCTGCCTCGCTGTACTACTGAACCCTTACTTCGCTCTGCTCTTACGGTTTCAAGTGCGGCTAGTCCTCCTGTTACTACGGTATCTCACTCTTTTCGCTTTCATAAACTAACTCTATCATAATAAATTTAAATAATATATTTCTCTAGATTACTACTCAGCATGTTGAAGCGACATCAGAGAATTCATGTGGCTTGCAAAGGACGAACTACCGCATTAGATTCTGTACGAACGAAGTGAGTTACAGAATCAATAGGTAGTCGGATCGTAAGCTCTTTTTGTAAATTTTGGTTTTATTTCGCACTAACTTCAAGCGCTATGTTGCACTAATAGAACAAAAAAACTATTTCGCTAAATGAAATAGTCCTTTTTGTTACTTATTTTACTCCAATGACTAAACTATCTCGTGCAGCTTCCACTACTTCTGTCGTGATAGTTTCAAGGTTATTGATTTCTAATATTCTTTCGATTTGGATGAAAAGTCTTTGGATAAGTCGAAAATTTCCACTGGTAATTTTAATAATACTAGTGACAGCTTCATAATTAGCAAAATGTTCCAGTTGGACAGATAATCCTAACTCATCCCATTTGTATTCCATAATATGGTGGATCTCGTATTTACTCAACCTGTCGAATTCATGGGCAAAATCTATTCTGAAGTAGAGTTGAGGATAACGAGCCAATCGCTTTTCAATGCCCGGCATTCCATTAAAGATTATAGCTAAATCGTTTTGGTCATAAATATTTCTTAGTTGTTCTAAATGCTGTACTTTTAATCGATCTATTTCGTCAATAATAATGAGATCAATCTCTTCATATACATTCGTTGAGTATTTTTCTTCTGCTCCTAGCTGAAGAACGCTATACATACTTTTAACCATATCCATTTTACCACCAATCATATCGATTTCATTCGTCATTTTAGTCGCCCGAATGGCTGGAACGGTGTAAAATATTGTTTTCGCTGCAAGGATTTTTTTATCTGTGTTCATTCCGATTTCGTCCGAATTTTTGTAATCAATTTGTTTTTCGACCCAATTCCAATTTGAATATTGCTTAGCGGATAAAGTTTTTCCAATTCCGGGTAATCCATAACAAATTCCGATATATTTGTATTTGATA
Source organism: Ruoffia halotolerans (assembly GCF_014049385.1). Taxonomy (GTDB): domain Bacteria; phylum Bacillota; class Bacilli; order Lactobacillales; family Aerococcaceae; genus Ruoffia; species Ruoffia halotolerans. The sequence goes on along the minus strand of NZ_JACAOA010000004.1, from coordinate 34,487 downwards.
CATGCCTGACAAAATTCTACAAAGCGTTTAAATTCTTTTATTTCAATAAAGCAGGATGTTTTAATCATTGTAATACCTCTTAATTTTTGACTTCTTAGAATCTTTTTTGATTATAGGGTTGTCTAACTCTTTTTGCTTAGATGAAATAAGTTCTTCCGCAATATTATTTCCAGAATGGAGCTGATTTTCAAGGTTTTTCCGTGCTTTATTACGTGCCGCAACAATCTCTTTTAAATCGACTTCGTAATCAGAAATTTCAGGAGAAATTGCCGTACATAAATATTGGTCTTTGTAAAATACACGAATCTCAGCAATATCTCTTGGATCATATCGAATGATAACAGTTTCACCTACATAAGCTGCTAAATTGGTGTCAATATATCTTAAACCTTGGAAGTGAATTCCATCAGAATGAACTTTTCTTGGCTTTCCAACATTTAATAACAATAAATCTAAACTTTCTAGACTATTTGGTTGATGAGGAAGAAATCCTGAATTATTCCACATCTTTATAGGTTCCTGTTTTGTAGTGCCATGCACTCTATGGTGATAGTCATATATAATAAAATGCGCTAATTTCTCATCAAGCTCTTTTATCGTAAGAAGATTTAAAGTATTTTGATTCCCAATGTAACCTGGTAAATCTTGCAGAAACAATTGATTAATTGTTAAAAAGAAGCGTTCTATTTTCCCCCGTCCTCTTGGCATACTTACCGTAGAAAAAATAAGATTGATTTTTAAATCAATAGCAACTTGCTCCAAATGATTTGAAGTGAAATCACTTCCGTGATCGGTATAGAAAGTTTCAGGCATACCACATATTTGCCAATCAGAGTTGCTTTTTTTCCATATTGCTTGGTGTAAGACTAAAGAAGTTTGAATAGCAGAAGGGTCCTGAAAAATAAGGAAATAAACTGCAACTGCTCGGCTATAATCAACAAAAATAATTGTTAACCATGGCCTCTCTGGCTTTCCTTTTTCGTTTAAGACAAGGATATCCAAAGGAGTGTGGTCAGCCTGCCATATTTCATTGGAGTAATGAGATTCACGTCGATAAATCAAATCATAGTTATTTTGATAATCTTTTTTTCCTTTATGGGCTAATTCCTTTAATTGTGGCGATAGATTTTTCGAAATTGTATACACTTGAATGTAGCTAGGTTGCTCCCAATTCTTTATTTCGCAAATTATACAGATTTTTCGATGGATAGAAGTTAAGGCATTTTTTCTGTGTTTGAATATCAGGTTTTTGATTTCTTCTTGTACGTTTTCTTTCACTTTAAAGCTTCCAGAATCTGATCGTTTTTTTCGAACCAGTCCTTTTAGCCCCGATTGTCGGTATTGGTTTATCCAATGGTATAAGGTTCTTTTCGGGATACCTGATTCTTCGGTAATGTTTTTCAAACTTTACTCATGGTTTAGATAGGGTGCAATGACTCTGTATTTATCCATGGCTCTTTGTCTATGTTCTTCTGAATGTGAAGTTAATGGAGGCAGGTCTTTTTCCATGAAACATCTCCTTTTGCAAATAGAGGGGGTTAATAGTTTATTTTTTCTTCTTATTTAAATAACGATAAAGAGTGGCTTTACTTATTCCAGTCATTTCAACAATTTCTTTCACACTGTAATCCTGACTTTCGTACAATTTTATTGCTCGTTCAATATCTCGTTGGTTTACAGGCGGACGACCGCCTTTTCGCCCTCTCGCACGAGCACTTTTTAAACCTTCTTTTGTACGTTCAACAATTAAATCTTGCTCAAATTGGCTAAATGTTTGAAATACAGTCATCATAAGCCGACCATGTGGAGTGGCAGTATCAAAATTCTTTTTTAAGCTGGTCAACTTTATATTATGTTCTTCAAAGTAATTTACAAGTTCAATTAAATCTTTTGTACTGCGACCCAAACGAGAGAAGCTTTCCACGACAACTGTATCACCTGGACGCAATTTATCTTTCAGTCGATTTAATTGCGGACGGTTAGCTTTGGTTCCCGTCATCTTTTCGGTTAGTATCTCATTGCAATTTCGGTCATTGAGTCAGACCAATTGGCGATCCAATTCCTGTGAACGTGTACTTACTCTGGCATACCCATATACATACCCACTCATAATCCTCTTTCTTCTCTTTTTTATTTTCTCAATTGGATCACAAAGGGGGGATAAAGAAACGTAGATAAAGAGTAAAGTTTTGATGCTTGAAAAGGTCTCTTTTCAGCTGAAATTTTAGTTGTTTAGAATAGTCTCAAAATCGATTGTTTTTGAGACTATCTGTTTTATATATAAAAACATGCCCCTAAATTTTTAGAACTTTAGAGCCTTTACTAATTTGTAATCTAAGGACTAAAAAAATAAAAAATCTTAAATTTCAAGTTTAAGGTTTGACTATATATAAGAATGGTCATAAACTAGATGTACGTTCTATCGTCTACTTTTGTAGACATAAATAGATGGCTAAAAAGGAGAGAAATAAATTGAAAAAGACACGTGTAAATGGTCTCTTATCCGTTTCAGCTTAACACTGATAAGTTTTTATTCACCAGAGGTTAACGTTTCCGTTGCTACTCACAATGGATTAAATAATACTGAAGTTAGTTCGAAATTGCTAGCCAGTGAAACAAGCGATATGTCCCAAGATAGTAGCGATCAAGGTAGTCACGGAGGAATGATGCACGATGAATCTGGTGAGTTACCAGAAGGCTTAGAGTCAGCTGAAAACCAACTCTTTGAAGTAGGAGAAATGGTTACGATTCAACACGTCCATATGGCAGGCATGGAAGGTGCTATTGCTAAAGTAGTGGGAGCTTTCGATACAACTGCCTATGAGGTCACTTATCAACCTACTAATGGAGGAGAAGTTGTAGATAATCATAGATGGGTCATTCAAGAAGAAATTACCGAAGCTAAAGATCAGGTAGAACCGTTGGAAATCGGATCAGAAGTTACCTTGGAAGCAAAACATATGTAGGAGTGCGTAGGGGCGTAACACTGATATGAACAGACAAAATGATATCTCACTTATCGACCGAGTAGTCGATAAATACAACATGGAAAGAGCCATTGAAAAGGTTCGAAAGAACAAAAGGGCTCCCGGTGTCGATGGTATGACCGTCGATGAATTGGAAGAACACATGCAGACCTACGGGTCAGCGATTGTCCGGAAATTGAAGGACAGTACCTATCAACCGCAGCCGGTTAAACGGGTAGAAATACCCAAAGCAAACGGCGGTGTCCGTCGTTTAGGAATACCGACTGTCAGGGATCGTGTTGTCCAACAAGCGATTTTACAGGTCATTGACCCGATTATTGACCCACATTTCTCGGAATACAGTTATGGCTTCCGTAAAGGCCGGAATGCGCATCAAGCAATCGAGCACGTGATTGGCTACTATGAAGAAGGCTATCGAGTGGTGGTAGATTGTGATTTGAAGAATTATTTCGACACCATCAATCATCAGATTTTAAGAAATAATCTCGAATACTATATTCATGACAAAGTGATATTAAGAATTATCTGGAACTTTTTGAAGTCCGGTCTGCTTTGGGATCGGACTCCTGAATTTTTCCCATTTCCGTCCATACTTGGTCAAGAACTGTTCTTTATCCGTCTCTCTTAAAGATCTCCATAATTCGGGCAGTACATCGTCGAGCTGATGAATGATCGATTGGCATTGTCCAATTTTATTCAGGCTCTCCATGTCACGTTTTAATCTTTCAATGGTTCCTTCTCCGTAAGTGTGCCACATTTTTTTGAGCGCAATTCCATGCAGTTTCACTTCTTTCTTAGACCAGTCCACCATTGTTTCTAGAGGAATAAATCCATAGTATTTTACACAAGATTATGGGCTTGACTGAACTTGTAAAAGAAGCCCTCTAAAACAATTAAAATAAAACTTAGTGAGATTAATAAACGATTTAAAGACGATCTAACGAATAATTACTCTGTTTTTAATTTCTAGGACGGTCTACTTCTTTATTGTAGAACCGCTTCTCAACTATTGAAAAAATGGTAAACAGACATAAGTCTTTACTTGTAATTAATAAAAAAGTCGAAATCTTTGACAATGTAGATAGACAGCCATAAACTAAGAACATAGTGTATATCTATATCTGTAGACGAAACTTATTATTGGAGGAGATAAATTGCTGAGTCAATTGAAGTTAAACTGTAACAACGAATATTTATATGGTGGATTATCAGCCAACAGATGGGAGGAGGTCGCTCTTTATCATAAATGGTTTGTTGAGGAGGAATTAGTTCAATAATCACGATTGGTACATTAAAATACTTGTCGATTTAAAAATTTTTTAATAATAAAAAATTACTAAGAAAGGAAGTTTAACTGTGAATAAATATATACGTTTCGGATTAATGATTTTAACTTCTACTGTTGTGATGTACTTTCTAATGTTTGTGAATGTTAATGAATTTGCACATATTTACTTGAGTCAAATCCGTGTTTATATGGCTATTCTAATGGGGGCTGTCATGGCAATAATTATGATGGGTTTTATGTGGAAAATGTACGACAACAAAAAATTAAATACCGTCATAATGGGACTTTCGGTTTTACTCGTGGTGGGATCGTTTGGGCTTATTCAAAACCAAGTTGGCGTAGATGATACTGCTTGGATGAGAGCTATGATTCCACACCATTCTACTGCTATTATGACGAGTGAAAATGCCAATCTCACAGATTCACGGGTGCAGCAATTAAGCGAAGAAATTATCCAAGCCCAAGAAGAAGAAATTGCTGAAATGGAACAATTGATAGAAGACATAGAGGAAAATGGGAAGCAAACTCAAGATGATTAAACAGCATAGATTGTCAAACTAATCTAAACTGATTTCTGCGGTGGGAACGTAAAAGAATGTTCAAGTTACTATTAACCGACCCATTTTTATAATTGAATTTATAAAAGAATAACTTTAAATTTAGAGCTTTATTTTTTTTAATTCAGGAGGAAAAAATGAAACAGAATAAAAAATGGATAGGAACTATTTTACTGTCATCCGCCTTATTACTTGGAGCATGTGGCAGTGACGAGATAAATGAATCTACTGGAACAGATACAAATCAAACGACAACCGAAGAAACATCTTCAGAAAGTGGTGATCACGGCGGCATGGTGCACGATGAATCTGGTGAAATCCCAGCAGATTTGGAAGAAGCAGAAAACCCAACCTATCCTGTTGGCAGCGAAGTGATTATTCAAACCGATCACATGCCAGGGATGATGGGAGCCACAGGCGAGATTGTGGGCGCCTTTGATTCAATTGCTTATGAGATCACCTATACTGATACTGAAACAGGTGAAGAAATTTCCAATCATAAATGGGTCGTGCGCGAGGAAACTGAAAACGCCCAAGAAGAACCTTATCAAGCAGGTGATGAAGTAGTTCTAGAAGCTTATCACATGCCAGGTATGCAAGGAGCCACAGCTACTATTGATTCAGCAGAAGACACAACAGTCTATATGGTTACCTATACTGATACTGAAACTGGAGATACCGTCGCGAATCACAAATGGTTAACTGAAGATGAATTAGCACCGGCTGAATAAAACGTATGCTATCTCCATTGACGTAAACATATACTTTATCAAAAGGAGAGAATTAAGCTAAGTGTTCTCTCCTTTTTTATTATTCCTCTGGAGCAAATTTTGAATTAATTGATGAGAGGGTTTTTTATTATGCCAATTTTCGATTTTGATAATGCACTAACAATAATGCACTAACAGTAGATCAGACATTCAAATATATCTTTTTACAGTTCCCTAAAGTTTTCTGACGGGAAAGAAATTTTAAAAAATATCAGGTAGTGCAAAATTGCTCATAATAAAAAATGTATTAGAATATCCGTCCTCCTTTATTTTTAAGTAAATACTTGACAAAGAAGGTTTACAATGGTAGACTTTCTTCAAATACTTTAGTTTACATGTGTAAGCGAATAGGAGTGAAGAGAATGAGTACAATAGTTATAAACCCTCATATCACGGATGCTGAATGGGAGGTTATGCGTGTAGTCTGGGCGAATATCCGAGTGACTAGTAAAGAAGTCATTTCTATATTGGAAGAGAAAATGGACTGGAAACAAGCGACAACCAAAACGCTCTTAGGTCGACTCGTGGAAAAAGGCGCACTAAATACAGAGCAAGAAGGTAGAAAATATATTTATTCGGCAAATATCGAAGAGAAAGAAGCGGTAAGAAGTTTTACAAACGATATTTTCGATCGTATTTGTCGGAAGAATGTCGGGAATGTAATAGAGAGTATCATTAAGGATCATACTTTAAGTTTCGATGATATCCAACGGCTAGAAGAAATATTAGAGATGAAAAAAGCTTTTGCAGTAGAAGAAGTTGATTGTCAGTGTGCAGAAGGGCAATGCGATTGCCATTTACATCATCATAGAGAATAAGGAGCGAAAAAATTGGAGAATAAATCATTTGCCATAGAAGGTATGACCTGTGCGTCTTGTGCACAGACAGTAGAAAAAGCAGCAAAAAAGGTTCGTGGGGTCACACAGGCTTCCGTAAACCTAGCAACAGAGAAGTTAAGTATAGAGTACGATGAACCAACTTTTTCGGTAGAAAATCTACAAAAAGCAGTGGATAATTCAGGGTATGAACTGATTGCCCAAGAAGGAACGACGCAAACCTTTGCCATAGAAGGGATGACCTGTGCATCCTGTGCACAGACAATTGAAAAAGCTGTCGGAAAGTTGTCGGGCGTAGATAAAGCTTCAGTCAATTTAGCGACAGAAAAAATGCAAGTTTCCTATAACCCGTCAGCAATTTCAGTATCTGATGTGACTGGTGCTGTATCCAATAGTGGTTATGCAGCCGTATTAGAAACAACTGAGACTCAAGATAATTCACGAGCAGAGAAGCGTGAGAAAAAAGAGAAAAGAATGAAGCAACTTTCAAATCGTTTTGGGATATCCATTATATTTACAATCCCTTTATTAATTATATCCATGGGTCCAATGGTAGGGATGCCTCTACCAAATATCGTTGACCCAATGATAAATGCATTTAATTTTTCTCTTTTACAACTTATTCTGACTTTGCCGATAATGGTAGTAAGCTGGGAATATTTCCAGAAGGGATTCAAAACCTTATTTAAAGGTCACCCAAATATGGATTCCCTGATTGCGCTTGGTACGGCGTCTGCATTTGTTTACAGCCTTGCTGTGACAATCGGGACTGGCTTAGGTTACGGCAACTTTTCCGATTTACTTTATTATGAAGTAACTGGAGTTATCTTGACGCTCCATACATTAGGGCTATTTTTAGAAGAACGCTCAAAGGGGCAAATGTCCTCAGCGATTGAAAAATTAGTCAACTTGGTTCCTAAAACAGCTCGAGTGATACGTAATGGTGTGGAACAAGAGATTACTGTGGACGAAGTCGCTTTAGGAGATGTTATTCGAGTTCGTCCGGGAGAAAGTATGCCTGTAGATGGTGTTGTTGTTGAGGGACGCACTTCAGTCGATGAATCAATGCTGACAGGAGAAAGTATCCCCGTGGAAAAGGAAAGTGGAGACGAGGTTATTGGGGCTAGTATCAATAAAAATGGTTCCATTGATTACCGCGCGACTCGAGTGGGAAGTGATACAACTCTATCTCAAATCATAAAATTAGTAGAAGATGCTCAAGGGTCTAAAGCACCCATTGCTCGAATGGCCGATATCATTACCAGATATTTCGTACCGATTGTTATAGCATTAGCCGTTTTAGCAGGGATTGCTTGGTTAATTGCAGGTCAATCTGGAATATTTACTTTATCCGTTATCATAACAACCCTTGTCATTGCTTGTCCATGTGCCTTAGGTTTGGCGACTCCAACAAGTATTATGGTTGGAACCGGAAAAGGGGCAGAACATGGTGTCTTGATAAAAAGTGGTGAGGCGTTAGAAACCACTCATAATTTAGACACGATTGTATTTGATAAAACAGGGACACTGACAGAAGGTAAACCTATCGTGACGGATATTTTGGTAACTCCTCTTATTACTAAAGAAAATCTTTTATATTATGCAGCTTCCGGTGAAACAGGTTCTGAACACCCATTAGGCGAAGCCATCGTACAGAAATCAAAAGAAGAGAACATGACATTAGCTAAACCAGATCATTTTGAAGCGATTCCTGGACACGGGATTCGAGTTGAAATTGAGGGCAAAGATATGTACATTGGAAACCGTAAACTGATGCTAGAGCAAAAGATTGATTTATCAAGCATGGAAAAAGAATCCGATCGTTTAGCAGACGAAGGAAAAACACCGATGTATCTCTCTGTTGATGGAGAACTAGCTGGAATTATCGCAGTAGCTGACACACTCAAGGAAAATAGTATGAAGGCTGTTAAAGAACTTAGAAGACGCGGTGTTGAAGTAATCATGATTACTGGAGATAACAAACGAACAGCCAAAGCGATTGCTAAGCAAGTGGGTATAGACAGTGTATTAAGTGAAGTATTACCTGAAGATAAAGCAGAGGAAGTCAAAAAACTACAAGAGGCAGGCAAGAAGGTAGCGATGGTTGGAGACGGCATTAACGATGCACCCGCATTAGCTCAAGCAGATATCGGTATTGCAGTTGGATCAGGTACAGACGTGGCGATTGAATCGGCTGATATTGTCCTTATGCGTAATGATTTAACCGCTGTATTGACTGCGATTGATTTAAGTCATGCAACGCTACGAAACATTAAACAAAACTTGTTCTGGGCTTTTGCTTACAACCTTGTAGGTATTCCAGTTGCGATGGGTCTCTTGTATATTTTTGGCGGACCATTGATGAGTCCAATGTTTGCGGCAGTCGCCATGAGTTTCAGCTCCGTATCGGTCTTGCTCAATGCTTTACGGTTAAGACGATTCAAACCAGCAGTTGTTTAGAAAACACGTAGCTTATCTGGGATTTAAACTTCTTCCTATTCTATATAATAGGAGAAGATAAAAAAAAAAAAGGGGAATAAAATAATGAAAAAAGAAGTCTTATTAGATGGCGTAAAATGTGCAGGTTGTGCGAACACGGTACAAGAAAGATTTTCAGCTATTGAAGGGGTTGAATCTGTAGAGGTTGATTTAGCGACTAAAAAAGCAGTACTTGAAAGTCAAACAGAGATTGATACCGAAACGCTCAATGCTGCTTTAGCAGAAACTAACTATTCAATATTAAGTGCATAAAGTACGAATACCATTTATTCATAGATAGTAGATAGAGATAAAGTATAGAACCCTTTTCATGAGAATTATATGCAGTGTTAGATGAGAAAGTTCTAAAACTTTAAAATCAGTCTCTAATATAATAAGGAGGAATTAAAAATGAGGAATAACAAAAAACATTCGTCACATAGTCATCATAATCACGGCGACATGGATCACTCAAAACACGACCATAATGAAATGGAACATAGTCAGATGGATCACAGCAAGATGAATCATAGTGCGATGGATCACAGCAAGATGAATCATAGTGCGATGGATCACAGTGAAATGGATCATGGCGCAATGGGAGGGCATGCCCACCACCATCACGGTAGCTTTAAGGAGATTTTCTTGAAGTCACTCCCATTAGGAATTGCAATCTTACTCATTACTCCTATGATGGATATTCAGTTGCCTTTCCAAATTATCTTTCCTTATGCAGACGTTGTAGCAGCTGTATTGGCAACAATTCTATACATTTATGGCGGAAAACCATTCTACATGGGTGCGAAAGATGAGTTTAATTCAAAAGCTCCAGGCATGATGTCCTTGGTTACTTTGGGAATAACGGTTTCTTATGCCTATAGTGTTTACGCAGTGGCCGCTCGATATGTGACCGGAGAACATGTCATGGACTTCTTCTTTGAGTTTACAACGTTAATTTTAATCATGTTATTAGGACACTGGATTGAAATGAAGGCGTTGGGTGAAGCAGGGGACGCGCAAAAAGCATTGGCTGAGTTGGTGCCGAAAGATGCTCATGTTGTTTTAGAAGACGATTCGATTGAGACTCGTCCTGTGTCTGAACTTCAGGTTGGAGATGTTATCCGTGTTCAAGCCGGAGAAAATGTTCCAGCAGATGGAACGATCCAGCGTGGTGAATCACGTGTAAACGAATCGCTTGTGACTGGGGAATCGAAACCAATTGAAAAAAATCCCGGAGATGAGGTCATCGGTGGATCAACCAATGGTGGCGGAGTCCTCTATGTGGAAATAAAGCAGACGGGCGATAAGTCCTTCATTTCTCAGGTTCAGACATTAATCAGTCAAGCTCAAAGCCAAACTTCTCGCGCAGAAAATCTTGCACAAAAAGTTGCAGGATGGCTCTTTTATATTGCGGTTATTGTAGCTCTTATTGCCCTTGTCATATGGATGGTTATAGCTGATGTACCAACGGCAGTTATTTTTACAGTCACCACATTAGTTATTGCTTGTCCGCATGCCCTGGGTCTGGCTATTCCATTGGTGACTGCTCGTAGTACCAGCTTAGGGGCCAGTCGGGGATTATTAGTGAAAGACCGGGACGCTTTGGAGTTGACTACAAACGCAGATGTTATGGTTTTAGATAAAACTGGAACTTTAACAACTGGTGAGTTTAAAGTATTAGATGTTGAACTCTTTAATGATAAATATACGAAAGATGAAATCGTTGCCTTATTGTCAGGTATCGAAGGTGGATCTAGTCACCCTATCGCTCAGTCAATTATTAGTTACGCAGAACAGCAAGGTATACGTCCAGTAAGTTTTGATTCGATTGATGTTATTTCTGGCGCTGGTGTAGAAGGTCAAGCTAACGGACATCGTTATCAATTAATCAGTCAAAAAGCATACGGACGTAATCTAGATATGGATATTCCAAAAGGAGCAACCCTCAGTGTCTTAGTAGAAAACGACGAAGCAATCGGTGCTGTAGCTTTAGGGGATGAATTAAAACCAACAAGTAAAGAATTAATACAAGCCCTTAAAAAGAATAACATTCAACCCATTATGGCTACGGGTGACAATGAAAAAGCAGCTCAAGGAGCGGCAGAAATTTTAGGTATTGATTATTTGGCTAATCAATCTCCTCAAGATAAATATGAATTAGTTGAAAAACTTAAAGCAGAAGAAAAGAAAGTTATCATGGTCGGTGATGGGGTCAACGACGCACCTTCTCTTGCATTGGCAGACGTTGGTATAGCTGTTGGTGCGGGAACTCAAGTGGCATTGGATTCAGCCGATGTCATCTTGACACAGTCAGACCCTGGCGACATTGAATCCTTTATCGAGTTGGCTCAGAAGACCACACGTAAGATGAAAGAAAATCTTGTTTGGGGAGCAGGGTATAACTTTATCGCGATCCCAATAGCTGCAGGAATACTAGCACCAATTGGCATAACATTAAGTCCAGCAGTCGGTGCCGTCTTGATGTCACTTTCGACTGTAATTGTTGCCATCAATGCTATGACATTGAAATTAGAGCCAAAATAAACAGTTATTTGGCACATGAAATAATTGAATGACCTTATCGTGTAAAAATACAATAGTTTCACAGGAAAGGAAGAGATGGAATGATTTAAAAAATCATCTCTTCCTTTTTTAGTTTATAAGGAGGAAAAATTATGAGGCTGGTCCTTTTAGGGTTACCTGGTGCTGGGAAAGGCACCCAAGCTAAAAGAATCGCAGAGGAGTACCATCTGACGGCTATTTCAACTGGTGAAATGTTACGAGAAGCAACCAAGGAGAAAGATACATTCGGACTCAGAGTGCAAGAATATATGAATAAAGGAGAGCTAGTTCCAGATGAGTGGATAAACTCATTGGTTAAGAGTCGCTTACAAGCAAAAGATGTTGAAAATGGCTTTGTTCTGGATGGTTACCCACGTACCCTACAGCAAGCAAAAATGCTCGAAGCTTACCTACAAAATCAGAATCAGAATTTAGACGCTGTTTTCTTTTTAGATGTAAGTCAGGATACGTTAAGACATCGGTTAGCGCAACGAGGGAATCTTCGTTCAAAAGAAAAACAAGGAAATTCCCAAATCGAAGCAAAAAGGGAAAAAATTCGACTGGATGACAAACCAGAAGTGATTGAAAATAGGCTACACATTAATAAGGAATTAATGGAATCACTTATTCACTTCTACAAGGAGCGAAATCTGCTTTACGTTATCAATGGTGAAGGGGATTATGACAATGTGTTTGACAATATAAATGAGGGTTTATTGTCTGTAAACACATAACTACACAAATTGAACTTAAATTATGTGATTTAAAACAATTAACTAATGTAAGCTATGAAGGGGATTGAAGAATGAATGTTTTACTTAGTGTAATCGATCCAGTTGCTATTTCAATTGGCCCGATAAAGATTTATTGGTACGGAATTATTATTGCTCTAGCGATGCTGATCGGCATTTCATTAGCTACAAAGGAAGCTCAAAAACTGGGACTTGAAGAAGATACCGTGGTAGATATGGCATTATGGGCCATACCAATTGGCTTTATCGGTGCCCGACTTTATTACGTTTTATTCAAATGGGACTACTATATACAGAATCCGAGTGAAATCATCGCAATCTGGAATGGTGGAATTGCCATTTATGGGGGGCTAATTGCGGGTGGTCTCGCAGTATACTGGTTTGCAAAAAGAAAGAAAATGACGCTAACTCTTTTACTAGACATACTGGCCCCTAGTGTCCTCCTAGCTCAATCGATTGGTCGCTGGGGAAATTTCATCAATCAAGAGGCCCACGGTGGAGCAGTGAGTCGCCAATTTTTAGAAACTCTTTATTTACCAGAGTTTATTATTGAACAGATGAACATAAATGGTACCTATTACCACCCGACATTTTTGTATGAATCGTTATGGAGTTTATTAGGTTTTATCCTTCTTATTATCCTAAGGAATCAGAAAGGCCTATTACGTCGAGGAGAAGTTGCCCTCAGCTATGTCATTTGGTATTCATCTGGACGTTTTTTTATAGAAGGTATGCGCACCGATAGTTTATGGATTGGGGATATTATGCGAGTTTCACAAATGCTATCACTCGTGCTGTTTATTAGCGCAATCATTCTTTTGGTTTATCGTAGGAGAGATTACCCATCAAAACCCTTTTACTCAGAAAGCTTAAAACTGTCTAAAAAGTAAAAAGTTCAAATATAAGTATTTAATTAGTCAGGAGGAAATAACGGTTGAGTCATTGTTTTAATTGGTTGAATCAACTTGGGATTAGTTCATTTCTATTAGAGGGGCTATTTTGGATAGGGCTGGTTATTGTGGCTGTCTATTTGATTGGTCGATGGTTGTCTAGCTTTACTTATTCAGATTATCGCGAAACACCGTTAGAAATCCTTCAAAAAGAGTTCGCTAGAGGCAATATAACAGAAGAATATTTAATAAGAAAAAAAATATCTTTAGTGATTAAAAAAGCGCTGAAAACTAAAAAAAGAAAAGGGGGGATTGTAATCAAAAATTTGTTAAAAATGATGAAGCCCTTTGATATTATTATTATTTTTCTGTTGGTGGCTCTTTCTTTTAGTCCGATGGCTATCTATTCTGTTCAGAATTCTCAAAATGAAGGCGATAAGATATACGCAGTTATATCGATCGATGGCGAAGAAGTCGATCGTTTCCTTTTAACAGGAAACAAAGAGAACAAACTAATCACTTATTACCCTGCTCCTGGTAAATATAATATCATAGAAATTGATGGAGAAAGAATTCGAAACAAGGAAGACAATAGCCCTCAACAAATTTCCGTTCAAACTGGCTGGATACAGAATCCTGGAGAGACGAGTTTGAATATTCCACATCGACTGTTAATTGAGATTAACTCTGAAAACCCTGAAGATACAGAGATAGATGTTATATCCTGACGGAAGTAATTTTTTAAAATGAATTAGAAATGTTTTAAGTACAAATGGTTGACGCTGCTTGCTGATGAGTATAAAATAACTATGTGATAAATGATTTACGCTTGTAAACTACTATTAGGGGTTACTTTTAAGTTGATAGAAGTATAAAGAGTATTGCCTTAACCTTCTGACAGAACCCATGAAAATAGAATTCTCGTGGAGAGAAGGATAATTTATATGAATAAAAAACGCTTGGTTCCATTATTGTTTTTCTTGGGAATCGCCTTGCTTGTGCTCGTTTTTCTTTTTTTTATGTTCTTCCCGTTTAACTTCGGTCCCTCTTTTGAACTTAATGACAATCCAATGGGAAATATGATGGGCGGCAGAAACGGCATGAATAGGGAAACAAACACAGTAGAATTAAAGGCACCCGAGCAGCCGTCTATCAAATTACACTTACCCACTCTCCTTAAGAGCGATTATGAGACCGATACGGAAGTTTCCTATACCGTAGTAGCCGATGAAGGTCAGACTTCCTTCCGTGAAGGACCACTCACAGAGACGTACGGATATAATGGTTCTTATTTGGGGCCTGTTTTACAAGTGCGAAGAGGTCAGCAGGTTCATATCAATCTTCAAAATAAATTGGAAGAGGAGACCACTTTTCACTGGTATGGACTGAAGATCCCTTCTGATGTAGATGGAGGCCCTCACCATGCGATTGAAGCAGAAGGTAGCGCAGAGGTAGATTTTACAGTGGATCAGGAAGCGGCGACCCTTTGGTTCCATTCGCATGCACACCAAAAATCTGCTGAACAGGTCTATAATGGTCTCTCTGGATTGATTTTTGTGGAAGATGAGCATTCGGACTCTTTGGATCTCCCGAAAGAGTATGGAGTCAATGACTTTCCCCTCATTCTACAAGAACGATTTTTTGATGAGGATAACCAGTTTAATTATGATACGGTCTATAATTTTGATGGGACCACGGGAGACATCCCATTGGTAAATGGGACGATTCGTCCCTATATCGAAGTAGGACAGGAATGGGTTCGCTTGCGTGTCGTCAATGGTTCCAATGCTCGAAACTATCAATTGCGTCTTTCTGATGAATCTTTCTTTTAACAGACCGCTACAGATGGCGGTTTCCTAGAAACACCTGTAGAAAGAAAAGAGTTCCTTCTCTCACCGGGGGAACGGGCAGAAATTGTAGTGGACATGAGTAAGTATAAAGTGGGAGAGGAAGTTTCCCTTGTTGACATCTCGACAACAGAAATCCTAGCACTTCAAATAACAGGAGATAAGTCAGGAAGTCTTAAGCCTTTACCAGAAAAACTCAATGATTTACCGCCAGTGGAAGCTGACTCCTTACCAGATCGACAAATTGAGATGAGTGGAATGGGACACATGGTGACACTAAACGGAAGAAAATTTGATTTGGAACGCATTGACTTTACCGTTGAACAAGGTAAAAAGGAAGTCTGGGACATTGCAATGCCGAATACCTCTATGATGATGGTGGACATGCCCCACCCATTTCATGTCCACGGTGTCCAATTTCGTATACTTTCTCGGAACGGAAGTCCTCCAGAAGCCTATGAATCAGGGTGGAAAGATACTTTCCTCGTTTCTCCGGGGGAAGTTGTCAAAATTGAAATCGAATTCTCTCAACCGGGAATCTTTATGATGCATTGTCATATCTTGGAACATGAGGACAATGGAATGATGGGGCAGATATTAGTGAAGTAACGATATTTTGTTAAGATACTGCAAATGAATTTCAGTCCTATTAATGAATTTAAATAGATGTTTTCTAATGATAGCTTGAAAAAGTGCATAAAAAAATGAATTTAAATAGATGTTTTCTAATGATAGCTCGAAAAAGTGCATAAAAAAAAGAAGTCGGAAACAAATTGAGGGAGCCCCTCTAATTTGTTTCCGACTTTTTATATCTCTATCCGTTGTTCCTGGAGTAGGTACAGTTGGCTTAACAGAAGAACAAGCAAATGATAAGGCAATAGATGTTAAAACGTCAATCCTAGATTTAGATAATGTACCAAGGGCACTAGTTAATTATGATGCAACTGGGTTAATCAAGCTTGTTATCAACGCTCAAAATCAACAAATAATAGGTGTTCATATTGTTGCTGAAAATGCAGGCGAAGTCATTTATGCAGGGACTTTAGATATTAAATTTGGTTTAACAGTCGAGGATTTAACGGACACAATGGCTCCCTATTTAACGATGACAGAAGGATTGAAACTTGTAGCACTCGGGTATAATAACGATGTTTCAAAGTTATCTTGTTGTGCAGGATAATATACAGAAATGGGCGGCAGTTCCTCAAATGAACTGCACCCATTTTAAATAATCTATGATCAATAGATACACTCTTCTATAAATAAATAATGGATTAACTAATTTTTAAAAGAATTTTCATACGAGGATATTAATTATTTCAATAATCACACATTTAAGATTTACTAAGAAAAAGTAAATATTTGTTACTTTGGAGTTTCCGAGCAATTAAAAACTACTATTTCTTATAAGTAAACTTTCAATAACAAACATGGAAAAAAGACTATTTTCCCCAGAAATAGTCTTTTTTATTTTATTAGTGCAAAGCACCTCTTAAATTTAATGCAAAATAAAATTACAATTTACATCTTTTATAAAAAGTTTTCAAAAAATCTATAGAGGTTCTCATGGCATCAATGAATTCACTGATGAAGTGAAAAGATGTGTTTTACAAAACTTTTATAAATAATATGAGATAACGGAAAGATTTCACTTGACTTATTCTTATTTAGGAGTTAAATTATAATCAAACATTAATCAAAGTTTAAAGAAACACATCGAAGAGAAGAGTACTTATTGAAGACATGTAAAGAGAGCCCGGTTGGTGAGAAAGGGTCTAGTTAAAGGTAAGGAAGATGAGCTCTAAGTGGCTAGCATGGTTAACGCTATCTAGACGGGTGCAACCGTTATATTGCCGAATCTCAGATAGAGTTAGTTTATCTGGCATTGTTGAGGCAATCGTTGTAAAACGATTGTAAATTAGGGTGGTAACACGGATAATCCGTCCCTTTGTTTTTATAATAAAGGGACGGATTTTTTTATTACCATAAATTCTTTGATTAAATTATTTTAAAATATTAGGAGGAACACACATGACTACATTTACAAAACGCACACGTTCACCATTTCGCTATGATGTTGTAGGAAGTTACTTAAGACCAAAGGAGTTAAAAGCAGCTAGAGCAAAGTTTGCTGAAGGAGAAATTACACAAGCAGAGTTAAAAGACGTTGAAGATAAATTCATTATTAAATTAATCAAAAAACAAGAAGAAGTTGGACTTAAAGCAGTGACAGATGGTGAGTTTCGCCGTAGTTGGTGGCATCTTGATTTCTTTTGGGGCTTAAACGGGGTTGAAAAAGTTAACGACGGTGGTTATCAATTCCATGGTGTGTATACTCGTGCCGAAACAGCTCGATTATCAGGGCCAGTTTCAGGTGAAAATCATCCGTTTGTTGAGGATTTTAAGTTTGTTCGTGATCATGTGTCCGAAGGTATTGAAGCAAAACAAACTTTCCCAGCACCAGCTCAATTACTTGCTGAATTATATCGCCCAGAAAACATCGAAGCCACTCAAGCAGTATATTCTAGTGAAGAAGCATTAGTTAACGATGTAGCAAAAGCATACCAACAAGTTATTCGTGATTTATATGACGCTGGAGCTCGTACAATCCAATTAGATGACTGTACATGGGGGATGATTGTGTCAGAGAACCCTGAAGGCGTATCTACTAAATTTCAGTTAAACTCAGATAATATAGAAGAAAGAGAAAAAGCTGAAACTCGTCAAAAATTAAAAGAACTTTATATCACTGCCAATAATAAAGCTTTAGAAGGTGCACCGGAAGATTTAGTTATTAATACCCATGTATGTCGAGGAAATTATAATTCAACATGGGCAACAGAAGGCGGGTATAATGAAGTTGCACAACCTTTATTTGACCGAGGGAATTACGACGCATACTTCTTAGAATACGATACGGATCGTGCGGGCGGATTTGAACCATTACAATATGTTTCTGATGATAAATACGTTGTTCTAGGTTTAGTAACATCAAAAGATGGTGAGTTAGAAGATCGGGAAACATTAATTAAACGCATTCATCAAGCGGCGGAATTTGTTCCGTTAGAACGCTTATGTCTAAGTCCACAATGTGGCTTTGCTTCAACTGAAGAAGGCAATATCTTAACAGAAGAACAACAATGGGATAAGATCCGTTTAGTTCAATCAGTTGCTGAAGAAGTGTGGGGATAGATATGACTCAAACTGATTTCGCTCAACTATTATTAAGTGCTAAGCGAGTTGATTTAAGTCATCCAGTTTCTGATGAGATTCCAAAGTT
Source organism: Ruoffia halotolerans (assembly GCF_014049385.1). GTDB lineage: Bacteria > Bacillota > Bacilli > Lactobacillales > Aerococcaceae > Ruoffia > Ruoffia halotolerans. Next base: position 16,240 of record NZ_JACAOA010000004.1, on the reverse strand, counting down.
TTCAGCTTTAGAAATTTTAACAGAGAAAGTGATCTTTAACATTGATTTAGATGGATTTTATGCTAAAGAATTTACACTGCCGAGCCAATACGGTACCCATATTGATGCACCGATTCATTTCGCAACGGGTAAACGTACTTTAGACGAGTTAACTTTAGATGAGTTAATTCTTCCGTTGTATGTACTGCATTTTGAAGAGAAAGTGGAATTAAATTCTGATTTCACAGTCAGTGTGTCAGATATTCAAGCGTATGAAGAAGAGAATGGAAAGATTCCAGCTGGAAGTTTCGTTGCTTTTTCAAGCGGATGGTCTAGACGTTGGGAAGATCACGATGCCTTTTATAATAAAGATGAGTCAGGTGTGAGTCACACGCCAGGTTGGTCAGTCGAGGCATTAGAATATTTACATAAGGAGCGTCAAGTGACTGCCATTGGACATGAGACTTTAGATACGGATAGTGGTGTCGATTACACTCGCACAGGGTCCCTTGCTGCTGAGTATTACTGGTTAGCTTTAGATAAATATCAAGTCGAAGTGATGAAGAATCTAGAGCAATTACCCACTCAAGGAGCTGTAATTATTGTCGCACCAGTGAATATTGTTGGGTCACCAGGGTTTAGTGTTCGTGCTTTTGCTTTAGTCCCAAATGAATAGGTATAACTAATAATCATTAAACCATCACTTAGCGCAGGCGTTTAGGTGGTGGTTTTTCTTTATATTGGAATAATGAATAGAAGAATCTTACCCATTCTCTCCATAGGTAAACGGCGGTAATTATGATAAGATATGAATACATTAAATAAAGGAGTCAATAACAATGAGTATCCAATTATATAATACATTAACTAGACAAAAAGAATTTTTTACACCACAAAAAGAGAATGAAGTGACTTTTTATGTTTGTGGACCCACTGTATATAATTATATTCATATTGGGAATGCTAGAAGTAGTGTGGCATTCGATACAATTCGTCGCTATTTAGAGTACCGTGGCTTTACTGTTAACTATGTATCAAATTTTACCGACGTTGATGATAAGATTATTAAAGCAGCTAAAGAAGAAGGATTAACGCCTAAAGAGGTGGCAGATAAATATATTGAAGCATTTATGGAAGATACAGGTGCTTTGAATATTAAACCTGCGAATAAATATCCACGCGTCATGGATCATATTGAAGATATTGTGGCATTTAATGAGCGTTTAATTGAAAAAGGTCACGCGTATGAAGCAGATGGGGATGTGTATTTTAGAACAGACTCCTTTGAAAAATACGGTGAACTGTCTCATATGTCTTTAGATGAATTGCGTGTTGGGGCAAGTGAGCGTACAAATGATGAAGAACTTGCACGTAAAGAGAATCCAATTGATTTTGCTTTATGGAAAAAGGCTAAAGACGGTGAGATTAGTTGGCCATCTCCATGGGGAGAAGGACGTCCGGGTTGGCATATTGAATGTTCAGTGATGGCAACGAAACATTTAGGTCATACATTAGACATTCATGCAGGTGGGCAAGACTTAGAGTTCCCTCATCATGAGAATGAAATTGCGCAATCAGAAAGTCATTATGACCAGACTTTTGCAAATTACTGGCTACATAATGGGTTTGTGACATTTGGACAAGATGAAGAGAAGATGAGTAAATCTTTAGGGAATTTTGTTCTATTGAGAGATTTAATTGAGGCGGTAGATCCAATGGTTGTCCGCTATCTTCTAGGAACAGTTCACTACCGTCGTCCGTTGAAATATGATGATGCGGCTTTAGAGGATGCGCGAAATAATATTGCTCGTTTAAGGGAAGTATTACGCCGTACAAATTACCGTATTGACCAAACGGAAGAGACAACCGAAGTGCAAGATTCTGACTGGTTAGACCGAATAAATGAGATCGAAACATCGTTTAAAGTCGCCATGGATGACGATTTCAATGCAGCAAACGGTATGACAGCAGTGTTTGAACTGGTTAAAGTGATGAATCACTATCTTGAAGAAGAAACAGTTGAAAAAGCTGTTTTAATTGAAATGAAACAAAAATTAAATGAATTATTAAGTATTTTCGGCTTAGTCCTTGAGAAAGAAGACTTAGTTGACGAGACAATCCAGGCTTTAATCGATGAACGTAACCAAGCACGCGCTGATCGTAATTTCCAACGTGCCGATGAAATTCGCGATGAGTTAAAAGCCCAAGGAATACTACTAGACGATACGCCACACGGAACACAATGGAAACGAGAGAATTAATATGAATGAAAAAGCAAACTTACTCAACGGCGCAGCCTTAGCCTATATTGGAGACGCTGTTTATGAAGTCTTTGTCCGTGATTATGTCTTAAGTAAAGGCGAAACAAGCCCCAATAAATTACATAAAGCAGCGGTAAAATACGTTGAAGCACGCGGACAAGCAAGAGTGATGCAACATTGGCTATCTTTTGATGACTACTTAACTCAAGAAGAGATTACAATGTACAAACGCGGTCGAAATAATAAAGCCAATACAAAAGCTAAAAATGCATCGATCGGAGATTACCGCCAAGCGACTGGCTTTGAGTCACTCGTTGGTTGGTTACATATGAGCCGCAAATTTGAGCGCCTACAAGAACTTCTACAGGCAGCCGTTGATTATATCGATGAGAATCAGGAGGGATAATATGTCTGCGAAGCCAAATAGAAAAAATAACGACCCCAAAAAATCAAAGAATAACGAAGAAATATCGCAGGATTCCGAATTTCAGTACGGAAAACACGTTATAATCAATTTATTGGAGTCAAAATCACAAATAAATAAACTATTTCTACAAAAGGGAATTTCAGGTCCATCAATTACTGATATATTGAATCTAGTGAAGCAACAAGGCATTGTATTCCAAGAGGTTCCAAAATCGAAACTCGATGATATGACAGATAATGCAAATCACCAAGGTGTTGTTGCTACTGTGCCACCATTTGAATATTCTACATTGAATGATGCGTTTGACTTAGCTGATTCCCAAGGAGTCCCGCCTTTCTTTCTCATTTTAGATGGGATAGAAGACCCGCATAACTTAGGGTCAATTATTAGAACGGCTGATGCCGTTGGTGTTCATGGAATTATTATTCCAAAACGCCGCGCCGTAGGACTAACTGGGGTCGTTGCAAAAACATCAACCGGAGCGATTGAACATGTGCCGGTGATTCGCGTAACGAACCTTTCTCAAACAATCACTGAGTTAAAAGAACGCGGTATTTGGATCTTTGCGACAGCTATGGAAGGCGAAGATATGCGAACTTGGAACAGTGAAGGCGCGATTGCACTTGTTATTGGTAATGAAGGGCAAGGCGTATCACAAAATATTCTAAAAAATGCCGATGGTACAGTAACTATCCCGATGATTGGACATGTGCAAAGTTTAAATGCAAGTGTAGCTACTGCAATCCTTGCTTATGAAGTTGCCAGACATCGTATTCCAAAGATGTAAGGAGCGATAAAATGCGCAGAAAAGAAGTTCTCTTCGTGGATGGATATAACATGATTGGTGCTTGGCCTGAATTAGAGCAGTTAAAGAAACGTGACGAAATTCAAGGAGCCAGAGATTTGCTATTATTTGAACTTTCAAACTATCGAAAGTATCGAGATATTGAGGTCATTGTGGTGTTTGATGCACAATTTGTCCCAGGAATTACCTCAACTTTTGAGGAGTTTAATGTCACTGTTGTCTTCACACAAGAAGGGGAAACAGCAGATAGTTATATTGAACGGACAGTCAAACAGCATATAAATGCCCTGACTCGAGTCGTGGTCGCAACGAGCGATGCAGCCGAGCAGTGGATGGTCTTTCAACAAGGTGCTCTAAGACAATCAGCTAATGAGTTACTAATGGAAGTAAATTACGCCAAGTCACAAATTAGAAGCGATGTAAGTACTTTTTATGACTCTCGCATTCGAAGGCGAAGTCCTTGGGACGTCACTCATTTAGAGAAATTGGACCGCTTACGAGAAGAGATTGAAAGGCAAAACGACTAATACCCCTAAGACATAACTTAAACTGTTTCATCCTATTTTAAAACAGGAAGGATACAGAGCGATGAAGACAATGACCATTGAAGCGTTGGTTGTAGGATTAAAGAAAGAATTTAATACAGATGTTTTTGAACATATAGTGAATAGATATGTACCTTTATATAAAAAATGTTTTAATCAGATCAAAGTTCCTAATTATGATTTAGAAGATTATTACCAAGAAGCGCAAATTATTATGTTAGAAGCCATCGATATGTATGATCCAGAAAAACAACACCGATTTTCAGGCTTCTTTAAATTATTATATAAGAACCGAATCATTAATCTTTGTCGTGCTGACCAGGCTTATAAGCGTGGTGGAGGTATTAAAGAGTTGCCACTTGAATATCATAGTAATAAAAATCAAAGTGAAATCAATCTGTTAGATCAGATTGAAAATCATTATCATATGTCAGCTCAAGATATGATTGAATTGAAAGAAGTCCATAACTTATTTATTGATTCATTGTCATCTCTAGAACGTAAAGTGTTCTTCAATTATCAAAAAGGTGACAGCGTTAGAGAAATAGCGAAACAATTGGTCATTAGCGAAACCCAAGTGCAAAGTGCCTATGATCGATGTAGGAAGAAGTTAAAGGACTCATTCTCTCTTGAATAACTTTTGAAATTATAAATTGGTGTGTTGTAAGATGAAATGCAACACACCAAATTCTTATTAAATATTTCTGCTTTAAGTTGAGTTTAGTAGATTATTATTTGCTGAACTTCACTTTCAAACAGAAATGTTGAGTTCAGCTTTGACATTTACCAATGAACTGCATTTTTAACGAAAAAAATGGAGTTCATGTCAACAAAAAACGCTAAACTTCAATTCTCTCACTTTCACTCTTACTTACTGATAATACTGTGCCTGTGCACTCCATAACTCCTGGTACTTTCCTTTTTCATTCACCAGTTCTTTGTGTGTGCCTCTTTGTACGATCTCCCCTTGATCAAAGACGAGTATTTCATCGCAGAATTTGGAGCTTGAGAGTCTATGGGAAATATAAAAAACTGTTTTATCTTTTACTAAGTTATCAAAGTTTTGATATATTTCAAATTCAGTCATTGGGTCCAGTGCAGCGGTCGGCTCATCTAAAATCATAACTGGCGCATCCTTATATAAAGACCGAGCGATGGCTATTTTCTGTTCTTGGCCCCCAGAGACACTGACGCCTGATTCTTCAAATTCTGTTCCCAGGTAGGTTTCTTCCTGATTGGGTAGATTTCTAACGAAGTCGCCTAACTCGACTTTATCTAAGGTAGACAACACTCTCTTTCTATCAAAAGAGGGTTTTACAGAAACGTTTTGTCCCAATGAAAATCCGACTAGATGGTAGTCCTGGAAGACAACGCCAAACAGATTGAAGTATTCTCTTAAATCATACTTATGGGCATCGATTTTATTCATTTTTATTGTCCCTTCACTCGGTTCATATAAACGAGTCAGTAGCTTAATAAACGTTGTTTTACCTGAGCCATTTTCTCCAACTATGGCATACTTTTTACCGACTTCAAACTTTTCAGTGATGTTCTTTAGGACTGTTTCATCTGAGCCGGGATAAGAAAAACTCATATTCTCTATTGCGAAATGATAGTCATTATCTAACCTTTTTTCTACAGGTAAACTGCCGACGACCTCTTCATCAGGCAAGTCCATGAATGCATAATACTGCTCTAATTCACCTGGTGAAGAAATCATCATCATGCCGTGCTGGATAACATCTGGTAAAGCAGAGACCATTTGACTGAGTGCGCTGGAAAGTTGAATAATCAAAGCAACAGGTAAAGCTCCGATTAAAACAAGCAAGCCGACATAGGCATAGGTCAAATAGGTCATCACCTGAAATAAGCCGGTAGTAGGGATCATCATGGATCGAAAGCGTTTATAGTTTTCAGACAGTAATCTCCCTGTCTGTTCAGACTCAGCTCTTTTATTTTCGATCATTTTTTCAGTTAAATTGTAGAGGCGCATTTCTTTTCCGGACTTAAAGTCCTGAAGAATCCCATCTTCATAGAAAAATCGGGCATTAGATTCTTTCAATTCCGCAAGAAGCGCTTTTAGCCGTTCACCTGATTTTTTGGATGACGCGATTTGAATCCATACACTGATTCCAATTAGTAGAAGAAAGACACTGATAACAAGACTTGGGTGCATCCACCAAAAGTCGTCTGGTAGTAAGCCGGTGTCTACTCTAAATAACGGAGTGAGTAAAATAACCCCCCATATAATACTGACCAATCCAGGCATCATTTCTTTTATACGGACATTGATCATCGGAAGAGAAGATTGGCTGCTCATCATATTTCGGTTGATGATTTCTAATTCTTCTCTTACTTCTGAACTTTCCGCATAATGGTAATGCATAGTTAACATCTTTTTATTTGGTTCAGCAAAGAGTTTTCTTAAAAACAGAGAATCCTCATGAGTGATTAGCGGGTCTATCCATCCAGAAATCAGTTGCAACACCAACAAGATGACCAAATACTGCATGATTAAAGAAGGGATGCGTGTCATGTCATCTCTTGTTAAGGCATCCACAATTTGGGTCATATAGATGTAGCCGATAAAAGGCAAACTGTATCTCGCCAATGATTGGACAAAGAACAGAACATAGTAAGTTTTGCCAACTCTAAACAAATCTTTAAAGGCACGTTTATACACGGTCAGCTTTTCCATTAAATCACCCCTCCTGTTACGACTGGCTCGTCTTCTTCCTCTTTTTCTTCCTTATCATGTTTATAGTAATAGGCTTGTGCTTCGTAAAGCTTAAAGTAATCTTTTTGCTCAGCCATTAATTCTTCGTGCGTTCCGACTTCTGTTATATCTCCATTTTTGATGTAAATAATGCGATCACAAAAACGGGTAGACGAAAGTCGGTGAGATATAAAAATAGATAATTTATCTTTAGAAAACTGGAAGTAATCCTGATAAATCTGATGTTCGGCGATCGGATCCAAAGCCGCAGTCGGTTCATCCAGTAAGAGAACGGGTGCGTCTTTATATAAGGCTTGAGCTAGTTTCAATTTTTGTAACTGCCCTCCCGACAAATTCACTCCATCTGGATAAACAGCGCGCACAATTTTTGTCTCGTCTCTTGACTTGAACTTTGAAATGATGTCAGTCAAGCCACTTTGTTTCAAGACACGATTATACTTTAATTCATCAAAGGGCAAGCCTTGAATGACCGTCTCTTTAATGGAATAGGTCAATAAAAATTTCTCCTGAAATACAGGCGCAAATAAAGCATAATAGTCTGAAATGTTAAACTCACTCTGAGCTACTCCGTTAATATAAATTTCTCCAGTATCTGGTTTAAGTAAACCGGCAATTAAATTAGTCAGTGTCGATTTCCCAGCCCCGTTTTCTCCTACTATAGCTAAATTTTCGTATGGTTTAATGGTTAAAGATACATTGTTTATCGTTGATGTATCATTATTTGGATAAGTATAGGTCACGTTTTTTAATTCAATCGACAGAGGTTCTTTTGGCAAAGGTCTGCCTTCTCCATGGTTAAATATTTGACCTTGAGACATAAAGTCATCATATTTTTTTGTCTCGTTTAAACTCGTATTCATTTTGCCTATAGCGTTGACTAAAGTCATGATGGTTTGAGCTAAGATCGTGACAGACCCGGCAAAGATGACAAAGCTAGAAACCGGAATCGCTCCTGCCGCAATCAATTGAACACTTCTAATATAAGATAAGGCAGATAGACCGATAATCCCTATATTTACCAGAGTACTTTCTGTCCATGTCAACTTTACTTTCGGTTTGATAAGCCGGTGGTATTCCGCAATTGTTTTATCTTCAATCTGCTTGAACCAGTCTTTCATCTGGAAAATACGTACATCTTTAGTGATACGGGATTCCCCATACACTTTTCTCAAGTAACGTAATTTTTGAGAATTGGCTGCTTTCGCTTGAAATAATTTCCGGTCCATCTTCACTTGCCATACGTTAAAGATGACAACGATGAGCAGAAACACACCCACTAAAACAAGAAACAGAGATTCTAATTGACTTAATATATTGATATACAAAACAACCCCTAGAAATGAACTGCATAATTCAATAATTTCTGTTACTAATCGGCCAAAAAGGGTCGTGTTGTTATCGGTCAATTCACTGGCATTGTTGTATCTCTCCTGCGCTTCTTTTCCTATAATGAGCGGATAATCCAGCTTCAAATACTTCGTTTCAATTTTATTTCTCATGAAATCTCTAAAATGGTTCATATTCTCTTCTTGGTAGAGCATAAAATAGTAGTTACCCATTTGAGCGATGCCAATAAGAGCAATAAATACGAGTAATCTTAGTAGGTATTCTCTAATCGCTACCCCTTCCATTAACCACTGAATCACAAAAGCAGATAAAAGCAATCGGAGTAAGGGTAAGGCCGCGCTAATAAGGGTAGCTAATAGAATGGCTATAAATACTGTCGGTTTGAATGCATATAATTCCTTCAATAGAATTTTTGTATACTTCACTTTTTCTTTCATCTTCATCACCTCAATCGTATCTTACCAAAAAAATACACTCCCTATTCAGAAGTGTATGAATGGTTAGTATTTGGTTACGAACGGTTTTTAAGCGGCAATGTCACTTCTGTCGCAAACACGCCATCTTCCCATTTACGGTTGACCATGCCTTGATACCTCTCCACTGCCTGGTCAATTCGGTACAAGCCATAGCCTCTTCTGTTGATGCTTTTTAATGAAAACAGAGAAGGTTTTGGATTCTCTGTCATCGTGTTCGTCACATTAATATATAACGTGTTTTTCATTGGTGCTATGTATAAACGAATAAAACGTTCATCAGAAGAACTGGATTCTTTCTCAGTCGCTTCTATAGCATTAGTCAGCAAGTTACCCAATATAATTGCTAAATCGACATGCTCTACACCCAGTTCATTTGGAGCAATGGCTGTCGCATAGAGGGAAATCCCTTTTTGTTTAGCAGCTGTCAACTTTGTATTAACGATGGCATCTATCATCGTATTTCCTGTTTGAATGATCGTATCGACTTGATTCAATTCATTGGTCAGCTGTTTAATATATGCATCCAGTTCATCCAGACGGTGGTCATTCATTAAGGTGTGCATCACCTGTAAATGATTGCGATAGTCATGACGAATGCCTCTCATCTGTCTATAAATCGTTTCGACTTCTACACTGTATTGGTCGAGTTCCTTTTCTTGTATTTTATAAAAATCAATGCTCTTTTTTTGCCTAACTATAACTATCCCTGCACTGAGAAGGATAATAAGTACGACGGTTAGTCCTATCCAATCAGTCATTGTAAAACACCGCTCCTTTATTAAAGGCAATAAATTTTTCTTGAACTGTTTTAGCGAGACGCCTAGAAACAGGGACGGTTTGTCCGTTGGATAATTCAACATCTGTTTTTAATAGGCGATGGATGTGAGCGACATTGACTAAGTAACTTCGGTGAGTCTGGATAAAGTCAGCGTTAAGCTTGTCCTCCAATTCTTTTAAAGGACGAGTGACGGTTATCACTTGATTGTTTAAATGAATCTCACATTCACGTTTAATGACTTCAATGTACAGAATATCATCCAGTAGAAGTTTATGCATCTCACCTTTTGCTTCCAGTGTTAAGGTTTCTTTCACTAAGGGTTTTTTATCGAGATGTCTTTGAATGACTTGCTTAATTTTGTCTCTTTCAATGGGTTTGAGTAGGTAATCCAGTGCCTGGACTTCATAACCTTGAACGGCATGTTCGGCGAATGCGGTCGCAAAGACGAGCGTCACTTCATGGTCTATTTCTCTTATTTTCTTAGCCACTTCCAACCCATTAATCTGCTTCATCTCGATGTCCAAGAATACAATATCTAAGCCCTTGTTGTCTTCTAACTCAAAAAGAAAGGCTTCTCCACTTGAATAGGAGGATACTTTTGCGTGTAGACCCATTTCTTTGATTGTTTGATTGATTAGTGACTTCATCGCATCGAGTTGAATGTTTTCATCATCTACTATCGCTATGTGTAATTCTTTTGACATTCAAAGACCTCCTCTTCTCCAATACTCATACTATCCGTTCCACTTGATTTTTCCTAATTATCGTCGTTAGACATAATATAACATAAATGATTGATGGCAATAACAAACAATTAGTGGTTGGTCGTTTTTTTAAGCATTATGGTGTTTATTATTATGGTGTGTTGTAAGATGAAACGCAACACTAAAAAAAGACATGAAGATTCGTTATACTTAAGTCACCACAACATAGTATAAGGAGAGAATCTTCATGTCACACACTCATTTTAACACAAAGAAATCTAAAGGGCATTTGAAATTCACGGAACGTGAACTGATCGAACAATGGCTAAAAGAAGACAAAAAGCAAGTTGAGATTGCCCGTTTGCTTGGCCGAAATAAATCAACTATTTCACGTGAAATCAAACGGGGTACCGTCGTCCAAATTAGTCAAGGTAAAAAAGTCGAGAAGTATCTAGCTGACTTTGGTGAAGTCACTTATTTAAAGAATAGACAACGCAGTCAATCAAAAGGTATGCAAGCTTACTCTGGACGCTTTTGGTATAAATTAAAGAAAGCTCACCACAATGGTGTTTTCAAAGGAAAAGAGCGAACTCACAATATTAAAACATTTGTGATGTCCTATGCTTTAAAACATCCTAAGGAAAGAGTGCCTTGTTTCAAAACCGTCTAAAGAGTGCCTTGTTTCAAAACCGTCTATCGCTACATTCGACAAAATGCGCTGTGTATCAAGCCCCATGATTTACCTATGATGTATCGTTTGAAACCAAGAAAAAATAAGCACAGTCGTCCAAAGGGACGAAATAAGAAAGTTCTGGGTACCAGTATTTCGGACCGAGCATCAAGTGTGTTAGACCGCTCGGAATTTGGTCATTGGGAAGCTGACTTAGTAAAGGGAAAACGCCATAAAGAAGAGCCGGCAGCCATTACATTAGTCGAACGGAAAACACGCTTCGCTATAGCAATGAAGATTGAGGATTATAAAAGCGAGACTGTATTAACGGCTTTTCAAACACTTGTAGAAAACAGCCCTCATCAGTTTAAAACTATTACATTTGATAATGGATCTGAGTTTGCGAAAGTATCTGAGCTTGAAAACGATGATTTATCTATTTAATTTTGTCATGCTTACGCATCATGGGAACGGGGGTCTAACGAGAATTTCAATAAACTCTTAAGAGAGTTTATACCGAAAGGTAAATCGTTACATCATTTTACTTCTGACTATATATCAGAAGCAGCTGGTAAGATAAATAAACGCATACGATCCATACTCGGTTTAATGTCCGCTCAAGAAGCCTACCAGACCGAATTGTCTTTAATGGAATAAAGACTTGAGTTATAAAAGAATCGAAAAGCGACATTTCCCCCATGGGGGAAACCCTATACCTAAAAGTCTAATGGGGTATGTCTTTTGAATAACAATAGTGTTGCATTTGATTTGACAACAGAGGGAAATTATAAATTAGATAACTTATGCAATCAATGCTTGACAATTGTAGGTACTTTTCATTATGATTTATTGAGATGTAAAGATGAATCTATAATAGGAGGGGTTGCATATGGCACAGAGAAAAGCAGCTTTGGCATGTACAGAGTGTGGCCAACGCAATTACCAAATGACACCGACACAAACGGGTCAATCTGTTCGTCTAGAACTTAAAAAGTTCTGTCGATACTGTAATAAGCACACAATACATAAAGAAACTAAGTAGATAGGTGGATAAGAATGAACTACATTAAATCAGTCGGAAATGAAATGGAAAAGGTAAATTGGCCATCAGTTAAAGAAGTCAATCGCTTTACTTGGATTGTTGTTATCTTTGTCGTTATTTTCGCATCTTATTTTGCATTAACCGATGAAGTATTCTCGTCACTAATGGATTGGTTATTTAATGTCTAATAAAAAAGAGCGTGATTTCTAGTTTTTTTATAGTAATCATTGAAGGATTAATGGTATAATTGACGCAAGGAACGAACCTACTGTTTTGTAGGTTTTTTATTTTGAGAATTTTTTGAAAGGAGTTCAATATGGAATCAAATAAAGCATGGTATGTTCTACATACTTATTCAGGATATGAAAACAAAGTTAAAGAAAATATTGATTTACGTAAAGATAGTATGGCAATGGGGGAGAATATCTTCCGTGTGGTTGTCCCTACACAAGATGTTACAGAAGTGAAAGACGGCGAACCAAAAACTAAAACACAAAAAACTTTCCCAGGTTATGTTTTAGTTGAGATGGTTATGTCAGATGATGCATGGTTTATCGTTCGTAATACACCTGGGGTAACAGGTTTCGTTGGCTCGCATGGTGCCGGAAGTAAACCAGCACCACTTTTAGATGAAGAAATTGCCTATATTCTAGGTGACGGTGAACTACCGAAAGAAATTATCGACTTAAATATCAATACGGGTGATCGTGTTGAAATTACAGATGGTGCCTTCTCAGGTCTTGCAGGTGTTGTTGAAGAAGTGAATGAAGAACATCAGAAAGTTAAAGTTCTTATTGAAATGTTCGGTCGTGAAACAGTGGCTGAATTAGAATTCAACCAAATCAAAGAAGAAGAACTGTAATAAGCAACTAAATCACGATAGTTAGGAGTACAAACTATATGAACTCATTTCATAAATATTATCGTCGGGCTGTGCCAGTATTCTTCGTATTTTTACTGTTATTGAACTATTTGAGTGCGGCAGGGATTATCTTACCAGCAACTCAAGCAGAAGTTTCAGATAAATATGTGAATTTATTTGCACCAGCAGGTATTACTTTTTCAATTTGGGCTGTGATTTATATCGGAATGGCATTGACAATTAGTATTGATTTTATCCGTCCAAAAGGAGATCGTTTCGGTGCGCTTTACCGTCAATTGATTTTACCGCGAATGATAGAATGGATTGCTTTAAACATTGTCTGGATTATTTGTTGGAGTAATGAATGGTTACTTGCTTCACTGATCGTTATTTTATTATACACAACTAGAATTATGAAAAGTGTTGAAACTATTAGTGCTACACCCACATTAAGAGAAAACCCTTGGCTTTTAAAATACTCAATGGGTCTACATTTTGGGTGGTTATTAGTGGCGAGTATGGCTAACTTAACTACTTATACTGTGAGTCAAGGTGTTGATTTAACCGGTACAATAGGTATTATTTGGACGGTTGCGTTAATGATTGTTGTGGTAGCACTTTCAGCTTATTACTATACAAAGTTAGGTAATGAGATGATTATGCCAGTAGCATTATGGGCTATCCTAGGAATATTTATTAAACATAGTCCATTTTCATCCTTTGAATATAAAAGTAATATCGTTATGTATGTAGCCGCAGTTCTTTTTGTTATAAGTGCCGTTGGCTTCGTTCAACTGTTCCGACTACAAAAAGAACAACGAGCTAAAAGAGCGAATAAATAAGTTATAAGGTGAATCTAATTTAGGTTCATCTTTTTTTGTGCTCCTTCGGATGCACTTTCATTTAGGTAAAATGACTATAACAAGCCCACTGAGTTTTCTTAAGAGAGAGTAGGAGACACATCATGAGACTCATCTTAAAAGTTTTACTCCGGATTGTAGTGATTGCTATTCTAATCACGGTGATTATCTTCGGAATAGGTTAGGTTCAAACAAAGCGGTATAGTGAGTATTTGGCAACGGATGAAGAAAGTGTCTATGTCGAGCCAGCCAATTTAACATTGTATGAGACAGAATAAGACAATATGACAGTTGAAACTATCGAAGAAGGCTATGTTAATGGTTTCCATCTTGTTCCAGATGGCAATTTAGCTGAGGGAGCGATCTTCACCTTTGGGGGCGCCGAAGGTTCACCTAACTATGAGTTAGCTGTCTAGTTGGCAAGCGAAGGGTACGAAGTCTACCGTTTATGAAGAGATTGATTAGATTGTATTGTATGCTCCGTCTGCTTATAATTTCTTCTCATTAGACCAACAAAATGCAGATACCAGTTCATGGTCCTTTGAAGGTGAGCCTCTTGCGCACTTGAGCAATCGATCAGGCAGTATAATAGAAACTATGCAAATGATCTCAGGCTTTATAACCTATACCCCTGTTTCATATCAACCTATTTATGACAGTGTGATTGAAGGAAGTGAAGCAGACAGTCTAGAAGCGGCAAGCATTAAAGTCAAAGATATTACAGGCGAAAGGATTATGTTTGCCGGTGGCGATGATTTAATGAGGAATTCCAGTCAGATGGGTGAGGATATTTATTGAACATACCAACCGAATTGAATGATACAATTATCCAGAGGCAGGTCACTTATTTTCAAATAAAAGGTACTTAGGAGACTCAGCCGTGTTAATTGCATTAGGTGGGAATGATGAAGCGAATCAAACTGCTTTAGAAGAAAGTCATACCATTTTGTTAGAAAGTTTAACTAAACGGCAGGATAAATAATAAAAAATGTAGAATAGCACTTGCAATATGGAATAAACGTGATATAATATTTCGGTGCGCAAGAACGCACACTGAGTGGGAGGAGTGAAGCTCACTCCGTAAACCACATCACGAAAAAAATTTTACAAGGAGGAATGTTTCGTGGCTAAAAAAGTCGTAACACAAGTCAAATTACAAATTCCAGCGGGACAAGCAAGTCCAGCTCCGCCAGTTGGTCCAGCATTAGGTCAAGCGGGAGTTAACATTATGGCGTTTACTAAAGAGTTTAACGCTCAAACACAAGATCAAAATGGGATGATTATTCCAGTTGTTATCGATGTGTATGAAGACCGTTCATTTAGTTTTATTACTAAAACTCCACCAGCTCCAATCTTACTTAAGAAAGCTGCTGGACTTAACAAAGCTTCAGGTGAACCTAACAAGAATAAAGTTGGTTCAGTAACAAAAGCACAAGTTCAAGAAATTGCTGAAATTAAAATGAAAGACTTAAACGCAGCAGATGTAGAAGCTGCTATGCGCATGATTGAAGGAACAGCTCGCTCAATGGGTATCACTGTAGAGGGCTAAGCATAACGCAGCTTCCAGCCCGTATTCTATCGGGTGTGGGAGGTATTACCGTTAATACCACAAATATAGGAGGAATAAAAAATGGCTAAGAAAAGCAAAAAATTTCAAGCGGCTCTTGAAAAAGTAGACCGTAACAAATTCTATAGCGCAGACGAAGCAATTGCATTAGCGAAAGAAATCGACTTTGCAAATTTTGACGCAACTATGGAAGTATCTTACAACTTAAATATTGATGTTAAAAAAGCTGATCAACAGATCCGTGGAGCAATGGTATTGCCACATGGTACTGGTAAAACACAAACAGTTGTAGTTATCGCAACTGGAGATAAAGCTAAAGAAGCAGAAGCAGCAGGTGCTGATTTTGTTGGTGAAGCAGACCTCATCGAAAAAATCAACGGTGGTTGGTTAGACTTCGACGTAATGGTAGCAACACCTGACATGATGGGACAAGTTGGTCGTCTAGGACGCGTATTAGGGCCAAAAGGCCTAATGCCTAACCCTAAAACTGGTACAGTAACACAAGATGTTACTAAAGCAGTTAACGACATCAAAGCAGGTCAAGTTACTTACCGTGCTGACAAAGCAGGAATTGTTAATGTTCCAATCGGTAAAGTGTCATTTGATGATGCTAAATTAAAAGAAAACTTTAACGCATTACACGAACAAATCGTTCGTTTAAAACCAGCTTCAGCTAAAGGTACTTACATGACAAGTTTAACATTGTCTACTACTTTTGGACCTGGTATCAAAATTGACGCTCCAGGAATGGAATAATCAATTTTAACTTAAATAATTACGAGCTTAGAATTTGGGTTCTTTGTCAAATAGTGTTGGTGAATATTTAAGGCGATAGATTTAGTTCTATCGTCTTTTTTTGATGTAAGTATATTAGTCATCTGTTGGATTAGAGTATATTCGTCTATAGAGCCGCTTCGTCACAAAAATACAATGGGCGTACAGGTTCAGCATTAAGTTGTTGAAGCTGGGTTGAGATTAAAATCCGACACCTTAAGTGACCGTAATTGCGATAACCATAGCCAGATCGTTTGATCATCTTGATTTTGTTTACGGTGCCTTCCACAACGCCATTCGAGAGTGTATAAGTTAAGCTGTTTTCAATATCCAACGCGTAGGAAGTTAATGTTCGAAACGCTGTTCTCACCTTGTGTGGGAAGACATATTTTTTACTTTCCATTAA
>NZ_JACAOA010000003.1 GCF_014049385.1 Ruoffia halotolerans | reverse complement strand
CCAGGTATTTGTGTGATTCAGATTAAACTAGCGACAAATGGCAACTCCATTCGTCTTTAGATGGGCCAACTCAAGCCAAACGGTAAGTCCATTCGTCTTTAGATGGGCCAACTCAAGCCAAACGGTAAGTCCATTTGTCTTTAGATGGGCTAACTCAAGCCAAACGGTACTTCCATTTGTCTTTAGATGGGCTAACTCAAGCCAAACGGTAACTCCATTCGTCTTTAGTTGACCTAACTCAAGCCACACGGTAAGTCCATTTGTCTTTAGATGGGCTAACTCAAGCCAAACGGTAAGTCCATTTGTCTTTAGTTGACCTAACTCAAGCCACACGGTAACGCCATTTGTCTTTAGTTGGGCCAACTCAAGCCAAACGGTAAGTCCATTTGTCTTTAGATGGGCTAGCTCAAGCCAAACGGCACTCCCATTTTTCCTAAGTTACAAAAGAAATCCTTATTAGCTGCAGCTAATTTCTATAAAGGGTGTTCTTCAAATTAAGCATATTAAAGGTGTCCCAGGCAGCTACCTTTACCTATCTTTCGCCGATAGATATCAGACCAATATCACCAATTTATAAATAAACACTGATGTAACTTGATAGCAAATAAATTATATAAAAGGCATAATAATGGCTTTTTTATAAAAAAAGTGAAAAAAGTGTTCTGAATTAGGGATTTTCTGCTATGATTGTAAAAAACTTGTATGATGAATTAAAAAAGGAGAAAATGTTCTACGGTTGATGGATCGTCATTGCAATTCTAACCAATATTTCGTTATTAGGTCTAGCTGCAGTCGCTCTAGCCAATATATTCCAAACATCAGTTGCAACAGAATTTGGAATCAGTAACAGTGCCTTTGCAATTAGTAACGTGATTGTTCTAGGATTGGGATTTTTTTCATCTATCATTTCAAAAAAATTATCAGGTCTACATTTTAATAAGACTTATTTAATGAGTATTATTTCGTCTATTATCGGACTTGAAGGTGACAATATTTCTCAAAATTTTTATATGTCTAAAGCTTTTCCTTGTTTATTGGCTAAAGTAAAGCCATTACTAACAGATTCACTCTTTCTAGCAAAAGAGTATTCCAATGCCCATGGTTACGGTCAATCAGCTCAATAATTAGGTATGGCGATTATTTCATTAGCAGTTGCAGGGATTACAGATGTAAGTGGTGGTTACAATACTGCTGAGATCGTAATAGCAATGTTAGGAGTTGTTGGTGGTGCGTCATGGTTAGTTGCAATTACAGACTCTAAAAACTACGTAAAATAATAATATTAAACTCCGGAACAGAGAAAGTCTGTGTCCGGAGTTTTTTGTGTGTCAAGATTGTATTTTTAAACTAAAATACCCCTGTAAAGCACAGTTCATTGCTCTACAGAGGTAAAGTATATAGAAGGGTAATTCAATTAGAATGACGCCATAACGATGAAGTTTAGGATGAATAGACCCATTGAAATCCATAAAATAGGGTGAACCTCTTTCGCTTCGCCTTTAACAATCTTAACAAGTCCGTATGTAATGAAACCTGCTGCAATCCCATTAGAGATTGAATACGCCAGTCCCATGAAGACAGAAGTGAAGAAGGCTGGAACAGCGACCGAGAAATCAGACCATTCAATATCAGCAAAACTTGAAACCATTAAGATACCAACAATAATTAAAGCTGGTGCCGTTGCTGCTGTCGGAACAATACTTATAACTGGTGCAAAAAATGCTGCTAAGATAAAGCATATAGCGGTTGAAACTGAAGTTAATCCTGTACGACCTCCAGCTCCGATACCTGCAGCTGACTCAACGTAAGTCGTTGTATTAGAAGTACCAAACATCGCACCAAATACAGTACCAATTGAATCGGCGAATAATGCGCGGTCCATTTTTGAAGTAATTCCTGTTGAATCTTCTAATTCTTGAATATCTTTATCTGTAAAGATTCCTGTACGACGACCTGTTCCAATGAATGTACCAATTGTATCGAAGACATCCGCTAAACTGAATGCAAAGATTGTCATAATAACGACCGGTAATTTTGACAGATCAGAGAATAGGGAAGGTAAGCCGGCTGATGAAAAGATGACTAAGAAAGTATCTTTCAATTCAACAAAGGCATCCGTTAAAGTATTTTCAGAGAAATCAACCGTTGATAGATCAACTAAGCCAAATACCATCGCTAATAAAGTTGTCGCAATAATACCAATTAAAATTGCACCTTGAACATTTAAAATCATTAAAGCAATTGTAATGAATAATCCAATAATCACAACAAGAACCGTTGGTTGAGTTAAGTCAACTAACTCAGGTAAAATCCCACCACTTGTGACAACTGATTCAACGACACCGTTAATTTCAGTCCCGCCCGCTTGACCATTCACAGAGACGATATTTGATGCATCTGAAGTGAACTGTAATAAGCCAGCATTTTTAATACCTAGGTAACCAATAAATACTCCGATACCGGCTGAGATTGCGTGTTGTAAAAATTCTGGGATCGCAAGGATTAACATCTTACGAACTTTAGTTACTGTGATTAATACGTTAATTATCCCACAGATGAATACCATGGATAAAGCTTCTTGCCAAGTAAAACCTAAAGCAAAGACAACTGTATATGTAAAGAATGCATTCAGACCCATACCCGGTGCAAGTGCATAAGGGACATTTGCAAATAATCCAATAAATAATGTCGAGATAGCTGATGCAAATAATGTCGCTAGAAACACTGCCTGAGAAGGCATGCCAGATAATGCTAAGAGACTAGGGTTTACAAATATAATGTAAGACATTGCTAAGAAAGTTGTAATTCCCGCAACAATTTCGGTCGAAACAGTTGTGTTGTGTTCTTCCAACTTAAAAAAACGATTTAAAGCGTTCATTTTCTTCCTCCTAAAAGATGTTTATTACGCTAGTAAGTATAACAACGGACTTCTGAAATGCCTAGACCGAAACAAACGATTCGTATATATTTAGAGATGAACGTTCGTGTTTTTGATAAAAACCCATCTAAAATAATATTCACAACATATGTAGCTCATTATATACTCGTTGGCAATTATGATATAATCTATTATATGTAGGAAGAAGGTGACTTAGTATGACAAAAGAAAAAGCTTTTGTAATCGGCGATATCCATGGCATGTATCATTCGTTAGAGGTCATGTTATCTCATTGGCGCCGGGATGAAGAGCAACTAATATTAGTCGGCGATTATATTGATCGCGGACCCAATTCGGACTCTGTGTTAAAGACCGTAAGAACTTTACAAAAAGAGCATAATGCGATCCTTTTACGAGGCAATCATGAACAACTTTTCTTAAATTACTTACTTGAACCACGAAAAGAATGGAAACTTTATAAGCAAAATGGTGGTGCAACAACAATTTCCCAATTACTACAAATCCAAATCGAAGACGTTGAAGCACAAGCACCGGAGGAAGTAGTGGAGAAACTCCTTGAGAAAGAACCATGGCTGATAGATTGGCTGGAAAGTTTAGTTTATTACACAACTTTTGGTAATCATATTATTGTCCATGCAGGAGTAGACTTTACTAAATCAGATTGGCGTTACACTTCTTTGCATGATTTCTTATGGATTCGAGAAGGGTTTCATTATGAAAAAAATACGACCGGTCGCAACATCATCTTCGGCCATACACCGGTTCAAACATTGCATGAATCCGTCGAACCTTGGCAACGGGATGGCAAATGGGGTATCGATGGTGGGAATGTTTATGGCGGAAGCTTAATTGCTTTACGCATTGATCGAGAAGAAGTGAAGGATGTCGTAGTATTAAGATAGGAGATTTTTAATGGCAACAGTTATTGATACAGCAGATTTAATTAAACAAATTAATCAAGAAACAAAAATCAGTCCCAAGCAAATCCAAGCGGTACTGAATTTATTAAGTGAAGGGAATACGATTCCATTTATCGCCCGTTACCGTAAAGAAGTAACCGGATCACTGGACGAAGTACAAATTCACGATATCGAACAAAAATATACTTATGCGAAACAATTGGGCGAGCGAAAAGAAGAAGTCGTTCGCTTAATTGCTGAGCAAGAAAAATTAACCGATGAAATTGAACAAAGTATAATGAAATCTTCAACCCTTCAACAAGTTGAAGATATATACCGTCCGTTCAAACAAAGTCGCCGTACAAAGGCGATGACAGCGAAGGAAAATGGCCTAGAACCATTAGCCGAGTGGTTATTATCAGTCGAAGCAACGGATGCAACTCCAGAAGCAGAAGCAGAAAAATACTTAAACGATGAAGTGCCATCAGCACAAGACGCATTAGTTGGTGCACATGAAATCCTAGCTCAAGAAGTGTCTGATAATGCACAGTTCCGTGAATTTATTCGCAAATATACGCGCTACAATGCTAAAATCGCAACTACACTTAAAGACGAAGACAAAGATGAGAATAAAGTGTACCAACAATATTATGAATTCAGTGAACCACTCAATACATTGATGTCTCACCGCACACTCGCAATTAACCGTGCAGAAAAAGAAGGCGTCATCACAGTGAAAATTCAAGTTGATGCAGAACCTGTCATTAAATATATGTCGAACCGTTTCATCCCTAAAGAGTTAAATGAAGACAAGAAAGAGTTAGTTCAACTCGCTGTTGAAGACGCTTATAAACGCTTCATTGGACCAGCCATTGAACGTGAGATGCGTAGTGAAGCAACGGAAGAGGCCAGTCAACAAGCGATTAAAGTCTTTGGTGAGAACTTACGTAACCTCTTACTACAACCACCTTTAAAAGGACGTGTTGTCATGGGCTTTGACCCGGCATACCGTACGGGGTGTAAATTAGCTATCATCAATGAAACAGGTCGAGTATTGGATAAAGGTGTTATTTATCCACATAAACCTGCAGCAGCGCCTAAACGTCAAGCAGCTAAAGGTGAGCTATTAGAATTTATCCGTAAACACGATGTGGATATCATTGCGATCGGTAATGGGACAGCAAGTCGTGAGTCTGAACAATTTGTTTCAGATCTAATTAAAGAACATAACTTGGACACGCAATTTATCGTGATTAATGAAGCGGGTGCTTCGGTATACAGTGCGAGTGCCATTGCCCGTAAAGAGTTCCCAGACTTCCAAGTTGAAGAACGTAGTGCGGTATCAATTGCTCGTCGCTTACAAGATCCGATTGCTGAATTAATTAAGATTGATCCTAAATCTATGGGGGTAGGTCAATACCAACATGATGTGAGTCAAAAAGATTTAACGCAACAATTAGACTTTGTTGTTAACATTACCGTTAACCAGGTTGGAGTCGATTTGAATACTGCTAGTATCCAATTATTGGAGCACGTTTCAGGCTTGACTGCAGCCACAGCTAAGAATGTGATTGCACTTCGTGACGAAATAGGTCACTTCTCAAGTCGTGAACAAATAAAAGATGTCAAACGTTTAGGTCCTAAAACTTATGAACAAGCTGTAGGTTTCATGCGTATCTTAGGTGGGGAAAATCCATTAGACCAAACGAGTATTCACCCGGAAAGTTATAAAGTGGCTTTAGACATCTTAGATCAGGCAAATGTTAACGTGAATGATATTGGTTCTGAAGAGGCGATTGAAACACTAAAATCACTCAAAGCCAGTGACTTAGCAACGCAGTACGATTTAGGTGAAGAAACTATCTCAGATATTCTAGATGGGTTAATGCACCCAACGGCAGATGTACGTGACGGGCAAAATGCGCCAGTACTTCGTGCGGACGTCTTATCAATGGAAGATTTGGATGAGGGGATGCAACTACAAGGAGTCGTGCGCAACGTGGTCGACTTTGGTGCTTTCGTTGATATTGGAGTAAAACAAGATGGTTTAGTACACATCTCGAAACTTTCAAAGAATTTCATCAAACATCCGTCTGATGCTGTTTCTGTCGGAGATATTATTGAAGTTGAAGTGATTTCTTTAGACCGTCAAAAAGGCCGCATTGGGTTAAAGAGAATTTTCAATAAAAAATAATCACAAAAAAAACACGGTTGCTTCAATGAAGTCGCCGTGTTTCATTCTATATTGAGTTTATGATGCGATCGATGGGATTTGAACCCACACATCCATAAGGACACTAGCCCCTCAAGCTAGCGCGTCTGCCATTCCGCCACGATCGCGTGTTTCCTTAAATTAAAGGACAAGATTTATAATAGCACAAACGTGGTTTAGATTCAATATTTCATAGTGAAGAGAATAGAGTATATAAATCTGTTAAAGAGTGTTTATAACTGAGTAAAGTCATGGTTTTGATATAATCATAGTGTAAGTTATTAAATTTAGAAGGTATCGTCAACTTCTTAGCAGCTTCTCAAGGTACAGACGTTGACTTCTTTGAAGCTCTTCCAAATCTAGATGAATTACAAAAGAACCATATTGAAGATATTCAAGACAGATTTTACGTGATAAAAATCACCCAAGTGTCTTTGCATGGAGCTTACTGAATGAGCCAAGCACAACAACAGAAGCAGCGAATGAATATTTCGGACCATTATTTGAAGCAGCTCACAAATATGGTCCGCAACAACGTCCACGTATATTTGCCTTAATTATGTATTCAACTCCAGATGCATGTAAATGTTATCACCACGCTGATTTCCTAAGCCTGAACCGTTACTACGGTTGGTATGTTAAAGGTGGGTCAGACTTTGAAGATGCTGAACGCCTATTCCGTGATGAGATGGATGCTTGGGGAGAACTTGATTTAAATAAACCAATGATCTTTACTGAATACGGTACAGATAATTACATCGGTGAATCAAAACTTCCATCAGTGATGTGAGCAGAGCAATACGAGGATGAATACTTAGATATGTATCACCGCGTGTTTACTGATTATGAAATGGTCCAAGGTGAGCAAATTTGGAACTTTGCTGATTTCCAAACTGTTGAAGGCCTTATGCGAGTGAACGGAAATAAAAAAGGTGTATTCACACGTCAACGCCAACCAAAACGCGTCGCTTATAAATTAAAAGACCGCTGTGAAAATATTAAATGAATTTTAAACGAAGTATCCTATTAGTTTAGGGTACTTTTTCTAATGTGTGAATTTTGTGTTATAAAACTGTGTAAAAAAGGCTATAAGATTGTTATGTAAGCGCTTTAGTGGTAAAGTATAAGTATAGAAGAGAGCACTTAAGTTTGAAATTGAAAGAGGTGGGAACGATGAGAAAAGTAAAATTATTAATGGTTCCTTTAGCAATATTGACACTTGCTGGCGCAATGAACACGAGCGTTGGAACCGTCATGGCCCAAGCAGACGCAGACTACAGTACAGGCACAGTGATTACTCATACGGTTAGACCAGGCGAATACCTCAACAAAATCGCAAACGACTACGGCGTAACAGCTAACGAATTAAGATTATGGAACCACTTAACAACTGATTTATTACAAATTGGGCAACAATTAAAAATCGTCACAGACGCTGAAACACCACCGCCAACAGGCTCAGTATATACAGTAAGAGCTGGAGATACTTTATGGCGTATCGCTAACACTTATGGTGTAACAGTGAATCAGATTAAATCATGGAACAATCTATCATCTGATTTCTTATACATTGGCATGCGACTTGTTGTATCTGATCAAGGTACAACACCACCTCCATCTGAAGGATTAACTTATACAGTCAGATCAGGGGATACATTATGGAGCATTGCGAATCGTTACGGCGTAACGGTTAACCAATTGAAGTCATGGAACAATTTGTCATCTGATTTCTTAGCCATCGGCATGCGCTTAAATATTATAGGTGGCGACAATCAACCGCCATCACAAGGAACCGTTCACCGAGTACAACCCGGCGACACATTATTTAACATCGCATACCGCTACGGAACTTCAGTCAATCAATTAAAAGCATGGAACAACTTAACATCTGACTTTATCTATATTGGCACTTACTTAAGAGTGTCACAACCATAATATAGATTGAACAGCGTCAACCACTTCGGTGGTTGGCTCTTTTTTTTTGTGTTGGGAGTGGGGGGACGGGGATTTAAATTCCCTTGTCATCCAATGACAAGTCCTGTTAGTTGTTTAATTTCCCCTGTCATAGAGTGATAAGTCCAATTAAATACTCAACTCCAATCCAAACAAAAAGCACCGACCGAAGTCGATGCCAATCGCATTTTATATAAATGTTCGTTTCTTGATCTCTCCCCAAATCACTTGGCCTTTTGTCACTAGCATATAAATCAACACAATTAAACCAAAACCAAAGGAAATTAGGGAAGGGGTTTTAAATTGAATCCAACCGATTAAAAGGAAGATTATCGGCACTAAACTTAAGATAGCTACGGCAGCCCAGTATAGAACATAATCACCTGGTTTCATGCGGGTCATCCGTGCGGTGATGATCATACTAATTAAAGTCGAGCTACATATGATAGGAACTGCATAAGTTAGCGACCAAGCTGACCAACCAATTGTGTAATCTAAGTAAATGCACATGAGGGACAAGATGATTAATAAATAAAGTAAGCTTTTGGCAATGTTACGACGCTTGCGAATCAAGGTCAGCACTGCCAACCACATTGTAATTATTCCAAAGGCAGCCCCTTGAAACAATTGGATACGACCGTGATAGAGTAAGCCAATCCCAAGAATAACTGCCACAACAATTAAAGAGAAAGCCATCAAAAATTGAGTAATGAAACGGCGATTAAATTGCAAGGGCACATCTGGCATTGAACTGGATGTGACTGGAATATTACTATCAAGAGGCGCCTCACAAAGAGGGCATTTATCCCAATCACCTTTCACGCTCACGTGGCATTCTGGACACTTACGCATCATAACGACCTCCCAACTCTTCCTCAGTCACTTTGTTTACCGTCATCGTCACCGGAATATTCTCGTCACTTAAGAACCTAACATAATGACGGTAAATATCCGTTTCAATAAATGGGGACGTAAAAGTTATCGTCAATACATCATTATGACTAATTGCGCAAAACTGCGGACGAACCGCAATCGTATGAAAGTAAACTTGATGAATCATTTGATCAACTAAATAAGGGAAACTAACTAAACCAAGATTGGAAATCGCAAAAGTGAGCTTACGATTATTCATGTAATTTGCAAATTTTAAAGCCAAATCTTTAATCGGTCGCAAAATAATCCGACTTAAAGGATGGTACTCATATTGAATTAGCTGACTAAGCCAACTTTCTAAAGAATCTTTCTCTAGTTGCGGATCTAGCTGATTTTTTAATTCCTGAGAAATTGCTTCTAAAGAATTGTCACCATTCTTCTTATATTTATATTCCAACCGTGTCACCGCAAAGAAATTTTGCGCGGAATCAGAAGGGAAGAACTGACGCAAATTCACTGGCACAGAAACGGCCATCGTCTCATCCCCTTGGAAATTCGGTTCGGCTTTACGAATCGATTCCATAAAAACTGCAGTCAGATAAACTGTTAAAGAAACATTCATCGCTTTCGCTTTTTTCAAAATATCTTTGACTGGCATTTCCAATTCAACGACGCGCGGGCGGTAATCTGACGTGTAAGTTCCTTTGTAGCGATAGACTTTTCGACTCGGTTTGGGTTCATTTTCAACCGCAGGGAATAAGAAGTTTTTTGCCTTAGCACCGACCGTTGTAACTCCCCGTAAAGCTGATTGGGCAGCTTTCGAAAAGTTCAATTGATCCTTTCGTCTAAAATGGCGCTCGAAACTGTCTTCACTCGATTGGTCATGAATATAAGTTGAGACATCAACGTCTTCATCTTTCAATTCAGGGTGTTTTAAACTCAAATACTCGGTAATTAAATCTTGGAAGAACCACATCGCCCCCGTTCCGTCAGATAAGACGTGAAAAACCTCAAGACTCACACGTTTTTTCCAGTACATGACGCGGAATAATAAATTCCGCCGATCGAAAAAATACAAAGGACGACAAGGTGTGTTCGTATCTGGCTCTACCTTAGGCTTCAAATCACTTTCTTCCAAGTAATACCAAAAGAAACCGCGCCGCAATACACTGTGATAAAGTAAATTTTGCTCAAAGACTTTATTCAAAGCTTGTTGTAACAAGTCAGGGTCCACTGTATCAGTGACTTCAGCACTGATTCGAAACACTTTACTATCACGGTTAGACATCGCTGCTAAGAAGATATTTGATGCGTTATCTAGGCGAACCCAATTTTTACGCTCATTAACTTTCTGATTCTCCACGTATGTCACTCCTTCTCAAGTGATTCTCTAAATAATCTTTGATTAAAAAATAAGTTGTATCAATAATACCTTCATTTAATGGGGCAAAAAGAAAATTATGAACAGTATCTTTTGCACGCATAATTTCCACTTGGTTCCCAGCTTCTAACAACATGTAGCCATAAACTTCACCTTCATCACGTAAAGGGTCAAATTCAGATGAAATAACTAAAGTGTCCGGTTGATTACTAAAATCCTCAGTCATTAACGGTGCGATGTACGGATTCTGTCTTTTGACCTCGTCCGGTTCATACATTTCCATATATTCCTGCATTTTCTTTGCTGTGAGTCCATAGTCATAGCCATTCTCCTCAACACTTTTAAAAGGAGACGCTTCATCGTGGCGCCAATACGTCACAGGATTAATTAAAATTTGTTTACTTGGTAAAGGTTTTCCTTCATTACGTAAGCGTAAAGAAACGGCAGCAGCTAAATTTCCTCCAGCTGAGTTTCCAACAATAATAATATTACGCGCGCCTTTAATTCCCGTTAAATCCGGACGTGATAAAAGTAGTTGAGCGACGTGATAACAGTCTTCGAAACCAGCAGGGTAAGGATTCTCAGGTGCTTTTAAATAATCAACCGCTAAGACAATCCGCCCCATTTGATCAGCCAAACGACGACAATCTTTTGTATAGGTATCTATATTTCCTAAAACCCAGCCCCCACCATGAAAGAATAATATAATGTCACTACTCATCAATTTTTTTGGACGAAAAATACGAATCGGAATTTCATGACTTTGATCTGCAGAATATATCTTCTGATCCAAATACTGAAAGCGGGATTTAGAAGGGGTGACAAAAACCTTTTGTAATTGCCGTACGAATTTGTATGATTCATGCATATTAATCGTTGGCGATGATAATAATTTTAATGCAAAACGTTTAAGAGTATTCATATTACTACCTCATAATATTTAGTTTTCTTCAGTGTGTCGTATATCAAGAGAAGTGTCAAGTTGTTAGTAAAAAATGTTCGGAAGATATTTTGAAATTATGGGACACAGTTGAATTAAATGCGAAGATCGAGCAATTCTTGGATGACTATGAAAAGTGACAATGTGTTGTGGAAACATTTAGATATAAAAACAAATTTGCAGAGACTGAAAAATTTGTTACAAATAAAATGAGCATCAACCCGTATCACTTCTAACTTATAGCTATATTTGTTAAAATTAAAGAATAGAGGAGGAGTTAATAATGGTAAGAAAAATTATTGAAGAGCAAAATGAGAAAGCAATTGAAACATTGGCGCGCATAGCAGTCAAAGATGATTTAGCTGAGTTTAAAAGTGCATTCAAAGAAAAATATCAAAGTGATTGGGATACAATTGTAGAGACATTAAGAGACGAAGATCATGTAGATGGCCTCTCAGCTCCAGAACACTTCTTAGAAGAGCTATTTAAAGAAAATCGCCAACAAATTAATGAATAGATACACTAAAACTCCCAATATGTTGCGGGAGTTTTTTAATATGTTACAGTATTCAAATGTTAGTCGAGGTTAGGGTAGTACCAACCCTTTAGAAAACGAAAAGCCACTAAACCATGATAAGCGTCACTATGGGAATTCAAAATATCAGATTACCGTCAAAAGCTACACAAAGATAATTCAAAGTGATGCTTTCTCCAGAATCCCTCCAAAAACTACAAATCTCAATCCGCTTAAATCTACTTAACCCGCTTTATATACGCAAAAATCACAATTCTCAACAAAAAAGACAAGCCCAGCTGAGCTTGTCTAATTAAGAAGTTAATTTTATGGCTAATAATTATTGGTTAGCTACGTCTACAATCGCTTGTAAGTAACCTGAAGTGTCAGCTAAAGTTGAACCTGATACAACATCAGCAACATTTCCTTCTTCGCCTAAGTCTTGTAACTCAGCAACCGCTTCTTCTAATTCAGCCGTAGTTTTACCAGCAGCGAATTGAGTAATTGCTTGTAAGTTTTCTGCGTACGGAACAGTTGATCCAGCAATGTCAGTCATTAATTGAGAGTAAGCTTCAGAGTTTTCTAATTTAGAAACTAAAGTCACTCCTTCAGCGATACCTTCACCAAATGGAGCGTCCGCGTTTGGAACACCTGACCATTGATCACCTTCAACAAATTGGAACTCGTCTAAAGCAGCAACAACAACTTTATCACCATCTACTGCTGTAGTAACGATTGCGAATGATTGGTCACCATGTGGTGCAGCTACGGCTTGTTTTAATTCTAAATTAGCAGCATCTGCTTCAGCACCAGTGAATTCAGTACCTTCGTTAGCAGCGTCAATGAAGGCTTGTAAGTAACCAGCTGAGTCAGCTAAAGTTGCACCTGATACTACGTCAGAAACATTTCCATCTTCACCTAAATCATTTAAAGCAGTAATGCCTTCTTCGATTTCAGCAACAGTTTTGCCTTTAGCAAAGTCTTCGATAGCGTTTAAGTTATCTGCATAAGTAACAGTTGAACCAGCCATATCAGCCATCATAGCAGAGTAGCCTTCGCTGTCCGCACGTTTACTGATTAAAGTTACACCGTCAGCGAAACCTTCACCAAATGTAGCATCTGCGTTTGGAACACCAGTCCATTGATCACCTTCAACAAATTGGAATTCATCGATTTGTGCGTCAACAATGACATCACCTTGCATTGCCACAACAACAGAAGCGAATGATTTGTCACCGTGAGGAGCTAAGTAAGCCACTTTTAAAGTTGTTGTTTCTTGAGCTTGAACGGCAACTGTCTCAGCAAAAGGTGTTACATTGTTCACTGGTGAACTAATAGCTAATGCAAGCGAACTTGCTGTTAATAACAATAATGGTAGTAATGATTTCTTTTTCATTTTATATCCCCCTTGTCTCTTTGAGTATATATTAGCACGTCTTGTGATTAAATGCACGTACTTTTTAACATTTTGAATAAAATAATTTAATGACTTGAATTCTTCCTCATTCAATACTAATTAGGAATAATGGCTAGGTTTTGATAAAATGGGTAAGACATTGAAATTGGAGGAAATAAAAAATGGCAAACAAAGTACCATTTAAGAAAAATGACACGTTCACCGGAACGGTCGAAGACATAACATCACAAGGGCAAGGCGTTGTAAAACTTGATCATTATCCATTCTTTATCGAAGGGGCGATTACAGGCGAAGTTGTTAAATTCAAAGCGATGAAAGTCGGTAAGACTTACGGGTTTGGACGCTTACTTGAAATTATTGAAGAGAGTCCAGAGCGCGTGGAGATGACTGATGCTATCGGACGTCAAATCGGGACAATGACACTGCAACATATGAGCTACGACGCTCAATTAGCATACAAAGAACAACAAGTTAAATCAGCTTACGAACGTATTGGCCACTTTGAAGATGCAGAGATCCGTCCTGTACTAGGTATGGAAAATCCATGGGAATACCGTAATAAAGCACAAATCCCAGTAAGAGAAATCAATGGCCAACTAGAAACCGGCTTCTTTAGAAGAAACTCACATGATTTAGTGCCAGTTGAAAATTTCTTTATTCAACATAAAGAAATTGATGAAGCCATCTTAATTGTGAGAGATATCTTAAGACGATTCCATGTGCCTGCTTATAATGAAAAGAATCATACAGGAATTATCCGTCATGTAGTTGTAAGACGTGGACATTATAGCGGTCAAGTGATGGTGACACTTGTAACGAATAAACGTAAGATGCCAAACGAAGAAATCATCGTCGATGCAATTGCGGAAGAAGTACCAAATATCGCAAGTATTGTACAAAACGTGCAAACGAAACGTACGAATGTCATTCTAGGTCGTCAAAGTTTAGTATTATGGGGCCAACCTTATATTGAAGATTCGATGTTAGGCTTAACATTTAGAATCTCATCTAAATCTTTCTACCAAGTGAATACACCCCAAGCAGAAGTTCTATACAAAACTGCGATTGATGCAGCGGACTTACAAGGGAATGAGACTGTTCTGGATGCGTATTCTGGAATCGGGACAATCGGTTTATCACTCGCTCAACATGCGAAACAAGTGTATGGGATGGATATTGTGGATGAAGCCGTTGAAATGGCTAAGCAAAATGCGAAGTTAAACGGCATTAAAAATGCAGCCTTCGAAGTCGGAAGTGCGGAAGAATGGTTACC
Organism: Ruoffia halotolerans; assembly: GCF_014049385.1. Classification (GTDB taxonomy): domain Bacteria; phylum Bacillota; class Bacilli; order Lactobacillales; family Aerococcaceae; genus Ruoffia; species Ruoffia halotolerans. The sequence goes on along the minus strand of NZ_JACAOA010000003.1, from coordinate 117,925 downwards.
AAAATGGAACGAAGCAGGCATCAACTTTGATGTTATCGTTGTTGATCCACCACGTAAAGGTTTAGATCAAGTCTTTGTGGATGCAGTGATTGAACAACAACCTGAAAAGATTGTATATGTTAGCTGTAATCCAGCAACTCAAGCGAGAGATGCACGATTATTCGCGGATGCGGGTTATGATTTACAATTTGTCCAACCGGTTGATTTATTTGGACAAACGACTCATGTTGAAGCTGTTGCCTTATTTACAAAAGCATAATTTATATTTGAAAGAAGTCTGTGTGAACAGGCTTCTTTTTTATATGCCATCATTTAAAAAGAAAGAGTTTAAACTGGGTCGATTAATAGATAACTTTAAAGAAACTTCAACTTCCTTACTACCAATTGTTGGTGTCGTAATGTTAATTCAGCTTAAATTGCAACCGGTAGCCTGGTTAACGATACTATGATTTGTCATTGGTGTCGCTTTTTACTGATTGGTTTACCGCTGTTCTTAGTCGGTGTGGATATGATTGTTGAGAAGATGGGTGATTTATTCAGTCACTACGTAATTGAACATCCGAAAAAAGTGATTGCGATGATTGGTATATTTGGTTTAGGATTCATTTCAATTATAGCTGAACAAAACTTTGTTATGGTACTGTCCCTAGGAGTAGGAGCTATGTTGACTTTCGGGGTATACTGAATTATTAAAGACGTTAATTTACGACATAACTTTGCCACTATCTACGTATTAGTAGGTATCTTATGCTTATTCTAAACGCCTGAATTTAATGTGATTGTCTTTGACTCGGGAGAAGTCGCGGCTAGGACAATGACTGCAACTTTTATCTTGCCATTTACCCAAGGGTTAGTCAACTTTGTACCGAAAACTGATAGTATCACAGAAGGTTTTGATGTGATTGTGATTGTATCGTTAATGCTAAATGTCATCGTACAACTCGTTGGAATATTTTATAACTATCAAGTGAAACAATAATAGGATGACGAACATATGTTAATACTGAAGAATTTAGTAATGAGTTTTACCTTATTACGATTATTGCTAAAGTTAAACTGTCAGACAGAATTGATAATATATTTCATAGATAGGCGACAAATGGAGCAACGACTTACTTAGCTGCTTGTTATGATGGAGATGATCGCCAAAGTATCCTAGATATGCAAGGTCAGCGAAAAGAAATTATTATAAAAGCAACGCATAAAAACAAATTAGATAAAGTAATTGAACATGTTAAAAATCGTTATCCTCAAAAATAGAACAGCGAAAGTTTCCTATTTGTTACGCGTCTAGCCGGCTTAACAAGTCTCGAAGGCTACGGCGATATTGGAGAAAATTCGTCATTTAATGATGTCGAAGCCGCAGTAAAATACCCGATAAAATGGTAAAAGAGATTTGTAACCATGGAGAAGGTGAGGACTATATGGATGCTACTCAAAAAAACGATATCTTACAAAATACTTTATTTAAAGGGCACGGTTCAGCAAGATTATCTGATAACTTTGAATGAGTTCAATTCAAAGAAGGCGCAGCCATTGCATTCACACGTGACATCGTTTATCTGTATCGCTTTTAGGAGGGGTTCATATGTGGTATTTAATCTATGCAGTCGTTCCAAGTGGGGATGCTGGAGAAGTCATTCGACTTGCAGAGCAAGAAGGTTCACAAGGTGGAACAGTGATTCACGGAAAAGGGATCGGAAGAAAGCCTAAGCGTTTCTTAAATTTTGAGGTGGAACCGATGCGAGAAATTATTTGGATTATTGTTGAAAAAGATAAATATAAAAAAATCAGCCAAATCATATTCCAAGATATGGACTTAGACAAAGAAGGTAACGGAATTCTATTTGTAGAACCTTTAAGTGAAGTTCATGGTTTGGTGAACCAATTACCAAGTGAATAATTTTAAATGAGGCATCCTTAACGGGATGCTTTTTGTATGGATAAACTACTAAAAAATATGCACTTAAATTTACTTAAAAGATAGACACAACGGCTACATATGATAAACTAGGGAATATTGTAATAATACACAGGCTTTTGTATAAATAATAATATTGAGGTGATTCAATGAGAAAAGGCGATTACCCAACAGAAGTGTTGGATGTAGAAATCGATTATGTAGATTCAAAAGGGCGCGGATTCGTTCACTATACCCATGCACCAGATAGAGGATCAAACGGTAGAACGTTAAAAATCATTACGTCGAATGTGGTTCCAGGTGACGTGGTACGAGTAACAGTTGATAATGCGAAAGGTCGTTACAAGGCAGTTGTTCCCTATGATAAGTTATTGAAACCCGGTCCAACACGTAATTTAGATATGCCAACTCACTTTGATGTGTCAGGTGCAGCGCCACTGCAATATATGAAATACCCTGATCAATTGGAGTTTAAAGCGAATATTGTCAAAGAATCTTTAGAGCAGGCTGGCTTTGATACAGCGTTAATCCAACCAATTATTGGTATGGATGAGCCAAACCGTTACCGTAATAAGATGGAATTATCTTTCGGACCAACCGGTGAATTAGGTATGCACCAACAAGGAAATTACCGTAAAGTCATTGATTTAAATGATTCAGTTATTGCTCCAAAGGTGATGATTGAAGTAAAACACATTGTGAGCCAATGGCAGAAAGATTATGATTTCAAAGGCTATGATAAAGATAAACATACAGGACTTTTACGTAACCTAATGATGCGAACTTCTTTTGAAACGGGTGAATTAATGGTGGTAGTCTATGCGACAGAAAAACCCGAAGCACATCCAGAAGCTGTAGAAGACTTAAAAGATCGCTTAAGCGAAGCATTCCCAAGCTTAGCCAGTCTAGTTTGGATTGAGTATACAAATATCTCAGGGCGTATTCAATCAGAAGAGTCCTTTACTTTATATGGACGCGATTATATCTACGATGAATTAGGTGGCTACCGCTACCGTATCTGGCATGATACATTCTTCCAACCGAACCCAATACAAGCCGACAAAATGGTGGACTATGCCCTTGAGATGGCTGATGTGAATGATGATATGCGCGTCCTTGACCTATTCTGTGGGGTAGGGACATTCAGTTTACCTTTTGCGAAACGCAGTAAAGAATTAGCTGGTATTGAAATTGTTGAAACTTCAATTGAGTCAGCGAAGCGTAATGCGAAAGATAATGGCTTAGACAATACTTTCTTCATGGCGAGTGACGCTCGACGCGGAATGAAAGAACTCCCAGAAATTTGGGGCCAACCAGACTTATTACTCTTAGATCCACCAAGAAGTGGTGCCGGAGGGAAAGTGATGCGAAGCATTGGAAGACTTGGAACGGATAAAGTTATCTATGTCTCATGTAATCCAAAAAGCTTAGCTGAAGACTTAGTTTGGTTAAGAGACTTTGGTTATGAATTGAAGACGGTTCAACCGATTGACCAGTTTCCGCATACACCGCATGTTGAGTGTGTAGTATTGATGGAAAAGAAATAGAATAGAATCGCTTAACAGAGGGGGGGTGTAGGCTTTATGAAAGCGTCTAAAAACCTCTTTTTACGAAATTAGGGATAAATCAGTGTCTGATTTTTCGTTTGGAGCTATAAAGGATGGGCACGTGTGTGGGAACAGGACGATAAAAATAATTCGATAAAGGTTGACATTAATGGTAAAATGTCAAATGATAATAAAAATAGTAAATAAATAATACTTATAATGTATTGTAAATTAGATAATGTATATTAAATATTTTTTACAGATAGTGGAGTTGTAACTTATGAATTTACATGAAACCATAGAGCATATTTTACGTTCAAATCCTGCTTATATTGGGGAGAACGGTGAGATACTTAAGACAAAAGTAATAGAGGCAGTCAGTAACCTTGATTCATTCTTAGTTAAAGCTTTTAGAGATAACGAGATCACTTGTAAGGTATTCTTTAGCCAAATAGAAGATACATGGGTGTTGAATCAAGAAAAGTTAAAATGGGTAGTCAATTCAAAAGAGTTTTTAGAAGATAGCTATACGGCTTACACTTCTGAAATTGGTTTAACAACGGGTGGCAGGTTTTTGAGTGCGAGCACTGACGTTGTGTTAGACTTCCCTTATAAGGACGCAATTGTCGTGGGAGGTCAAGATAAAGATGATCAGAAACGACAAGAAATAATGTATCATGAAATATTAGGTTATGATCAAATTACGAACTTAAAAGCCCCTAAAGTATTGGCTAATGCAAAGCGGTACACCTCCGAAGGTACTGAAGATGATATTATCTTAGATGATAACGATAACTTAATCATTAAAGGAAATAATTATGCAGCACTAAACAGTCTATTAGAGCGGTATAAGGAGAAAGTTAAGCTTATCTATATTGATCCGCCATTTAATACTCTGAATGATAGTTTTCAATATAATGATCGATTTAATCGAGCTACTTGGCTCACATTTATGCAAAACAGGTTAAAAATAGCCAAAAAATTACTAAAAAGTTCAGGCATTATTTTTGTGCAAATAGACAAAAATGAGGAACACTATTTAAAAGTATTAATGGATAAAATATTTGGAGAAGAAAACTTTGTAAACAGTATCGCTGTTCAATCTTCAACAGCATCAGGAAATAAAACAGCACACAAAGATAAAACAATAATTAAAACCAAAGATTCTATCTTGGTTTATAAAAACAGTACAAATATAATTTTAAATCCTCAATATATGGCGCAAGATAAGTGGGATACACACTTTAACTCCATCTTGCATAAGGGCGATAACGGATACGAAACACTATCATTAAGAGATTACATGATTCAAGAAGGTATTATCCCTGAGGATTACAAAATTGATGAAAATTCTATAAATGACGAATTCTTTTTAAACTTTGTTTTTGAGAATAGAAAAAAGATTTACACAACCAAAAGCTCTATTCCGAAAGTTATTAAAGAAGAATCAATCTCAAAGCAAGGGGAAATTATTAGTTATTTTGATAATAACAATGAACCACAGTTTGCTTTAAATGGTAGAAGACTTGGTTTTTTAAATAATAATATCAAATATGTTGACGGGGAAGAGGTTATTGCAAAGTTGGTAACTGACATTTGGGTAGATATTAATTTTAATAATACTCAAAATGAAGGAGGAATTTCATTTCCCGCTGGAAAGAAACCGGAACAGCTTTTAAAGCGTATAATTGAATTATCAACAAACAGAGGAGATTTAGTCTTAGATTTCTTTGTAGGCTCTGGGACTACAGCGTCTGTTTGTCACAAATTAAATAGAAGATACATAGGAATTGAACAAATGAATTATATTAATAATCTTACAGTTCAACGCCTTAAAAATGTTATTTCAGGTGATAAATCTGGAATTTCCACTTTAGTCGACGTCAATTGGCAGGGTGGTGGTACTTTTGTTTACTGTGAACTTTTGGAAGACAGCCAACGTTTAATAGATATGATAATATCCGCTAATGAGGACACCATACAAGGGATCAAAGAAACTATTTATCACAGCGAGCAAATCGTCCCTTATATTTTGACTTCAGACTTAAAAAAAGCAGATAAGGCCTTCAGCGAATTAACTTTAGAAGATAAGAAGGAAGTACTGATAGGACTAATTGATAAAAATAAGCTGTATGTTAATTACTCTTCTATTGATGATGATGAATACGAAGTAAGTGAAGAAGATAAAGCTTTCAGCAAATCATTCTACGAAGGTAGTGGAAGTCATGAATAATAAACAGTATCTTCATCAAAAAATTCTAGCCGTACAAGAAGCAATCGGTCTGAAACAGTTACCAGAGATTGTTGAGGCAGGATTGGCCGATCATATTGCTTTAAGGCCGTATCAGATAGAAGCTTTACGTTACTTTGTGACCTACTATGAAACGGGGTTAAGTGATAACAAGCAAATTGATACACTTTTCCATATGGCAACCGGCTCAGGTAAGACTGTTATTATGGCAGCATTAATTCTTTACCTATATACTAAAGGTTATCGTAATTATGTTTTTGTTGTAGATCAGAATAATATTATACAAAAAACAAAAGAAAACTTTTTGAATATGAAATCGAACAAATATCTTTTTGCCAATGAACTGTCAATTTCAGGTGAAAAGATTATTATTCGTGAGGTCGATAAGTTTACAGCCTTAAATCCAGAAGAAAACGCGATTAATATCCATTTTTCAACCACGAATGGTCTACACAATAATATTACAATGCCTAGAGAAAATTTAATGTCAATTGATGACTTTGAAGGTACGCCGGTAGTATTTTTAGCAGATGAGAGCCATCATTTAAATCGTCAAACTTTAAGGACCCCCACTGAAAAGAGAGACGCTGCGGAAATAGATAATAATTGGGAACAAACTATTCGAGGGCGGGCTTTTCATGCAAATATTAATAATATTATGTTGGAATTTACTGCTACGGTGGACTTAAATGAAGAATCAATTCGTAACAAATATCTTGATAAGATTGTCTACGACTATTCATTGAAGCATTTCCGTGAGAGTGGATTCACGAAAGAATTCCATAACTTTGCAACAAGTACCGATATCTGGACGCGAACACTTATTGCCTGTATTATGAGTGAATTTAGACGGTATTTGTTTGCAGATGCTGGTCAAAATGTGAAGCCAGTTATAATGATTCAATCTAATACGAAGAAGGAATCGGAAACTTTCTATGAAGAATTCCATGATAACATCCACAAAATCACTGCAGAAGAGCTCCAGAAGTTATATAGCATTCAAAATGTCCCAGAGCTTCATGAAGCACTTGATTATTTTAAAAAGAAAGAATCATCATTGAACTTACTTGCTAATAGCCTACGTAAGTCAATGACTAAAGAATATTCATTAAACATTAACAGTACGACAGAAAATACTCCGAAAAATCATGTTTTGTTAAACTCATTGGAGGATAAGGACAATTCTTTACGTTTAATTTTCACAGTGAAAATGCTGATCGAAGGTTGGGATGTGTTAAACTTATTCGATATTGTTAGAGCGTTCGATAAACGTCAATCTAAAAAGTACACCTTATCGGAAGCGCAGTTAATTGGTCGTGGTGCTAGGTATTTTCCATTCCAGGTGACAGAGGGCCAAGAACGATATAAACGGAAGTATGATCAAGATATAGATAATCCATTTCGATACTTGGAAACAATGTACTTTCATAGTAACAATGATTCACGCTACATTTCAGAATTGCGGGAAGCTTTGATTTTCACAGGCATGGTAGATGATAAAAAACGTAAGATTACGTATATTTTAAAAGATAGTTTCAGAGAGTCTGATTTATTCAACACTGGGTTGGTGTTTTCAAATGAACGAATATTGAAAGATCGACAAGAAGTACTAGGCCTTGATGCTAGTCAACAATTCGAAACACACCGAGCAGTACTTCGGTCACATTCAGGTTTAGTTACGACCATGCTAGAAGGTGGCATCAAAGAACTTCCTCATACTAAAATAAACCAGAAGTTTGTACAATTAAGATTTGCAGAGATTCCATACAACGTACTAGTTGGTGCTTGTGAGCGCTACCCTGCATTGAGATTTTCTTCACTTAGGAAGAAATATCCGCATTTAAAAAGTTTACGTCAGTTTTTAACTGGAGATGATTACTTAGGTAATAATACACTTGAACTAGTTTACTATACAGAGGAATATACAACCCGAGATTTATATAATGGGCTAATTGATATTTTTAAAAATATTGCTAAGACTGTTGTTAATATAAAGCCAGAGTATCAAGGTAGTGAATTTTTTAAAGCAAATGCTATAAGCAATGTTATTAAAGATAAGAGTATTTTATTATCGGATAGCGGTCAGGGAAGTTTATTTGATGAAAATAATGATGGTATAGGTGTTTCTCAAAGAGATGTGTCAGATGAACGATTAAGGCTTGATTTAAGACAAGAAGATTGGTACGTCTATGAAGATAATTATGGTACGAGTGAAGAAAAGAAGTTCATAGTTTATTTCAAAACTTATATTGCACCTAGATTAGATGAAAAAGGATTGGAGTATTATGTTATTCGAAATGAACGAATCGCAGATTTAGCAATTTATAGTTTCGAAAATGGCGAACGTTTTGAACCAGATTTTCTACTTTTCATCAAACGTAATCGAGATTCTGGCTATGAAGTTAGTCAAGTATATGCTGAACCGAAAGGAAGCCACTTATTAGAATATGATCAGTGGAAAGATAATTTTTCTATCCAGATTGAATCTGTCGCTAAGTTAGATGATAAGTATACATTTAATAATAAGTATCGTGTACTTGGATTACCTTTATTCAATGAAGAGCATCGTCTGGCTGAGTTTAAAACAGCTGTTGACGAAATGATATCAAAACTATAACAATTTTTAGATAAGTTATGAATACTCCTTTTACAGTAGATGCTTAAGAAAAATCTACCTTAAGAGGAGTATTATATTATTTATTCTAATTTTACTTAAGTTGTTCTCCATATTAAAAGGTGTTAGAATATAAACGAGAACGTATGTTCTTTTTTTGAAGGGGGTGCTCTTTTGCTATCATTTAAACAGCTAATTAAGACTGAATATACAGATGAAATAAAAGATTGGTTGGAAAGCTATATTCCAAACCATTTAAATGAATTGACCGACTTACATTATCCGAATGAAAGTATTGGCCATATTAAATTGCTTGATTTCGATATAATAAAGTTATTTATCAATGATATTGGTCCTTATTTATTAGATATAACAATTCAAATTAGGCAAAGGTGGCAAGTTTCGGTCTATGAGGAAGATGGTTCCTATGGATTTACTGGGCATCCTTGGGCTAACTTGCAGACACAATTCAGAATCGGGGAAGATTTTCATGAAATGGGAGCTCTAAGCTACGGTAAATACTCAGAAAAAGTTGATCACGTTTATCCGCTTGATGATCAATTAGTTCCTATTATACATAAAGGTCAAAATGATGAAATAGCCTCTGAAATTCTTAAGATAGTTTATCCAGAAGTTTTAGAAAATGGCAAAGCTATTAATCCATTAGCTTTTGCCCATCGTATTAAACTTGATGTGAAAGAGTTAGTTCTTAGCGAAGACTGTAGCATTCATGGACAAGTTTATTTCCGTGACTGTGAAGTCGAGACTATGGAAATCCAACATTATCCTAAAGAAATTGTTTCTATAGAAAAAGGAACAGTTGTAATTGATCCCCGACTAAAAGAATTAAAAGGTACGGGAGCATATAACAATACAATCATCCATGAATGTATTCATTGGATTCTTCATTATAAAGCGGCAATGTTTGGCGAATTAGTTCACTCCAATATGCAAATTGATGAAGAAACATTCTTACATAATTTTAATCAAACTCACCAAGAAAATGCTTTTATGGAAGTACATGCTCGGAGTCTAGCTCCATGTATCTTACTGCCTAGAGAAGTTTGCATAACCAAAGTTGAAGAATATCAAATAGAGCATCAAAATATTTCTGATTTGCTGGGTAGTATAAAAGAATTACAACACTTACAGGAAAAAAGTGAATTAGAAAAAAAGGTTGCCCAGATCCATTGGGCCATATTTCAGATTGCTCAAAACTTTAATGTACCTATAGTTACAGCAAAAATAAGACTCATTGACCTAGGTTATGAAGAAGCTATTGGCGTACTAAATTATGTAGATGGAAGTTATGTTGAAGATTATGCATTTTCTCGAGGAAGTTTAAAACGAAATCAGACATTTTCATTAAAATATGATGATTTTATAGACCTACTTGATAGTTCAGAAGAATTAGGGCGTAAATTATCTGGAGAAAACTATGTTTATGTAGAATCACATGTAATTAAAAATGATAGTAAATATCTTTATGAGACAATTAATGGTGAAATTAATCTAACTGATTATGCCAGATATCATATGGATGAATGTTGTCTTCCTTTTAACGTGAAATTAATGTCAACAACCAGGTCCCAACTTCATTTTCTTTATTTAGGGGTTTTATATCATAGCCAAAGGTCAAGATTACAATTTAGCTTAGCCTATCCAGAAGATGTTGAGGATAAAACAAGCTTCTTGAGAGAAGAACAAGACAATCTGTACGAACTGTTAAAAAACATACCAAATAATTTACCTGAGGCGATTAGTTATATTATCAAATTATATGATTATACGGTAGAGGAAGTCGCGGAATTATGTGATTTGAGTGACCGAAAATTAAGACAATTGAAAAATCAAGATGATATAGAGCATTCTCTTGATGTTATAATGCAATTCTGTCTAGGTATGAGTTTACCTCCCCATATTAGTTTTAAAATACTGAGATTAGCTGGGTACGAGTTAAGGTCTACTCCTCGAGACGTAATGTATCAAACTTTATTATTTAGTCACTCCAATTTAGGCTTACATGCATGTAATAAAATACTATATTCACAAAATTTTAATGTTTTAGGTAGAACAGATAAACATTATTTTGAAAATGCGGAATGAGAACTGCCGCTTGAAATGCTATTAGAATTGGATTTAATAAAAACTGCTTTAATCAACGGAATGAAAACCGTTGATTAAAGCAGTTTTTTTGTGTTTAAATCGGCACGATTAATGCCGGGTCATAATGTGAGCTTCCTGTGATAATGAAAATAGAAATAGATAATTTATTTCATATTAAATATCATACTGCCTGATATGCATTAAGGGCAAGAGGATACAAAATCTACTCAAGATCTAAGTTTGGTACTTAGATTTTAGTAGATAAAAGTACCCTTACCTTAATGCGCTCATTTTATGGCAGGAGTAGGTCTGTGTACTTTGTTGGTCACAGGCCTTTTTGCTGTTCTCTTGCTCTTGATGCTCTCTAGGCAAGAGGGAGCAAAACAGTGAAACAGTATAAACCGTTAAAAGTGAAATATGTAGGAAAGAGTGGCAAAGAAATTGAGTTGATAATTGAGGACTTCCCAGATGACCAGGAATTAATCATTGCAATGACTGATTCGAATTATCAGGCTGATTGGAAAACAGAACTTCTAGATTTTTATTATGAGGAAAAGCTGAATGATAGGAAACAATCTAGAAGTGATCGACATAGGTCTTATGAAGATATAAGTCGTGAGGATTATAAAAATCGTAAATTACAAAAAAGAGTTATTGAATCGAATATTGTTGTGGAGTCCCAGGTATTAAGCAAAATATGGATGAACGAGTTATCGAGTATCTTATCTGACCGGCAGATATATTTGATAAAAAGATGCCTAATTGATGGGGAAAGTTACTCCAGCATCGCACGAGAAGAAGGTAAAGATGAATCCGCCATTCGTAAAGCAGTCAACCGAGCAAAAACTAAATTAAAAAAATATTTACAAGACCGTCCGAATTAGGTCCCCCTGGTGGCTAATAGTGAAGGGGAAAAAATCAAAAGCCCTTCGAAAGGAGGAACCTGGATGAGACAAACTCTAACCATTAAAACCAAGCCAAAGCGTCAGCAAGAGATGGTCCGCATAAGAAAAGCTCGACTTAGTCAGCGTTTATGTCAAAAGTTGTTTGGCGCAGAACAGAATATCACTATTCTAGTACCCGGCGATGAAATTACATCAGTCGAAATTAAAGAGGAGGAAATCTTAGATGAGTCAGATGAAACAGTTACAAGCCATCAACGATAATATTCAATCGTTTTACGAAGATTGGGAACACTTTTACCAAGCATTTGTTAGTGAGGATCCTAATCAGATGACATTAGATGAATACTCGATTCCTGATGAACAAGAATCGGTCCAGCCAATCAGTTTTGAGGCAATACAAAAACATTTAGCAAAGAAAGCACAAGAAGGGTTCTCGGATGAAATCCGATTGCTCATTAAAAAAATGGGGTCCAATAAGTTAAGCGAATTAGACCCATCAGCTTATTTCATCCTATGGCATGAAGCGGAGGCATTAAGTCATGACGAATAAGAAGCATGCTCTCTTATCAGCTTCCAGTGCCCATAAGTGGTTAGAGCACCCACCCATTTCAAGACTCGAACAAATTGCTGTCGAAGACATGGGGGTGGATGACTCCAATGTATATGCCGAAGAAGGAACCGCTGCCCATGAACTAGCTGAATTTAAATTGAAAAAGTCATTAGGTATTGAAAATAATCGTCCGGCCTCTGTTTATCACTCTGATGAAATGGAAGCCTACACTGATGATTACGTCAGTTTTATTCATGAACAAATGTCTGAATTAGAAAGTCCGCTTGTTTTAATTGAACAAAGAGTTGATTTTTCAACTTATGTTCCAGAAGGATTCGGAACCGCAGACTGTATTCTCGCATCGGGGGCAACCCTTAAAGTTGTAGATTTTAAGTATGGAAAGACCTATGTCCCGGTGGAAGACAACCCACAAATGAAACTATACGCACTTGGAGCTTTTTCGATATTTGAAGCGATTTATGATATTGAAACAATCCATCTTTCTATCTATCAACCTCGTATCGGAAATATCGCGACATGGGTCATTGATTTAGATGCGCTCCTAGAATGGGCAAACGGTGATTTGAAGGAGAAAGCCGAACTTGCTTATCAAGGTGAAGGTGAATTGAATCCTGGCGAGTGGTTAAAGCATACCAAGATTAGAGCAGTGTCTAAAGACAGAGCGAATCACCACCTTGAACTCAAAAAGCATGAATTAAAAGAAGCGCATTTGCTGTCAGATGAGGAGATTGAAGCGATATTACCTCAGTTAGATGACCTCGTGCGATGGGCTGAGGATGTGAAGGCCTATGCCTACCAACAAGCAACTGATCATAACAAAGAATGGTCTGGCTTTAAATTGGTAGAAGGCCGAACCACTCGAAAATATATGGATGTAGATTTAGTGGAACAACGTGCAAATGAAGAAGACATTAAAGATATTCATGAAGTGAAATTAAAGGCTCTAACAAAATTAGAGAAGCAAATCGGTAACAAGAAATTTAATGAAATATTTGGTGATTTGATAATGCGCTCAGCAGGCAAAATACAGTTAGTCCCAGATAGTGATGGACGTCCAGCTATTGTCAGACACGATGTTAAAGAAGATTTTAAATAAAAAAGGAGAAAGAATTATGTCAAATATGAATTCAACGAAAGTCGTTACAGGTGAAGTGAGATTAAGTTATGCCAATGTCTGGGAGCCACGTGCTGCCATGAATGGTGGAAAAGAAAAATACTCCGCGTCATTAATTATTCCGAAGTCAGATACGAAAACTATTGAGGCTATTGAACGAGCCATTGATGCCGCGATTGAACAGGGAATTGGAAAGTTTGGAGGGAAGAAGCCTAATAAAGCAGCTTTAAAATTGCCGTTACGTGATGGGGATATTGAGAAAGAAGATACAGAGTACCAAGATGCCTACTTTGTAAATGCCAATGCTGTAAGAGCCCCACAGATTGTCGATGAGTATGTCAATCCCATTTTAGACCGTTCAGAAGTTTATTCTGGCGTTTATGCGCGAGTGTCTATCAATTTTTATGCTTATAACGTGAATGGGAACCGAGGAGTAGCTTGCGGTCTAGGAAATATCCAGAAAATTCGTGACGGAGAACCTCTAGGTGGTGGATCCTCTGCGAGTTCAGATTTTAAACCACTTTCTGATGCAACGGATGATTTCTTAGCTTAGGAGGGGGAGTAATGGGAGAGTTAATTGTTTGGATCATTATCGTCGTAATTTGGTTAAACATTATTTTAGATCTTGGAACGGACCTTATGATCTCAATCCTTAGACGATGGAATCAATATGAGCAAGAAGTAAAGAGGATGAAAAATGAGGACAATAAGTATTGATATAGAAACTTTCTCATCAGTTAATTTATCTAAAGCAGGAGTGTATAAATATGCCGAGAGTGGGGACTTTGAAGTCCTCCTCTTTGCTTATTCAATTGATAGTGGTCCCGCTCAAGTGGTAGATATCGCTTTGGGAGAAAAATTACCTGATGAGGTATTGAAAAGTTTGGAAGATGAAACCATTGAAAAATGGGCTTTTAATGCCAACTTTGAACGCGTTTGTTTAAGCCAATTTTTGGGATATCCACCGGGACAATATTTGGATCCAAGTGGATGGTATTGCTCTATGGTGTGGTCCGCTTCTCTAGGTTTACCTCTGTCATTAGAGAAAGTTGGCGAGGTGCTAGGGCTAGAATGTAAAAAGATGCAGGAAGGTAAGCGGCTGATTCGATACTTTTGCACACCTTGTAAACCAACCAAAGCGAATGACTACCGAGCAAGGAATCTGCCTGATCATTCCCTACAAGATTGGAAATCTTTCAAAGAATATAACCTAAGAGATGTTGAAGTAGAATTAGCAATTCAACATCGTCTGTCTAAATTTCCTGTGTCAAGTGAAGAGTGGAACTACTATCACCAAGACCAGAAAATCAATGATTTAGGGATTGAGGTGGAAATGGATTTGGTAGAAGGGGCAATTTATTGCGGCAGACAAACCAGAGAGCATCATCTTCAAGAAGCTAAAGATTTAACGGGTTTAGAAAATCCAAACTCACCGCTTCAATTAAAAGAATGGCTCAATCAACAAGAATGTCCCATCGAATCTATGGCGAAAAAAGCAGTGAAAGAAGCTTTGGAAACTTCGAAAGGAAAGAACAAGCAAGTGCTCGAACTGCGGCAAGAACTTTCGAAGTCGAGTGTGAAGAAATATGATGCGATGCTATCAGTGACGGGATTGGATTCCAGAGCACGAGGACTTATCCAGTTTTACGGAGCCAATCGAACCGGGCGTTATGCTGGCCGCCTGATTCAAGTACAAAATCTCCCGCGTAACTACCTAACTAATCTAAAGGAAGCTCGTAATTTAGTAAAAATGAAAGATACCAAAAGTTTGGAACTATTATTTGGTTCAGTATCTAATACCTTATCGGAATTGATCCGAACAGCTTTTATTCCCAAGAAGGGTCATCGATTTATCGTAGATGACTTTTCTTCCATCGAAGCACGAATCTTAGCATGGTTATCCAAGGAACAATGGCGACAAGAAGCTTTTAAAGCAGGGAAGGATATTTACTGTGAGTCTGCTTCCCAGATGTTTGGTGTTCCCGTTGAAAAGCATGGAGTGAATAGCTATCTCCGTCAAAAAGGGAAAATTGCTGAACTCGCTCTCGGTTATGGGGGTTCTGTCGGCGCACTTAAAGCCATGGGAGCCATTGAGATGGGGATAGAGGAAGGAGACCTAAAACCACTCGTAGATGCTTGGCGTCATGCAAGTCCTAATATTGTAGACTTCTGGTGGTCAGTGGATCGCTGTACGAAAGAAACAGTGAAAGGACGAATGCTCACTGAAACGCATGGACTTCGTTTTACCTATGAATCAGGAATTTTATTTATTGAGTTGCCCTCCGGACGTCGGTTAGCTTACTGCAAACCTCGCATCGGATCAAATCGCTTCGGCGGAGAATCTGTTGTTTATGAGGGAATAGGGACCGGAAATAACTGGCAAGAAGTAGAATCCTATGGAGCTAAGTTTGTTGAGAATATTGTACAAGGTATTGCAAGAGATATTTTAGCTGAAGCTATGTACCGACTCAAAGACTATCGCGTCGTTATGCATGTTCATGATGAGATTGTCTTGGAAGTTCCAGAAGGCCAATCAAGTGTTGAAGAAATATCAACCATCATGAGTAAACAGCCAGAATGGGCTCAAGGTTTAGAACTTGGAGCCGATGGTTTTGAATGTCACTTTTATCAAAAAGATTAACAGGAGGGAAAAGATGGATTTATATTGTTCAGACACGATTGGAAATCATCGAGCTACCATATTTCCACATCAAGTCAGTGTCGATTCAAAAGAAAAATTAGAACAAGCAGCAGCGTATGATCACGTTGCTGCTGACTATGAAAATAACTATCGTTCGGCAGGGAATTTTAAGGTGTCAAATGTTGTTGTA
This sequence comes from Ruoffia halotolerans, assembly GCF_014049385.1. Classification (GTDB taxonomy): domain Bacteria; phylum Bacillota; class Bacilli; order Lactobacillales; family Aerococcaceae; genus Ruoffia; species Ruoffia halotolerans. The sequence goes on along the minus strand of NZ_JACAOA010000003.1, from coordinate 102,065 downwards.
CTAGATTTAGATAATGATCACTCTGATAACTCAGAGGATTGGATTGAGATGAGTGACTTTACTACCTACTTCCAAGATGTGACGTGTTATTTAGTAGCGAGTCGAAACCATCAAAAGAGTAAAGGCAGCTTATCAGCTCGACCTCGCTTTCATGTGTATTTTCCGATTGAGGAAGTTTATGATGCGCAAGATTATAAACAGTTAAAAGAATCAATTGTCGATTACTTTCCCTACTTTGATCGCAATGCTTTAGATAGCGCGCGTATGATATTTGGGGTGGCCAATCCTGAAATAGTCCACTGCGCCGGCAATCAAAAGGTCTGCAGCTTTATCCGTCAAGTGCCTTCATTTGAGACATGGAATCATGAACAGTCTTTAATACCAGAAGGGTCTCGGAATAGTACGATGAGCCATTATGCTGGACGACTTTTAATTCGCTTAGGAAATACTAAGGAAGCACGAGAGCAGTTTAATCAAAAAGCATTAGATTGTTCGCCACCTTTATCGGAAGAAGAATTGAATAAGATTTGGCAGTCTGCATTGAATTTTGGAGAGCGCGTGTCTCAGGATCCTAATTACATTCCGCCGGACCAATTTAATGTGACCTATCAATATAAACCCACTGACTATTCAGATGTGGGTCAAGCTTCTGTATTGGCAGAACACTTTTCTCATCAGCTTTGCTATTCTCCTTCAACGGACTTTCTAGTATATAACGGGAGTTATTGGGACGAGTCAAAGTCTCAAGCTGTTGGGGTTGTAAAAGAATTGACGAATAAACAACTTGAAGAAGCAGGAAATAAAATCAACGAATACAGACAGCTTCTGGAAAATAATGGGGGAATGCAGTTACTTACTTCCATGAGTAAGAAAAAAGCTCAAGAAGCCATGACGAAAGACCAAGCTGTTGTCATGCGAAATCTCGAAGATGCTTTAGCATATGAAGATTTTGTGCTCAGACGACGTGATAATCGATACATTCAATCTGCATTAAATGTGGTACGTCATTTGGTAGAAATTGAACAAGGTGAATTAGACCAGGGTGAGTTTTTACTTAATACACCTTCTTATACGATTGATTTAAAAACAGGAGAGATATTAGCGCATCGGCCAGAAGACCTCATTACCAAACAAACCTTAGTGGACGTATCGGACAAAGGAAAGAAACATTGGTTGGATGCTTTAAATACTTTTTTCCAAGAGGACCAAGAATTGATTGATTACGTTCAGAAAATTGTCGGACTTGCTGCGATAGGAAAGGTATACGTGGAAGCCCTTATCATTGCCTATGGAGATGGCCGCAACGGGAAGTCTACCTTTTGGAATGTGATTGCCAAAGTTCTAGGTAGCTACTCTGGGAATCTATCGGCGGATTCATTGACGATGAAGCAACAAGGTAATGTGAAATACGAATTGGCAGAAGCAAAAGGAAAACGTCTCTTAATCTCTGCAGAACTTCAAGAAGGGATGCGACTCAACACGTCGGTTGTCAAAAAGTTATGCTCCACTGATGAGATTTTCGCGGAGAAAAAGTTTAAGGATCCCTTTTCTTATACGCCGAGTCATACATTGGTCCTTTACACCAATCACCTTCCAAAAGTAGGTGCCTTGGATGAAGGAACATGGCGACGATTAATTGTTATTCCCTTTGAGGCAAAGATTGAAGGAAACAGTGATATTAAAAACTACGCGGATTTTCTTTATCAAGAAGCCGGCGAAGCTATCTTAGCTTGGGTAGTTGAAGGGGCACAGAAGGTCATTGCTGAAGATTATAAAATTTCGCAGCCTCAAAAGGTAAAAGATGCGGTTGCTTTTTATAAGGAAACGAATGACTGGTTCCATCATTTCATAATGGATTGCTGTGATGTTAAAGAAGGGCTCATAGAAAAATCAGGAAGAGTCTACGAGGAATATAGAGCCTATTGTCACCGTTCTGGAGAGTTCCCTAGAAGCACGACTGATTTTTATACAGCTCTTGCCTCAGCGGGATTTGAACGGAAGAAGACCAATCGTGGTTCTTTCATCCATGGGCTGAAATTACAAAGTGAATTTTTATAAAGCTTGATTCAAAGGGAAAGTGACACCCAGTGACGGCTATTTCTATACCTATTTTATATAGAGCAAAAATTTAAATTATATATAAATAAGAATAGATACAGCCATCACTCACCGTCACTTTATTGATTTATCAAACTTTTGAGGGGGTAACATGAGAGAGAAGGAAATTGAACAGCAATTAATTAGAGCAGTCAGATGTCTTGGAGGATGGTGTTTAAAGTGGACGAGTCCAAGTTTAACTGGGATTCCTGACCGAATGGTATTGCTTCCAGGAGGCAAGCTGGCTTTTGTTGAAGTGAAAGCACCCGGTCATAAACCACGTAAACTTCAACAGAAACGGATTAACCAACTTCAATCCTTAGATTTTAAATGTTTTGTATTAGATAGCACAGAAGATATATCAAGAATACTTGAGGAGGTGATTCGTGATGGAGTTTAAACCACATGGTTATCAACAACAGATGATTGAATACATTGATACTCATCCTGTCGCGGCTCTGTTTTTAGATATGGGACTTGGAAAGACAGTCATTACTTTGACAGCAATTAAGAATTTGATGTACGACTCTTTTGAAGTAAAGAAAGTCTTGGTGATAGCTCCGTTGAGGGTAGCAAGAGATACTTGGCCCAATGAAATAGAAAAGTGGAACCATCTACAGGATCTTCGTTATTCTGTCGTAGTTGGTAATCAAATAGAAAGACAGTCAGCCCTTAAACAAGAGGTCGAAATATATATCATTAATCGTGAGAATGTCACATGGTTGATCGAAAAGAGTGGTTATCAATTTGATTTTGATATGGTCATCATTGATGAACTCTCTAGTTTTAAGTCACATGCCGCAAAACGTTTTAAATCATTGCTAAAAGTTAGACCTTTTATCGAACGAATTGTCGGATTAACTGGGACGCCATCGAGTAATGGTTTAATGGATTTATGGGCACAATTTCGAATCTTAGATAAGGGAGAGCGTCTTGGACGGTTTATCACTCACTACCGCCAGCGTTACTTTGACCCCGATCAACGGAATGGCATGGTCATTTATTCTTATAAACCTAAGCCTGAAGCAGAAGAAGCAATCTACAATCAAATTGAAGACATTACAGTTTCTATGAAGGCAGAGGACTATTTAGATATGCCAAACTTTATAACCAATGAAGTAGTTGTTAGGCTATCAGATAAGGAACGCAAAGTTTATGACGAGATGCGAAAAGAAATGATTGTGGAAGTAAAAGACAAAGAAATTGATGCGATTAATGCCGCCAGTCTTTCCAATAAGTTACTCCAAATGGCCAGTGGATCCGTTTACGATGAGCAAAAAGAGAGTGTCTGGCTTCATGACCGTAAGTTAGATGCCCTAGAAGATCTTGTCGAGGCTGCGAATGGAAAACCACTTTTGGTAGTCTATTGGTTCAAACATGACTTAACTCGTATCACCCAACGATTTGATGTGAAGGTATTAAAGACGCAACAAGACTTTCAAGATTGGAATAAAGGATTAATCCCAATCGCTTTGATTCATCCAGCTAGTGCTGGTCATGGTTTAAACTTACAAGCAGGAGGCTCTACTTTAGTTTGGTTTTCATTAACTTGGTCCTTAGAACTTTACCAACAAACCAACGCGCGGCTCTATCGGCAAGGACAAAAGGAGTCAGTTGTAGTCCATCACATTATCACTGAGGATACGATTGATGAGGATGTTATGAAAGCATTAAGGTTAAAAGATAAATTTCAAAATCAATTAATGGAAGCTGTCAAAGCGGAATTGGAGGTAAGTTAGATTGAATGCTAAAGAATATTTACAACAAGCTTTTTACTTAGATCAACGTATTAATTCAAAACTAGAACAAGTCGACCAATTAAGACTTTTAGCGACTAAAGCAACGTCTACTTTATCAGACATGCCAAAGTATCCTCATTCCAAGCAGTCTAGCTTAGAAGAAACCGTTATCAAAATAATGAGCCTCCAAGAAGAAATCAATATCGATATAGATAAGCTAGTGGACTTGAAACGAGATATCATGGTGAGGATAAAGTTAGTAAAAGATTCAGAAGAACAAATGGTACTAGAGAAACGTTATCTATGCTTTCTCCCTTTTGAACAAATTGCTATCGACTTAAATTATAATATCCGCCATATCTATCGGTTACATAATAAAGGATTAGATGATGTGACTAAACAATTTAAATCTTAGCAGTAAATGTCATTGAATGTCAGTTAACTCTTTTGTTAATGTTAAGCTAGGAAAAAAAGATAAGACACGAGCCTATGCAAGCTGAAAACTTGTATGGGCTTTTTCTATGTGGAGGTGAAAGACTGTGCCAAGACAACCCAAGAAACCTTGTTCTTATCCAGGGTGTCCAGAGTTAGTAGATGGACGGTACTGTGAGGCGCATCGAAAGGAAAGCCATCAAACTTACAATCGATATCAGAGAGACCCTGAAAGTAACAAACGCTATGGAAGACAGTGGCGAAGGATACGACAATTGTATCTGCATCAGAATCCTTTGTGTGAGCAGTGTCAAGCAGAGGGAAGACTGACTGCTGGTCAGGAAGTGCATCACATCTTACCGCTGGGACGAGGAGGAACGAATGACTTTACTAACCTTCAAACATTATGCAAACCTTGCCACTCCAAGCAATCGATATTAGATGGGGATCGATTTCCAAAGGGTGTTGAGTATAAATACTAGAAATAGGTTTTAGTGACGTCAATATGGTGGAAATATATAAGGGGAGGGGGAGGTCGAATCTCTCTGAAGCTAAGGCGTTCAGCGGGCGGGGACCCTCGCGTAAATTTTTTTGAATTCAAACAGGGTATTACCCCCTTCCTATTTGCCTGACAGTGGGGCTAATTGAGATGAGGTGAAAGGTGGTTGGCAAAAGATGGTACTAGGCGCGGTGGCGCACGTATTGGTGCAGGACGAAAGAAGAATGCTTTAGTGGACAAGATAAATGATGACCGGTTGAAGGATACTTATATTCTACCCACACCAGCAGGTTTGGAAGCGACCGATATGCCACCCATTAATGATTATTTAAAACAAGAACAAAAAAATGGTGAAAAGTTTTATGTGGAAGAAATTTATAAGGAGATGTGGAATTGGCTCAAAATACATGAATGCGAAGCCCTTGTGAATCAGCAACTCATTGAACAGTATGCGATGACAGTTTCCAGATGGATCCAGTGCGAACAAGCTATTTCAGAATTTGGTTTTCTAGCGAAGCATCCTACGACGGGGAATGCCATTGCCTCTCCCTATGTTTCTATGTCGAAAGACTACATGAAACAAATTAATACACTGTGGTATCAGATTTATCAAATTGTCCGAGAGAATGCGAGTGTGTCCTATGATGGGTCGATACCTAAAGATGATTTGATGGAAAAACTACTTAGGAAAAAATCTTAATTGGAGGATAGACAATGACAATAATTAAAACAGCAGAAAGTGTTTGTGAGGGACACCCTGATAAACTATGTGATCAAATATCGGATGCCATTTTAGATGAAGCACTATCGCTGGATAATCAATCGCGAGTAGCCTGTGAAGTAATGATTACGAAAGGTCATGTATTTATAGCTGGAGAAATAACATGTAATACAAAAATAGGAATCCGCCAAGTTATTAGGCGGGTATTGGAGTCATGTGGGTATGACGCGAGAAAGTTCAAAATCCATATGCATATTCAAAAACAAAGTAAAGACATTCGAGATGGTGTAGATTTAGCTCTGGAAGTTCGAGAAGGAAGTCAATATGACGAGCTGGGTGCCGGAGACCAAGGGACAGTCTATGGTTATGCGACGAATGAAACCTATGACCGCTTACCTATGCCATTATCTTATGCCCATCAATTATGTCAACGATTAGATTCAGCAAGATGGTTAGGAACGATTGAAGGAATCCACTCAGACGGCAAGTCCCAGGTCAGTGTAGAATACAATGATGGAAAGCCGAAAAGGATTGCTGCGATTATCATTTCGATTCAACATGATGAGGATAAAAATATCGACCAATTAAAACAAGAAGTTAAATCTCGTGTTATTCTACCAGTTGTCCGTCAGGATTTACTGGATGAAGATACATTGATATTAATTAATCCGTCTGGTCGGTTTGTTATTGGAGGGCCTGACGCAGATACTGGACTAACGGGTCGTAAAATTATGGTGGATACATATGGTGGTTTAGGTGCTCATGGTGGAGGAGCCTTTTCAGGAAAAGATCCCACAAAAGTTGATCGGTCGGGTGCTTATATGGCAAGACATATCGCAAGACAAGTGATTGATGAGAACTTAGCAGAAAAATGTGAAATCGGCATATCCTATGCGATAGGCAAAGCACAGCCAGTTGCCATTTCTGTAAATACGTTTGGAACCGGTAAATTATCGGACGACAAACTAAAAGAGATTATTTTACTATCATACGATTTAAGTCCGAAGGGAATTATCGACTATTTAAATTTAAGGCATGTTAAATATCAGCGCACAGCTTGTTATGGCCACTTTAATTCGAGTCGGTTTACCTGGGAGCAAACAGCTCATAAGAAATTAACGAAGGAGGGGATTATCAATGGAGATGAGGAAGTTATCTCTTAAAGAATTAACTCCTGCTGAGTATAATCCGCGAAAAAATTTACAGCCAGGTGATGCAGAATATGAAAAATTGAAACGTTCGTTAGAAACATTCGGTTACGTTGATCCAATTATTTGGAATCAAAGAACGGAACGGGTAGTAGGTGGGCATCAGCGACTCAAGGTATTAGAAGATTTAGGGTATGAAACGATCGATTGCGTCCTTGTCGACTTAGATGAAGACAAGGAGAAAGCACTCAATGTTGCCTTAAATAAAATTAGCGGTGATTGGGATAAAGACAAACTCGTCATTTTAATATCGGACCTAGAAGCAACAGACTTTGATGTATCATTAACAGGATTTGACCCGGATGAATTAGATGATTTATTTAAAGATGATTTAAAAGAGGGGATACATGATGATGATTTTGATATGGATGAAGTACTTGGTGAACCCGCCATAACGCAGCAAGGGGATATCTGGCAATTGGGCCGACACCGCTTAATCTGCGGTGATAGTACCCAAGCCTCTACTTTTGAATCGTTAATGGGGGACCGTCAAACAAATCTGGTTGTGACGGACCCACCCTATAACGTGAACTATGAAGGAAAAGCGGGGAAAATTCAAAATGACAACCAAAGCGATGAAGACTTTTATCGGTTTTTATTAGACGTATTTCAACATTCTCACGATGTTCTAGCAGATGATGGATCGATCTATGTCTTCCATGCTGATACGGAAGGTCTTAATTTTAGGAAAGCTTTTAAAGAGGCAGGGTTTTATCTGTCAGGCACTTGTATCTGGAAAAAACAATCTCTGGTCTTAGGTCGCTCTCCTTATCAATGGCAACACGAACCGATTCTATTTGGGTGGAAGAAGAAAGGGAAGCATCTATGGTATACCGGACGAAAGGAATCAACTATTTGGGAGTTTGATAAACCGAAGAAAAATGGCGACCACCCAACGATGAAACCAGTGCCCTTAATTGCGTACCCTATTTTAAACTCTTCTTTAACCAATGGGATTGTACTGGACCCCTTTGGAGGATCCGGGTCAACGCTTATAGCATGTGAACAAACGGATCGAGTTTGTTATACAATTGAACTAGATGAGAAATACTGCGATGTGATTATCAAACGGTATATTGAACAAGTTGGAAGTGATAAAGGTGTAAGCTTAAAACGTAAAGGAAAAGATTTTACCTATTCAGATGTATTATCAAGTATTTCTGAATAATTCCTCAAGAGTTAAACGTTTAGGTAAGGAGACAGGATGAAGCTTCTCTTTACCAAAACAAACTAAAGAAATATTAGCCTGCGTTTCGTCAAGCAATTCTGGTATTTCATTTTCAAAGTCATATCTTACCCAAAATCGATCACAACCTAGCGGTGGAATTGTTAGTGGAAAGGCAGTAATATATGTAGCTTCTTTAAATCCTTTTGCTACTTCTTGGGTTGTCATAATCTGACGAGCGTCATGTAAAACACCAAAATATTCGTTTTGAATAGAAATTTTAGTTCGTTGGAGTACAGTTTGTTTTCTGGAATGATTGGTAATAGCTAATTCTAGAAAAAGAACGTTTGATTTTATCCGATAGGTGTTTTTAACTTCAACGGTTAAATGAGTCCGGTTATCTAACCATTTTGAGATTAAGTTCCAAATTGACAAGAAAAATCCAATGATTGCAATCCATAAAGTAATCGAATCTTTGCTATTGATAAACCAGGTATTGAAAGTTGTTAACCATTGCATAAAATCAGCTCCTTTATTTATAGTATATCTTATCATGTGTAATAAATGCTATTTAATCACTGATATGACTGGACTTTTACTCCGTTTAGAGTGATATATGTACATGAAGAAAAGGAGGGGGAAATCATGCAAATAATGTATGAGTTAGAAAGTCGTAAACGTAAAGAACTTTGCGAAGTCATATCAAAGGCAACTGGTGAGGCGATAAAGTATCTTGGCACACCCACATATGCTTATCAAATTGGGGAAATAAAGGTTGAACGCGATGCGACAGTCGTTGGTTTAAATGAAAAAGTCCATCAAGTGATTCTTGAAGCCGGATTTAGAGTGATAAATCAAGAAAATGAAACTGGCTTTGCTGTTTCAGTGCCGTTAATTGAAGCCGGTGAATTGGGCAAATTAGAAAATCTATTAACTGCCAAAAGGGTGCTAATTGAAAAAGCCTTAAATGCTGACAGGGTTTGTTTTGAAGTGAAAAGTGATCATTTAGAATTTCCTTGGTTCGATGAACAACCGGATCAAGAAGTCATACAAGCCACAGTCATATTCATTGAGAAAACCATTCAGTACGTAAAAGAACGGAAATTTATTTCAGCAAAAGAAACGCAAACGGATAATGACAAATATACTTTTAGGACATTTTTACTGGCAATTGGGATGATAGGACCGGACTACAAAGACGTAAGAAATATCTTACTTAAAGAGTTATCCGGAAATAGTGCTTTTAGGTTCCCAAAGGAGGTCCAAAATGGATAAGCGAATTTTAGAAATTATCAAAAAACGATACCCTCTTGGCAGTCGGATTGAATTAGTTCAAATGGATGATGTTCAAGCTCCTCCTGTGGGCACATTAGGAACCGTTGTAGGAGTCGATGATATTGGTTCCATTATGGTTTCTTGGGATAACGGTTCTTCATTAAACGTACTATATCAAAAGGATAAAGTTAAGAATATATATTAACTTCTATTTTTATACAAGATATAATATATTTATAATAAAAAATCATATATTTCTAGGAGGTTAATATGAATTGTGCAAATTGTGGTAATGATGATCAAGATTGGCTTTGTGATGAAGGTGATACAGTGTACTGTCAAAAATGTTATCATAGGACGCTTCTATCGACCGGTGAGTTGGATGAAATCGAGTGTAAATATTGTCATAATATGAGAGATAGAACAGCCTATTATTGTCGACATTGTAATATGGCTCAATAATTTCTAAAACCAGAGGACTCTTAAAGAGTTTTCTGGTTTTTTTTGGGAGGGAGACGATTGAGAAAACTTAAAAAGTATGTACCTACACAATTCAAGGAAAAGACATCAGTATATGATAAAGAAAAAGCGGATTACGCAGTAGATTTTATTGAATGTTTAACGCACACCAAAGGTCAATGGGCAGGCAAACCATTTGAATTGATTGATTGGCAAGAACAAATCATCAGAGATTTGTTCGGCACCATCAAGCCCAATGGGTATCGGCAATTTAATACCGCCTATGTTGAGATTCCTAAGAAACAAGGGAAGTCAGAACTTGCAGCAGCGTTAGCGCTATTACTCACTTGTGGGGATGGGGAAGAACGAGCCGAAGTATACGGTTGTGCAGCAGACAGACAACAAGCTTCAATTGTTTTTGAAGTGGCCGCTGATATGGTGCGGATGTGTCCTGCCTTAAATAAACGCGTAAAAATTCTTGCCTCACAAAAAAGAATCATTTTTCATCCCACTAATAGTTTTTACCAAGTTTTATCGGCAGAAGCCTACTCGAAACATGGGTTTAATATTAGTGGGGTTATTTTTGATGAACTCCATACACAACCTAATCGTAAATTATTTGATGTTATGACGAAAGGTTCTGGGGACGCGAGGACACAGCCTTTATATTTTTTAATTACAACAGCAGGTAACGATACTCAAAGCATTGGTTATGAGGTTCATCAAAAAGCGGAGGATATTATAGAAGGTCGCAAAACGGATCCTACTTTTTATCCAGTCATTTATGGAGCGAAGGAAGATGAGGATTGGACCGATCCAGAGGTTTGGAAAAAAGCGAATCCCTCCTTAGATATTACTGTAGCTATGGAAAAAGTCGAAGCAGCCTTTGAAAGTGCCAGACAGAATCCGGCGGAGGAAAATTCATTTAGACAGCTTAGATTGAACCAATGGGTGAAACAAGCGGTGCGGTGGATGCCAATGGATAAATGGTCCGCCTGTGATTTTCCAGTAGACCCTGAGCGCCTGAGAGGCAAGGTATGTTATGGCGGATTAGATTTATCTTCTACGACAGACTTATCGGCATTTGTCCTAGTCTTTCCTCCAGAAGATGAAGAAGATAAATATGCAGTGCTACCTTACTTTTGGATGCCGGAAGATAATGTGGCACTTAGAGTAAGTCGAGACCATGTACATTATGATCAATGGATACATAGTGGAGATTTATTAACGACTGAAGGTAATGTCGTTCATTATGGGTATATTGAAAAGTTTATAGAAGAACTCGGAACGCAATTTAATATTCAGGAAATAGCCTTTGACCGTTGGGGAGCAATTCAAATGTCGCAAAACTTGGAGGGAATGGGTTTTACTGTGGTTCCATTTGGGCAAGGATTTAAAGACATGAGTCCTCCGACCAAAGAATTAATGAAACTGGTTCTTGAAGAAAAAATTGCTCATGGTGGTCATCCAGTTTTACATTGGATGGCGGATAACATCTTTATTAAGAAAGATCCAGCTGGAAATATTAAACCAGATAAGGAAAAATCATCTGAAAAAATTGATGGGATAGTCGCAACGATTATGGCATTAGATCGAGCCATTCGAAATGCTGGGAAACATGGTTCGGTGTATGAAGACCGAGGTATTTTACTGTTATAAATGAGGTGATAAATTGAAAATGTTTGAACAATTAAAAATGTTATTTCGATCGAGAGATAAGCCGACCAATTTTACAAATAGTCGCTTATCTTTTTTATTTGGCTCAACCCCTTCTGGCCAACAAGTTAATGAAAGGACGGCCATGCAGTCAACAGGAGTGTATGCCTGCGTTCGTATTCTGTCCGAGTCTGTTGCGAGCTTACCTTTGCATTTATATCGTTATGAAGACAATGGCAGCAAAGTTAAAGCACGAGAGCACCCTCTCTACTTTCTATTACATGATGAGCCCAATGAAGAAATGACGAGTTTTACTTTCAGAGAAACGATGATGTCACATCTGCTCCTATACGGAAATGCCTATGCTCAAGTGATTCGCAACGGTAGAGGTGATGTGTTAGGAATGTACCCATTGATGCCTAATCAAGTAGAAGTTCAAAGAGCGAAGAATAATAAATTGATTTATGTTTACACCAAAACCTCTGATGGCTCAGGTAGAGAAGAAAAGATAACACTAATTCAATCAGAGGTGCTTCATATTCCGGGTTTGGGCTTTGATGGGCTGATGGGGTACAGCCCCATTGCGATGGCTAAAAACGCGATTGGTATGGCGTTGGCTACAGAGGATTACGGAGCTAGATTTTTCGCAAACGGTGCAACACCCGGAGGCGTTTTAGAGCATCCAGGGATTGTCAAGGATCCAGAACGGTTAAGAGAAACGTGGCAATCACAATTTTCTAAAGGGAATGTTCATCGTGTCGCGGTATTGGAGGAAGGAATGAAATTTCATCAATTAACGATTCCACCTGATCAAGCCCAGTTTTTAGAAACAAGAAAATTTCAGTTGAATGAAATTGCGCGAATATTTCGAGTGCCGCCACATATGATTGGAGATTTAGACCGCTCTAGCTTCAATAATATCGAGCAACAATCCATGGAATTTGTGAAATACACACTAAATCCTTGGCTCGTTCGTATTGAACAAGCAATTCACCAATCACTGTTTTTTAAAGATGAGAAAGATACCTACTTTGTAAAGTTTAATGTAAGTGGACTTTTACGAGGTGATTATGAGGCGCGAATGAATGGTTATGCTGTAGGACGTCAAAACGGTTGGCTTTCAGCAAATGACATTCGAGAGTTAGAAGACATGAACCATATCAGTGATAAAGAGGGTGGCAATCAATATTTAGTGAATGGCAACATGCTTCCACTGGATCAAGCGGGGGCTTTTTATAAAGAGAGGATAGATGCAGATGACCGTATTTTGGAATTGGAAGAAGACAAATAATGAAAGTGTAAGGGAGCTGGTCATGGATGGAGTCATTGCAGAGAATTCCTGGTTAGACGATGAGGTCACACCTCAACTATTTAAAAATCAATTAGATGAAGGAGATGGGCCTATTATTATCTGGTTGAATTCTCCCGGTGGTGACTGTATTGCAGCCAGTCAAATTTATACGATGTTAATGAATTATCCCAATGAGGTAACAGTTCGAGTAGATGGGCTTGCTGCTTCTGCTGCCAGTGTGATTGCAATGGCCGGAACAACTGTGGAGATGGCACCAACCTCTCTCATGATGATTCATAATCCATTAACAGCGGTGATGGGAAGCAGTAAAGAAATGAGTCGAGCGATTGTTATGTTAGAGGAAGTGAAAGAATCAATTATTAATGCTTATGAACTAAAAACTGATTTAACCAGAGAAGAATTGTCTAAGATGATGGATGCTGAAACTTGGATGAATGCGAATAAAGCCAAAGAACTAGGCTTCTGCGATGCGATTTATCAAGGTGATAAAGAGCTTGCGCCATCAAATTATTCTTTTTCTACGAAGCAATTAGCTCTTGAATTTGTCGCGAAGTTAGAAACTAAATACACACCGATTCAGTCATTTTATGATCGCTTAGAGCGATTGAAATATTAGGAGGAAAATTTAATGAATAAATTACAAGAATTAAGACAAAAACGTGCTAAAGCCTGGGATCAAACCAAGGCTTTTTTAGATGACTGCTATAAAGTGTCAGATGTCTTATCAGCAGAAGATACGCAGCGCTATGGAGCGATGGAGGAAGAAGTTGTTTCTTTAGGTCATGAAATTGAACGTTTAGAAAAACAACTAGAAATGGATAAAGTGATGAACCAAGCTACTTCACAAGGTATTGTCACATCACCGCAGAGTACAAAAGAAAATGCGTCAGGGAAAGCCAGCCCAGAATATGAACAAGCATTTTGGAATGTGATGCGTGGTAAGAATAGCGGTGTTATTCAGAATGCACTACAGGTTGGAACGGATTCAGAAGGTGGGTATTTAGTCCCAGATGAATTTGAACGTCAATTAATAGAAGGATTAGAGTCAGAAAATATCTTCCGCCGCATTGCGAAAGTCATTCAAACGAGTAGCGGTGAACGAAAAATTCCAGTGGTCGCTTCAAAAGGAGACGCTTCTTGGATGGATGAAGAAGGGTCCTATGTTGAGAGTGATTTGAGTTTCAATCAAGTTTTATTAGGAGCTCATAAATTGGGGACTTTAGTAAAAGTATCAGAAGAATTATTAAACGATTCTGCGTTTAATTTACCAAGTTATATTGCGCGCGAGTTTGCTCGCCGATTAGGATCTAAGGAAGAAGAAGCCTTCTTAGTAGGGGATGGGGTTGGAAAACCATTAGGGCTCCTTTCTGATAGTTCGGTGGAGGTAGGAATTACTACTACTTCTGATAAGGCAATCACTTTCGATAATCTTATTGATTTATATTATTCCGTTAAAGAGCCTTACCGTAAAAATTCAGTATTCATTATGAATGACCAAACGGTCAAAGCCATTCGTCAGCTAAAGGATACTAATGGCCAATATATCTGGCAGCCATCTTTAGTGGCCGGTACACCAGATAAAATCCTAAACTGTCCTGTTCTAACCTCTCCTTATGTTCCAGAAATTGCAGCTGGAGCAACCACTGTGATTTTTGGTGATTTCAGTTACTACTGGATTGCGGATCGAGAAGGACGCAGCTTTAAACGATTAAATGAATTATATGCGACGACAGGTCAGGTTGGTTTTTTAGGGTCACAAAGAGTGGACGGAAAGCTGATCTTACCAGAAGCTGTTAAGTTATTGAAACAAAAAGCGGGTGCTTAATAGTTAGTAGGTGAATGTAATGGTAGTTAGTTTAGAAGAAGCAAAGCTATTTTTAAGGGTAGAGAATGAAGTTGAAGATAGTCTGATTACTCAACTCATTCAATCCTCCCAGCAAACTGTAGAAAATACATTAAGACACTCATTGACAGAATATGATGAAGTCCCAGCAGATATAATTATGGCTATCCTTTATGGGGTAGCCTATTTATATGAAAATCGAGAAACTGCTGATTTTAAATCCATGATTCAGTTAATGAGAGCGATTCTTTTTCCCTATCGAAATGAGGTTTTTTAATGAATATTATGATTAATGATTTAAACCAAAGAATTAGTTTTTCAGAGGAACGCACATTAGTGGATGAGTATGGGACCCCATACGGGAAAGAATACGTTGAGTTTGGATCCGCATGGGCTCATGTATCAAATCTTCATGGTGATGAGTATTATTCAGCTTTAGGATTATCATTAGAAAAGGAATTAAAATTTACAATCCGGTATCGAGACGACATTTCTGAAGATACTGCGATAACGTTTAGAGACAATGTTTATAACATTACCTTTATCGATAATATCCGCTATCGTAATCGATTTATGGAATTACGTGCATCTTTGAGAGGTGGGTGAGGATGATTGAAAACACTATTAAATTCAAATGTGGTAAATAATACTAGCGCGATTTTCGGAGGCATATTGGGGTGGTATCTAGGGCCAATAGACGGTCTACTAACATTCCTTGTTACTTTGGTTCTATCGGATTATGTGACTGGGTTATTAAGAGCTTATCATGATCATGAATTGTCGAGCCGAGTAGGGCGTAAAGGTATTACAAAGAAATTTATGATTTTTGTCATTGTAGGTTTAGCTAACTTATTAGATATTCATATTTTTGGTGGAGAGTCTGCAGTGTTGAGAACAGCTGCAATAAGTTTTTATGCCTCAAATGAAGGATTATCTATTGTGGAAAATGCGATTCAAATAGGTTTGCCAGTGCCACCCAAAATCAAAGAAGCACTCAAACAAATTAATCATTCTGAAGATAAAGATGCGGAAAGTTAGGAGAAGTTATGGAATTAAACTATCAAGGTGCTACCTTAGCACCAGAGGTAATTCAGCTCATATTAGACAAAGCAAACACTTACTTAATTTTACCTTCCCTATTAATTACACAACTACATGTTGAAAGTATGTGGGGCAAGAGTCCGGTTGCGATTCAAAATAATAACTTATCGGGTATGAGTATGCCTTTTAGTGAAGAAAGTTTAGATGTTGTAGTGAGACCATCTGGAATTACTGTGACCAAAGGAAGTAAACGACCGGATAGAGAAGGTGGATATTATTATCGATATCATTCGTTAGAGGACTTTGTTGATGATTGGACCTACTTATTACGTCCTGGAGGAATTTATAACGTGAGTGGTCAAAGTGAGTTTGAAGTAGCTGTTAAAGGTTTATTTAAGGTGGGCGGTGCAAAATATGATTATGCAGCGATTGGCTATAAAAATTACTTAAAACTAATGATTGATAGAAGGAAAACAATTAACGCAGCAAATTCAGGTGCGTTGGATGTGTTAGATGAAGGAGGAATGCAGATGCCTGTAAGTGCAAAAAATATAATACAAGTAGCAAAAAATTACCTTGGTATGACTAAACAATCAACTAGCCATAAAAATTTAATTGACCGTTATAATCAGGTGAAGCCATTACCAGTGGGCTATCCTGTAAAATATACCGATGATTGGTGTGATGCCTTTATAACGGTTATATCCGATGAAGCAGGGGCAACAGATTTAATTGGGCGGGAGTGTGGGGTCGAACGTCATAAAAATATCTTTAAACAAAAAGGGATCTGGTATCAACTTAAATCTTCTGAGAACACATACTTACCTTTGCCAGGTGATATCGTTATTTTTAGATGGGATCATCTACGAACTGGCTGGGCACAACACATTGGGCTGGTAGAAACGGTATCTGGAAATAACATCAATATAATAGAGGGGAATGCGATTATTAATGGTGTTTCGCAAGTAGCCAGAAGAAGCTATCATAAGTATTCTAGTACCATTCAGGGCTATGCAAGACCGCGTTATGGTTTTGTGACATCCAACAGAGGACTTCCTATTCAAGAAGTAGCACGTGAAGTGATTCAAGGAAAATGGGGAAATGGAAATGCTCGGACACAAAGATTAGAACAAGCCGGCTATGATGCGGTAAAAGTTCAAAAAGAAGTGAACCGTCAAATCCAACCCATTACAAAGGAGCAGTTAGTTGGTGAAATTATTTCCGGAAAGCATGGCGACGGTCAAGAGAGAATTCAAAGCATTCGTTCACTGGGGCATGATCCAGAACTGATACAAAAAGCAGTAAATGAGAAGTTAAAAAATGATAAAGACCTAATTACATTGTCTTCTGAACAAGCAGCAGGTGGTGAGCAGCCTCAACCAAGAAAAGGAGAAGGTGAAGTCGAAGTAGATGGCGTAATATATTTAGTAACCATGAAAGAGAAATAATAAGATGACCTACTAGCATTCTGTGCTGGTAGGTCTAATTTTTTGCCTAAATTTTTTAGACCGTCCGAATTCATTCATTCTCCTGGCTAATAGTAAGAGGGAGACTAACTTACAAAAGAACTCACCTCTATTTTGGCGATAAAGCAATAAGGAGGAGAACGATGAAAGACAAAATAACAACATCACAATTTTATGGTGAAATAGATTATTTTCTGGCTGAACAAGCCTTAAATGAATTAAAGGAAGTCGGTCTAATCACCGAGGAGGAAAAGGCGGAAATACATCAATTAAACTTAGAAAAATTCAATCCATACTTAAAGGATTTACTGGCCTAAAACGTTGATAGTATAAGGTTTGAGAGGTAATATGTGACTGCCGAAGGAGGTGAGATTATGAAGAAAGTAACAAAAATAGAAGCGGTGCAGCAAACGTTAAATAATAATCGAACTCGTGTAGCAGCTTACTGTAGAGTGTCAACGGATAGCGAAGAACAATTAGGTTCTTTAGAAAGTCAAGTGGCGCATTATGATCAACTCATTGATTCTCATCCAGAATGGGATAAAGTAGGGATCTATTCGGATGATGGTATTACCGGAACGAATATGGAGAAACGGCCAGGTCTACAATCTCTAATTGATGATTGCAAGCAATTAAAGATTGACCTTGTGTTGATAAAATCCATTTCAAGATTTTCAAGAAACATCTTGGAATGTTTAACCGTAGTCAGAGAATTAAGTGCGTTAAAAATAGCTATTCATTTCGATAAAGAAAACTTGAATACACAACAGATGGATGGTGAATTATTACTATCCTCAATGAGTATCTTAGCGGAGAATGAATCACGAACAATATCCGAAAATATCAAGTGGGCATTGAGAAAGCGCGTTGAGAATAATTCCTATCGACACATTAGTGCACCATATGGTTATAAAGTTATAAATAATAATCTAGAAATAGATGAAAAGGAAGCAAGGATTATCCAAGATATTTTCGAAAGCTATCTGGCTGGGGAAGGGACTTATCGCATTGCCAATAAGCTCAACTCTAAAAATATAACTCCGCCTAGGAAAGAGATATGGCGAGAAAGTACGATTCTGTATATTTTGACAAATGAACGTTATGTTGGAGATTTTTTGTATCAAAAAACATACACTGACTCGGAATTTCAGCGTCATGTTAACGACGGTGACGTTGATATGTTATACATTCCAGATAATCATGAGGCTATTATTTCAAGAGAAGACTTTGAAAAAGTTAAGGATTTACTCAGTAATCGAAGTGAAACCAAAGTAAGTCGAGGCAATACTGTCTACCCCTTGACGAAGAAAATAATATGCGGTCATTGTGGAAGTAATTATAAAAGGAGAATTCACTATTCCACTAATCAAAGCAATTACATAGCTTGGTGCTGTCCTACGCATATCAGTAACAAGGAACAATGCCCGATGAAATTTATAAAAGAAACTGACATTCAAGCGGCATTCATGACCATGATAAACAAGCTAATATTTGCTAGAGAAGAACTTATTGAAGAAACGATTGACGCTTTTAGTGAAACATCTTTTGTCACTCAAAACCGATTGAATCTTGTAGAGGAAAAAATTATGGATTGTCAGAATAACATCCAAACACTTACGGAACTTAAGAGTAGTGGGTTGATAGATGTTGAATTTTATCATCAGTACTTGAACCGAATTGAACAAGAAAAGAAGAATCTGTTGAACGAAAAACGAACTGTTCTTGAGGAAGATGAAAATAAATTAATTCGATTTCAAGAATTAAAGAAACTGAATCAATTTTTGAAACGAAGGAATCCATTTAATGAGCATGAGGATAGTGTATTAAGTGAATTCTTAGAAAGGGTAAAAGTAGAGAATCGAGAAACCTTTCATTTTTATCTAAAATGTGGTTTAAGATTTACGGAAAGGAGTAGCCAATGAAAACCTATTACGGATATCAGATAAAACATGGTGAAATAACAGTCGATGAAAACGAAGCGAGAATAATTAGGGACTTATTTGAAATATACTTAACTGGAAAGTCTTTGGTTAAAGTGGGTGAAGAAGCGGGCCTCAATAAAACCCATGGATTTATTGGTAGGGTTCTGGCAAATCCAATATATATGGGGACCGATTTTTATCCGGCAATTGTTTCAATAGAACTATTTGAAAAAGTTCAAATGGAACGTGAGAGGCGAAAAAATAAGCTAGGACGAAACTTTGAGTGTAAGCCCCTTAAAATGTCTATCTCTACTAAGTTTCAATGGAAGGAAAAAGCCAAATTACCACGAGACCCCCTACGAAAGGCATCAGTGCTGTATGAAAGCATAGAGGTGGAAGTATGAAAGATAAAAGAGTTATGGTAATTCCAGCTCGTAAAAAATTACAAGAGGGTGCATTAGATAAAGAACATCCAAAATTGAGAGTCGCTGCTTACTGTCGAGTATCTACAGAAAGTGAAGAACAAACTGGAAGTTTCGAGACCCAAGTTAGTCACTATACGAATTATATTAACAAAAATCCTGACTGGCGATTAGTTGATATTTATGCGGATGAAGGTATTTCAGGGACTAATACTAAGAACCGGCGCGAATTTAACCGGATGATAAATGAGTGTTTGACAGGAAATATTGATTTAATCATCACAAAATCAATTTCAAGATTTGCTAGAAATACCTTGGATTGTCTAAAATATATTAGACAGCTAAAAGCAAAGAATGTAGCAGTGTACTTTGAGAAAGAAAACATTAACACTTTGGATTCAAAAGGGGAAGTTCTGATTACCATCATGGCATCTCTTGCTCAGCAAGAAAGTGAATCTATGAGTAAAAATATCAAGTTAGGATTACAATATCGATATCAACAAGGCCAGGTGAAATTTAATACAACCCGGTTCTTAGGCTATGATTCCGATGATGAAGGTACGTTAATCATTAATCAGGAACAGGCAAAGGTGGTCAGGCGCATCTTTAAAGAATACCTTGAGGGGAAAGGGACGGGACGAATTGCACGAGGCTTGATGAACGACAAAATCCCAACGGGATCCGGCAAACTAAAATGGTCGGGAGATAGTATTAACCGCATTATTAGCAATGAAAAATATATGGGAAATGCCTTACTTCAAAAAACCTATACTGTGGACTTCCTTACCAAAACGCGGGTGGAAAATGACGGGACAGTCCCACAGTATTATATCGAAGACAACCATGAGCCGATTGTTTCCAAAGAAACCTTTCATTTGGCTCAACAAGAAAAGGCTAGAAGAAGTAACTTATATTCAGGCAAACGAAAACAGAAGCGAGTGTACCAAGGAAAGTATGCCTTATCAGGCAAAGTAATTTGTGAACACTGTGGGGATAATTTTAGACGAGTAAAATGGAACAGTCGAGGAAGTAAAGCGACTGTCTGGCGGTGTGTGACTCGCCTTACTGACCATACGCAATGTCAGGCGAGAACGGTTAAGGAAGATCTCCTTCATGAAGCAGTATTAGAGGCGATTAATGAGTTCATAGGAGATAAAGGTAACTACTTGAAAGTTTTGGAGAAAAATATTACCCAAGTTCTTAATAACAAATACGATGAAACAGCGGAAGATGTTGATAATCAGTTACACGATTTACAAAAGCAATTATATCAATTTGCAAATCAGAAAGAAGACTATGAACGCATAGCAGAGCGAATATTTAAACTTCGAGAAAGGAAACAGCAACTTTTAATTGAGAATGCAACCAATGAAGAGAAGCGGAGACGCTGGTCAGACATCAAAGCTTTTTTGAAAACTCAGCACACTCGTCTGGAGGAGTATGGTGAGGGTTTGACGAATCGATTGGTCGAGGGAGTGGTCATTAAGGATGAATGTATTGAAGTCGAGTTGAAGACTAGGGACATAATTAATATTGACAAATAAGAGAGACATTGGGCTATGCAGTGATGCTGCATAGTTCTGTGTCTCTCTTTTTGCTATAATAGGTTCGAAACCTAAAACTCGCAAAATTATTAGAAGAATTATTTCGCACGTAAGGTAGTTTTTTTTGATAGATTAGGAGAATAAAGCGAATAATTATGAATAAATCGTGCGTGAATCGTGCGTGAATCGTGCAAAAAAATCAAGAAATAAATAAAGAATCCCTTTACAAAGGGCTCTTTTTAGAAAATAATCGTGCGTGAATCGTGCTAAAATAGAAAAAATAGAGGTATATAGATGGATAAAGAAAAATTATTAGAGTTAACCGAGGGAAAGAACGTTGAACTAAAAAAAGCAAAAAATAATGTTCCAGACTCATTCTGGGATACTTATTCTGCTTTCGCCAATACTGATGGTGGTCTTGTGGTATTTGGAGTGGATGAGAAAAATAATGAAGTGACTGGAGTAGATGATCCTTATAAACTAAGAGATGATTTGTTTAACTTGCTTAATAACACTCAAAAAGTTAGCGCAAATATTATTGAAGATGAAGATGTTCGAATTATAAATCTAGAGGATGGCACAAATGTCATTTTCGTTCATATCCCAGAAGCACCATATAATTTAAAACCAATTTATCTAAAGAATAACCCCCGGTTAGCATATGAGCGATTGGGTGAAGGCGATAGAAAGCTCTCAACAGAAAAATACAAAGCACTGGTAGTAGGCTCTCATGAAGTAACAGATAATGAGTTACTTAAAAATTATGATATAGGAGATTTAAATGAGGATGATTTAGAAGTTTATAAAAAATTGCTTTTTGATCAAACTAAAAATGAAAAATATCTTGAAATGAGTCATGAAGCAATGTTAATTGAAATTGGAGCTTTACGGAAAGATAGACAAGGCGATGGAAAATATTATATCACTACAGGGGGCCTGTTGTTTTTCGGTAAATTTCATGCGATAACTGATAGATACCCTGGTTTTCAACTTGATTATTTTGAAAAAGAGTCTTCTTTAGTGACAGACTGGGTTGATCGAATCTCTACAGGAGATGCAGCCTTCCCTGAATTAAATGTTTTTAGCTTTCTGAGATTGGCTATAGACAAATTAAAATTATCAATAAAGGATGAGTTTGTGCTGGATGAAAGCACGAAAATGCGATTGCCGTTCAAATCGGATTTGCTGACATCGGTGAGGGAGGCTCTGGTCAATTCATTAATGCATGCTTATTACGATTCCGATACTCCAATTAGAATTAATGCTTATCCGGATTATTATGAATTTATAAATCCCGGAAAGATGAGAATAACTGTTGATGAATTCATTCATGGAGGAAACTCGAATATTAGAAACCATACCATGTCATCTATCATGCGCAGGATTGGAATTTCAGAAAAAGCAGGTAGTGGAGGTCCGCGTATTTTTGATGTTGCATCGAAATATAGATTAAAATTACCAGAAGTAATTAGAGAACAAAATCGAACAGTAGTAAGAATTTGGAAAGTCGATTTGGAAAAAACCTTTGAAACATACCCTGAAGAGCAGCAGAGAATACTGTATTATTTAGTCGAACACCAATCAATTAGTAGAAGTGAGGCTAATGAAAAATTGTCAATGGAAAATCATATGTTTAGAACTACCATTAACGATTTGTTAGAAAAAAATATGATTGATGTTATAGGTAAAGGTCGTTCAACAAGATATGTTTTTAAATTATCATCCCCTGAACAATCTTATGGTATGAAAAGATTATTAAGATTAATAGAAGATAATATAGTGCGCCGAGATTCTGAATAAGTGTTAACCAAACCAAACTCTCACAGCACCTAAATTAATCTATACCTGTACTCGAACGCACTCGGCTGGAAGAGTATGATGAGGCTTTGACGAATCGGTTGGTCAAGGAAGTTGTTATCAATGATAAATGTATTGAAATTGGTCTTTCCAGTATGGAAATAATTAGGATAGAAAAATAACAAAGCGGGAGTATAAATAATTAATTTAAAGGAGGCAAGATATGTCTTTATAGGATTTTATGAATCTAGTTAATAACATAGTTTTTTGGTAAAATGGTTTTAGAATTTATTCAGATTGGAGTGAAAACTTTTGAGTAATTTAAGTATAGCTGTAGTAAAAGCAAACTTCTCATAAAATAAACTATAGAAAGGGCTTATAATGAAAAGACAACAAATTAAATACACACAAAATTTTATTACTGCTAAAGAAGACATTGAAGGCATATTATCCTTAACTAATATCTCACAGAATGATTTATTATATGAGATAGGATCTGGTAAAGGACATTTTACAAAAGAATTATGCAAAATTTGTAAGGAAGTAACTGCCATTGAAATTGATACAAAGATGTGTGAGGCAACTAGAAAAAGAGTTGGAAATCAAAATAATCTTAACATTATTAATGAGAATGTTTTGTCCTATAATTTCCCTCATGACAAGGATTATAAAATATTTGGAAATATACCTTACAACATCAGTACCGATCTTGTAAAAAAGATTGCTTACGAAACCTCGGCAAGCGACAGTTTTTTAATTGTAGAAGAAGGCTTTGCAAAAAGATTATTAGATATGAATCGAGCTTTGGCATTAATCCTTAGAAAAGATTTAGAAATATCAATCGTAAAAAATATTCCGAGAACAATATTTCATCCTAGACCTAGTGTTGACTCTTCACTAATTAGAATGAAAAGACTCAATAATTATATGACATCAAGAGATAGACAAATCTATGAGGATTTTGTGTATAGCTGGGTGAATAAAGATTATCGAAAATTATTTACTAAAAACCAAATTCGAAGAGTTAAACAAAATGTAAAGATTAATGATTTTAGTCAGGTCACATTGGAACAATTTGATAGTATATTTGAGAGTTATCAATTGTTTAATTAAATTTATAGATTATGATTCTTAAGTTTTATTCCTAATGTTGGCTAGACTATTGATATGTAGACAAACATAAATTCAGGCGGATTGCACAATGAGCAATTTTTAAGACATATTGATGAAAAGAGTGATGTATATTTGAAAAGCTCTACTAATACTAATATGAGCTGGATATAATCTTTTTGAAAGATTGATTGAAGAATTAGTTAAACATTAATCTTAACGAAAAATAGGAGAGACATGGAGCTATGCAGTGATTATGCATAGCCTTTGTCCCTCTTTAGTATTATTTTAAAGAAAATTTGTGTCATGTGTCGTATATAAATATTTACTTTGAAGGCACTTTTCAATAAAATTTGAGTGATAACAAGAAAACTTTGTGCAGATGACTTACCAGAAGAAGTAATTTCTTGTAAGGTTCTGTCTAGTCGATATGGAGGAGAAAAAGCATGAATTTAACAACAGAAAGAATGACCTTGAGAACTTTTAAATCACAAGATTTAAGAGATCTATTAGATTTTTATCAAGATGAAGAGGTTTGTAAATACTTGTTACATGAGCCATGGGATGATAGTACTTCTACTGAGTTATTAAATGAGAAAATAAATAATAATGAGCTTTCTGAAGCGAAATTGTTGAACATAGCTTGTGTGTTAGAGGAGAAAGTTATCGGGGATATTTCTGTTTGGTACACCGATATGAAAGAAACGGTAGAAATTGGCTATGTTTTTAATCCTAAGTATTCTGGACGTGGATATGCAAGTGAAGCGGTAACGAGAGTGATTGGCTATTTATTTTCAGAACATAATGTTCATCGTATCCAGGCGGTGCTAGATGCAAGAAATTTTGCCTCAGCGAAATTATGTCAAAGAGTAGGTATGCGACAAGAGGCACACTTTATCCAAGATTATTGGAGTAAAGGCGAATGGACGGATAGTTACGTCTATGCAATTTTGGCATCTGAGCATGTAATCTAATTACCATCCAAACCACACTTCCAACATACTATTATCAATTAATACGTTAACCACCACACATGTTGAGTGTATAGTATTGATGGAAAAGGTGCAGACAAGAATAGCTTAATATCAACGTTTTCAGGATGCTTGAGTAGATATGTATCTGATATTTAGTACAGCAAAATTAAAATGTAGCTTGATTTTGTATTTTGGGCTGTGAAGTGATGAATTCGTCTGTGGGAACAGGTCGAATATTATCTTAATAATCTTTAAACTAGTTCGTAACGTTTATTTATAAGTTAAGGAAGTTTTTATATTTATATGGAGGGTAAAATGGCAGAGTCATATTATACGTTATTTAATGAGTTTCTAAAAATATGTAAACAACTCAATTCTATCAACATTACTCCTACATTAATGGGTTCCCTTGGATTGCAATATCTCACAGATGAAAATTGGATCCCATCAGACATTGACATCCATGTTGAAGGAGATCCAAGGGGTTGGGAGGCACCAGATGAGGATAGGATTTATAATTGGGACGCAATACTTACCCTTATGTTAAATTTAGGCTATGAATTAGTTGATATTCATGAACATGAATTCCATAACAAAGGCATAAGTGTTGAATATGGAGCAGTTAATACTTTACCTGAGTTTGCAAAGGTTGAACTCAATGATTTAAGCTTGATAGAAGAGTCTGGAGTGAAGTTTTATTTACCTACATTAAGACAATATCTTAATATTTATCAGGCATCTTCAAAAGATTCATATCGCAATGATAATAACAATTTCAAGGATTTTCGTAAAATGGATATTTAATAAAGCAATTAAAAATAGATGGAGAGAGTGTAAGTTAATCAATAACGCTAATAATCATGAGGGGATTATCAGCCGCGAACAGTTTCAAGCTGTCCAAGAAGAAAAAGCCAGACGAAGCAATGTCGTCCAGCAAGGCAATGAAGTGAAACGGGCTGGGAAGAAATATAGTTCTATGACAGACTCTAATTAAAGGAAAGGGTCACTTTTTGATCATTATCGGGAAGACTAACGTGAATATTACATAGGTAGCAAGCTGGCAAGATACCATCTTCATGCAGCAACTTGAATTGCTGGTCAATATGATTTTGAATGTGATTCGTGATTTCTTTTATATCTAGATCAGTCTGGTGACTAATTGGGAAAATGTTTTCAGGTTGTGCTTCAAATTGCTCCTCCCCGTTATAGGCACAGAAAGATTCATAAGCTATACAAGCTACGTTAGGTGAATGATTGTATTTGAGAAAAAATCGTATTTGAAATCATGGACATGCTTAAACAATGGGTGCTCGTTATGCAAAAAAATCTGAACAATAAACGATGTTTGTTTTAAAGTTATCATGGCTATCTCCTCCTTGTCAGTATGAGATATTAACTCTACTTGGAGATGATAGCCAGTGATTAGCCTACTTATCTATCGACTTATTTTAGATTCAGTATAAGTGTTGATACAATAGCGTTTTCTAGGATAAGAAATAGACTAAAAATTGCATGTTGAGTGTGTAGTATTGATGGGAAAAGTTAAATAGGAATGGCTTTATAGAAGGGTTACTAAGCACTATGGAGGTGTTTGGAAACTCCTTTTTTCTTAAAAGATGATTTTATGAAGCGTTAAAATTTTTGCTGAAAATGGAGGAGGGTGTATGGGAGAACAGGTCTACTGAATTAACCTTGTTTTGATTTTCTTTTTGAGAAACATTTTTGTGATGCGATAGTAAAGGGTTTAGTTAGACTACTTTAATCTTTAGTTGACAGAAAGGTTGATTCGATTCCTTTAATTTGGTGTATATAAATATATATATATTGATAATTTCGTGAAGTCAAAAATATATTTTAAAACTTAAAAATTACTCGTTAATTGCTTTGTATTTTACCTCAGTGTAAGTGAAGCTAAACAAAAGGCACACGATAGCATCATAATGATCCTTGATCATACTTTCTTTAAAACATGGATAATCATTAATACTAGAATTACCAGTGCAGCAAAGGCAGGTTCTACCTATATGTCCACCCTTTTTCACTTCTTGCGTACAAACTAAAAAAATTAAATCATGTTCATCTGGATTTCCAGATTGGCTCCTACGAAGTCTCAAGTGGGGGATAACTTGTAATTCATTCAGTCACGGCAAAAACTCCTCTAAACTTATATTCTTTTCTGGCAACAATCCAACAACTCCTAGTTATTCTTTCAATTAAAAAAGCACAACGAGAATCGTCATGCCTAATAACTGGGTTAGACTCATCTGTCTCTTTCGAGTTGGATTTAGCACCTTGCCGACGGTAGGTTGCTGAAACTTCATCGGGCCAATTCCCTCTGCTTACTCTGGATAAGTTGTGGCTTTAAATTGTATAATTATATTAATATAATGTTTTAAAGAGAGGAAATCGTAATGGATAAAAAAGAATATTTAGTAAGAACATTCTCACGCACTAAAAGAAAAGACTATGAGAACTACATTTTGAATGCTGTTTGGCAACAAATGAATTATCCTCTTGTTCGACCTGTTACCCAACAGTATGTAAAAAGTGGAAAAAATGAGTATTATTTGATGGATTTATACTTTCCACAGCTTAATGTGGGGGTAGAGGTTGATGAGACTTATCATAATAATAACAAAGAACAGGATATAATTAGAACGCTTGATATATCAAGCAAGTTAGCCGCTGTACCACAGACAGGTGATTTCAAGATATTTAGAATTGATGCGACTTTAAGTGCAGTAGAGTTACACCATCGAATTAAAGAAGTAGCAGATGAAATTAGTCAATTAGCAAATAGCATGAAGATTCATTCATGGGACACCGATGTCTCTATTAAATTACAGATCCAAGATAATGGGTATATTTCAATTGATGATTATTATCAATTTGACAGAATAGTAGATTTTGCCAACGATGTATTTCTAAAAAAATATCGTGGCTACCAACAAGCAGCGTTTCCTATTATCGTGGATGGTAGTCATTATAGTGCTTGGAGTCCAGTAATTTCTACTAATGAGATGGTTGAGCATACAGCATGGCATAATACTTTAAATGATGATTGGACTGAAATAAAAGAGGTTAACACAAGAAATGACGATAAGTTAATTACTGTTAATGAAAATGAAATTCGATGTGTTTTTGCAAAGATGCGTAATCCATTTGGTCAAATGAAATATAGGTATATTGGTAATTTTCAGTTTGTGAGTCACACTGAAGACTATATAGAGCGAACATATAGAAAAATAGGTAATCATATTTATATCGATTACGAAAGAGGGATAGTATCATTTGATCCTATCAATACTGATGCTTAAATAGGATTAGACTCTTAACTAAATTTACAGTAAAACACCACAGTCTACATTAAATTTTACATCAATATATTAATAACCACACACGTGGAGACGGTAGTACTTTTATCCAGAATAAAAGGAAACAAATCGATTCAGGTAGATATCGACTTAAATGAAGTGGATTTGACGAAAGCAGAGAGTAAAGCGACATACCTACAGATACAGGATTATGTAGAAAAAAATTATGATTTAAAGGTAAGCTCACTATATACTGCATAAGTTAAAAGAAAACAAGGTATCATGAAAGCAGAGAATTATAACAAAGGAGCCAATATAGAAGTAAAAATCGAAATCCAATACATTGGTGAATTTATTCTTTCAAAAAAGACTTAACATGATTAGCATGGTGAGCACCAGAGGATAATCCACTCTTGTATAAAGACTCAAGCTTCGTTTTATCCTTTTCAATTTTTTCAATTTTGACTGGACGATCAGGTTGAATCAGATACACTTTTCCGTTTTCCTTTTCTCTATGAACAGTTTTTAGACTATTATTATAGTTAAAGTGACGGTTCTTAAGTGTTGACAGAAAACTAGGATAATTGCGATATTTCAAGCGTAGTAATCTTTCTACTGATTTTGACAACGACTTTTTTGTAAAACTACGATCTTGAGTAAGAATCACAACGATTTTTTCAAATCCTAAGTCCAAAACATGTTGAATCGGTATTGAATCAGCGATACCACCATCTAAGTAAGAAACATTGTCTATATTGATTTCTTTAGAGATTAGCGGCAGACTACCTGAAGCTTTTGTGATATCTATCATTTCTTGCTTATTATCATTAATAAGAAAATACTCTGCTTTACCAGTTTCACAATTTGTGACGACCACTTCAAAATCAGCTGAGCGATTTCCAAAAGTATTATAATCAAAAGGGGTTTCATCGCTATTTCCAAGATATTCAAATAAAAAATCAAAGTTAATTACACCATCTGATTGAAAATAGTTTGTTAATCCGATATATCTTTTGTCGTTATTGTATTTAGTGTTGATATAAGCAACCCTACCTTTTTGTTTTGACAAGTAGTTTATAGCAACGAGTGCTCCTGCAGAAACTCCGATTACATAATCAAAGGAGATCTCGTTCTCTAAAAAAACATCTAATACTCCTGCAGAGAACATTGTTCTAAATGAACCACCTTCTAAAATTAACGCTGTTTTTTTCATATATTATCCCTCCAAATGTGAGCTAAAAACTTTTTGTATCGCCAAAGTTACACATGTATATCATAATACGAGTGTATATTAAATGCAATTTATCTAAGGAGAGTGACGAATTTTATGACCATAGATCGTCGTATATTAAAAACAAAGGAAGCAAAAAGAAAAGCTTTAATAAATCTTCTAGACAACAATGAGATAGAAAATATTTCTGTTACTGAGATTGCACAAGAGGCAGATATTACACGAAAAACTTTTTACACCTACTATGATAGTTATGAAAAATTAATTGATGAATTGGAGAATGATCTAATTGAAATGTTCGAAAAACCAATTAATAAAATGGAATTTAGTGAAAGTACATTTAACCCGCAATTGATTTTTGAAACTTTAACGGATTTAGTGAGAGAAAATCTAGAATTTTATCAACATTTTATGTTATGGTAGGTAATAATCATAATTTTCTTGCGAAAATAGCAAAAAAACTTAAGGAAATAATCAAGAGGAATAAAACCATGTTTGCTGATTTGGACGAGATTGATAAAGATATGATCATTGACTATACAATAGCTGGGATTATAGCTGTATATCAAACTTGGTTTAGAAACAATCAGAACGTGTCTATTGATGAGATTTCAGTTAAGCTTTCTGAACTTTCTGCAAATGGATTCAATTATTTCATTAAAGGCGTATGTGAGAAGAGAAAAGAGGTAAGATGATGTCAGAATTTATTTTAAGTTGTTGTTCGACTGCAGACTTAACAGAAAAGCACTTCAACAGTCGTGGTATAAATTATGTTTGTTTTCATTTTATGGTAGATGGAAAAGAATATAAAGATGATCTTGGTAAGTCGATTTCATATGACGATTTTTATAAAGCAATGAGTAATGGGGCTGAGACGAAAACATCACAAGTAAATGTAGGAGAGTTTGTAGATTACTTTTCTTCGTTTCTGAAAGAAGGGAAGGATATTTTACACGTATCACTGTCTTCAGGATTATCTGGAGTATATAATTCAGCGTGTGCAGCAAAGCAACTATTGGAAGCGGAATATCCGGATCGAAAAATATACATCGTTGACTCCCTTGCGGCATCGTCTGGTTATGGTTTATTGATGGATAAACTGGCAGATCTAAGGGACGACGGATACACACTTGAACAGTTGTATGACTGGGTAGAGAATAACAAACTGAATCTACATCATTGGTTTTTTTCGACTGATTTATCTTTTTATGTTAAAGGAGGAAGAATCTCAAAGACATCTGGATTTATTGGAACAACATTTAAAATCTGTCCATTGTTAAATATGGATGAAAATGGAAAATTAACTCCTCAACAAAAAGTAAGAGGTAAGAGACGTGTAATTAGTTTAATTGTAGATAAAATGAAAAATCATGCTATTAAAGATCTTGAATATTCTGATAAATGTTATATATCTCATTCTGCTTTTAATACTGAAGCTCAAGAAGTCGCGAGATTAATCGAGGAATCATTTCCCAACTTGAAGAACAAGATTGAAATAAATAATGTTGGAACTACAATAGGTTCACATACCGGTCCAGGAACTGTGGCACTCTTCTTCTGGGGAGACTCAAGAAAAAATAGATGAAACCTTTAAACTTCCCACTTCACATATTATTTTGCATCAATAGCTAGGCTACAACACATGTTGAGGCGGTAATACTACTTGTGAAAGAGCGTTAGCGACAGAAGAAGTAGATGTTCCACCCATACACGGACTTCCCAAGAAGACAAGCCGATAGGCGCAGTCTGATTGGTAGAAGTCGTCTGCTGAGTGTATAGTATTGATGCAAAAGGTATCTCCCTAGAACCTTGATACAATAAGATTATTAATTAAAACAGCCTCACGGTATGCTAATATTAAAAGGAGTAAACTTAGTTTTAAGATTAAGTGACTCCTTTTTATTATGCAAACAGGGGTATGTCTGTGGGAACTAATCAATAAGTGCAAGAGTGTTAGGTTGGATAGGGAAATTATCAAACTTATGAAGAAAGTAGTCAACACGTGAGTACAGGTACACTTACCATTACTTATAGAGCTTTTATATAAGCTTGAAATCACAGCCTACATTGATAGTTTTGAACATGTAGGCGTATGTTTGTTTTATGTTTCTTGTGTGACTTTAGCAGTTATGATGGTGTCGGTAATCGTCGTTTTTCTAGTTGAATTTCTTTTAATCTGATGAATTGTAAAATTAAGTGCGACAAATAAAGAAACCCATAACAGGTTCGTGTAAAATGTTAGTAACGACAAAAACATAAACACGGAGGTCTGTTATGAGCTACACACATCTTACCATAGAGGAACGTTCAAAAATAGAAATACTCTATCAAGAAGGTTATAAAATTAATCGCATTGCCAATTAATCGGGCGCCATCGGTCAACGATTTATAGAGAACTTAAACGATGCCCTTCAGATCAATACCAAGCTCAGGATACCCATGAAGGTGCCAATCAACGTGCACGTCTTAAGGGTAGAAATCCTAAGTACACGGTCTAGCTACTTAAAGACATTCAAGATAAATTAGAACGTACATGGTCACCTGAACAAATTGTTGGACGAGACTATCAGGGAAAACTTTCCTTTAAATCCATCTATAACTGGATTTACCAAGATATCTTAAAGGTGCCCCTAACTGTCTTAAGACACAAAGGGAAAAGTCGAGAGCCTCAAGAAACGCGAGGAAAGTTTAATATCGGCACTCCCATCTCAAAACGCCCCAAATCTGTGAAGAATCGAAAAGAGTTCGGGCATTGGGAACTCGACACAGTTGTTTCTTCTCGAGGCAAGAGTAAAGGTTGTTTTGCGAGCTTTGCAGAACGAAAAAGCCGTATATATATTGCTTTACCTATGCCAAATCGCTCTAAAGTTTCCATGCATACTGCGATTGAAGAACTGAGAGAAAGCTTACAAAAAGAGGCTTTAAAGACCTTCACCTCAGATCGCGGGAAAGAATTTGCTTGTTACGCTGAGGTCGAAGCAGCAGGGATTGATTTTTACTTTGCCGATGCTTATAGCGCTTGGCAAAGAGGAACCAATGAGAACTCTAACGGTTTACTACGTGAGTTCTTTCCTAAGAAAACAGACCTCGCTAAAGTGACGCACCGAGAACTCTTCCAAGCCTTGTGGTTAATGAATAATCGACCTAGGAAATGTCTAGATTACCGAACACCCTTGGAAGTATTTTTACACGAACTCTTATTAATTGAGTAAATAAAAAATTGTCGCAATAATTATTGCAATTCAACATCTAATAAAAAGACTCAGTATGTAAGCTTTTCGCTGACTTACTGAGTCTTTTACTTTATTTAAAAATAGTGACTAAAGCTTGAATAGCTTGATCAATTTCATCAAGCTCTAGCCCACCATAACCTAAAATATAACTTTGGTCGAACTGGTTCTTTAATTTAGCGTAGTGGTTGACCGGTTGTAAGCGGATCTTATTTTCAGCTAGCCTAGTTTGAATCACGTCAGCCGGTGGAATCTCACCCTCAATGTTAATAATAAAGAAAAGTCCAGCCCCTGCTTCCTTAATGGTTAGGGGGAGTTGGGATTGGTTAAGCGCTGCTAGAACCGCTTTTTCCTTACGACGGTAATTAGTCCGAAGGCTATTAATATATTTAGGAAAATGGGCAGAATTGAGAAAATCGGTCATTAAATATTGCTCAAAGCTGGAAATATCACTGGTTTTTAATTTAGCTTGATGGAATTTTTTCATTAATTGATCGGGTAAAACTAAATAAGACATCTTAAAAATTGACCCCATACTTTGACGAAAGGCCCCTAATAAAATGACTCGCTCTTGGTCGTCCAGACTAGTCAAAGCAGGAACTGGACGGCCCTTAAGGCGGAACTCATTATAGTAGTCATTTTCAATAATATAACGGTTTTCTGCCTGATATGCCCATTTTAATAAACGCTGACGTCGACGCATCCCCATGATAATGCCAGTGGGAAACTGATGGTTGGGAGTAGTAATCACGATGTTAGCTGAGGTAGTCTCCAAATCTTTAACTGAGAAACCATATTTATCAATCGGAATACGAATAGTCTTTTGCTGATAGTCTGTAAAGAGATCTAAATTTTTATAATAGCCAGGATCTTCTAAGGCATAAATCGCATCTTCTAATAAGGCAAATAGAGTCTGTAAGCTAGCCGTATGACCACCTGTAATGATGATATTATCAGCTGAAGTCATCACTCCCCGGTATTTACGTAAATAATTAGCAATAGCCAAGCGTAAAGAGAGAGCACCCAAGTCATCTTTTAAATTACAATTAACCACGCTTCTTGCTAGAGCTTCGGGTGCATATTGCAATAATTGTTTGGGATTTAAAGTAGACATATCACGGTTGGCAAAGTGAAAATCATTAGTATATTGGCTGGCTTCACTTATTTTAGAATGCTCATGTTTTAATGACTTTGTCTCAATTTCCTCAGAGGGCAACATATCAATTTCTAGTAAATCCACATAATAACCAGATCTTTCCCTCGGCACTATATAGCCTTCATCTGTCAGTTGGTCATATGCGTTAATGACCGTATTAAGGCTGACTTTTAAATGATCTGCCAAGGCCCGCCGTGAGGGTAGTTGGTCACCACTTTTTAAATGTCCTTGGGCAATTTGCCGGATGACTTCATCGACTATTTGTAAGTAGAGGTGTTGGTCTTCGTTAAAGTTCACCGTAATCATACTTTTCCTCCTCTCGTGTTATCCATTATACAATAAAAAACTATTTGGACCCATAAAAATATCCATTTTTGCATCTTAAGAAACATCCAAAAGACTGTTAAAGTGGAGACAATATTTATAAAGGAGCAATCAAAATGAAACGATCAATTGAAGAAGTACATGAACAATTAGCTGGTGGTGTAATCATGGACGTTGTAAATGTGGGACAAGCTAAAATTGCTGAAGCGGCTGGTGCCGTAGCGATCATGGCTTTAGAAAGAGTTCCTGCAGACATTCGAGCTGCTGGTGGTGTTAGTCGGATGAGTGACCCTCAGATGATAAAAGAAATTCAAGCAGCAGTTTCTATACCAGTCATGGCGAAAGTAAGAATTGGTCACTTTGTCGAAGCTCAAATCTTAGAAAGTTTACAAATTGACTATATTGATGAGTCAGAAGTCTTATCAGTAGCTGATCATGTTTATCATATTGATAAACAACCATTTGAAACTCCTTTCGTTTGTGGCGCTAGAGATTTAGGTGAAGCTTTACGCCGTATTCAAGAAGGGGCTAAAATGATTCGTACTAAAGGTGAAGCAGGAACGGGGGATGTCAGTCAAGCGGTTACCCACTTAAGAAAAATCCATGAACAAATCCGCTATGTGGCTTCGTTACAAGATGATGAGCTCTTTAACCAAGCTAAGGAATTAGGCGTCTCTTATGATTTATTAAAGCGAGTACATGATACTGGTAAATTACCTGTGTTGAACTTTTCAGCTGGCGGGGTGGCAACACCTGCTGATGCAGCTTTAATGGTGCAATTAGGTGCTGAAGGCGTTTTTGTTGGTTCAGGTATTTTCAAATCAGGTAATCCAGAAAAACGTGCCAAAGCCATAGTTGAAGCAGTAGCCAATTACAAAGATGCTGCCAAATTAGTCGAAATCTCAACTGATTTAGGCGAAGCGATGGTAGGTATTAATGAAGACGAAATTAAAGTCATCATGTCTAACCGTTAATCATTAAAAACAAGGGCTTCAAAAGTCAGTGGGCTTGGTCTACTGACTTTTTTTATTTTGTCCTAGGCTGTCTGGGAGCTCCTCTTCCGTGGGGAGTTATCGATGAGTTACTTAACACCACGTCAAGGGAGGAAATTGTAAACGACGAAGAGTATTGGTTTATAAAAGAAGAATACTTAAAAGCATTAGGTGGCATGTATGCTCGTTTAAGATTAGTGGCTCAAGTTGATTCAGAAGAGTTAACATTAGTAAACAAGTATCAGTGAAGTTCTATAGCACGTTAAAAGTGTATTCAATATTATGGATGTAAGTGTTTTGTCTGTGGCTTCGAATTCGAAAAGGTATATGGCGAACACGATAAAAACTTTATTCGTGTTCACCATCTAATACCAATGAACTAAATTGGAAAAGTCCATGTCAATGATATGATGGATTTAAGGAGGCAATAAGCCCTGAAACTTACGATCAATTAATCAATTTGATTACTAATTCTTCATATACAGATTTGGACTATAAAGCAATACGGTAGTAAAAAAGAGACCCTACTAGTGACCGTTATGGCTAGCTAGTAGGGTCTTTTGATTTTTTTATAAAGAATGGTGTATTGAACGATATGAAATTATTGAAGTAATTCTTTAAAGGCATCCACAAGCGGTGTTAGGGGTTTGCCTAATACCTTTTCAAAGTCGTCTGATTGTACATCTAATACACCATTTTTGATGTCTCCTTGAATCGCTAGGAAGAAGCCTGCTACTGGTTCTGGTAATTGATTGTCAGTTAAATTTTTAACGAATGCTTCGTCGTTAGTTTTTAGAGGGGCAATTTCTTTACCTGTTGCTTCTGCTAGTGCTTTAGTTAAAGTTGCGTAGTCTACTGGTTTACCAGATAGTTCTAGGATTTCAGGGAACGTCTTTTCACCAGCTAAAATGATCGCAGCTGCTTCAGCATATTCGCGACGTAATGCCCAACCAGCTTTACCATTTTCAGCGGTGTATAATAGTTTGCCACTGTTTAAAGCTACACCTACTAGCGGAAGTTCATTTTCCAAGTACCAGTTATTTCTTAAAATTGTAAATGGAATGCCGGATGCTTTGATGGCTTTTTCGGTATAACGGTGGTCAGTTGCTAGGTCGGCAGAAGATTGGTCTGCATGGGCAAAGCTTGTATAGGTGATAAAGCTAACACCAGCTTCTTTGGCTGCATTAATCGCATTTTGATGTTCTTCTTGACGAGTGCCGGGTGCTGATGAAACTAGTAATAAGCGGTCAATACCTGTGAAGGCAGCTTTTAAAGATGCTTTATCTAAGTAATTACCGATGTGTACTGTATAGCCAGCTTCAGCAAGTGGCGTAGCTTTTTCTTTACTACGCGCTAAGATGTGGATATCTGATACGGGAACGAATGTTTTTAATTTGTCTAATGCGAGGCCACCAAAGGCACCTGTTGCGCCAGTTACTAAATATTTCATGAATAAACACTCCTTTTTCATTAACCTGTAATAATTAAAGTTACAGGTTAATGATAGTGAATGTGCTATAATAAGTCAAGAGAAAAGAGGTGGGATATTCATATGAAATATTCAGTAAAATTTAGTAATGCTATTCATATTCTAGTTTATATCGAGATGCTTCAAGGCACAGACTTATCTAGTGAGGTCATTGCCAAAAGTGTGAATGCTAATCCCGTTTCTGTTAGACGCATTATGAGTAGCCTTAAAAAGGCTGGCCTGATCACCAGTCAATCAGGAAAAGCCAATCCGAAATTAAGTAGAGAACCCGAAAATATTTCGTTTTACGATATCTATCAAGCAATTGATGAAGCGCAACAACTATTTCGTGTGGATGAGAAGACAGCACCTGCCTGTATCGTAGGAGGTAATATCCAAGGTGTATTAGCCGAAAAATATGATCGATTGCAACGTAGCATTGAATTGGAGATGCAGCAAATCAACTTAGCGGATATTATCCATACCGTCTCTCAAAGTGCCAATCAATCTGAATCAAACGACGAAGAAACTAAGCAAATACTTCAACGATTTTTATAAAAATAAGCTAAGTCGATAATACTTGGGGGCGCGCTATGTCATCCAGTAAAGAATATTTAGATTATATTTTAGAACAACTAGGGAACTTATAATATATTACTCATCGAGCCATGATGGGAGAGTATATTATGTATTATGCAGGAAAAATTGTAGGTGATACTTATTAAAAAGGAAATTTTTTTTGGTTATCGGGCTACGGCAATTGACCTGGTGATACTTTATTTGTAAATATTTGATTGGATTGGCAAGATGTGCTGATAGTAGGTAGGAGTGCTTTAGGGAGTGTGGGAATTGAAAAACCATTAGTGGTTTATCCGGTTTGAGTGACACTTAGCTAACTAACTGAAGAAGAACCAGTTGAAGGTGGCATTAAACCTGAAACAATCCGTTTATCTTTAGACTCGAAGGTGTCAGTAATATCATGACAGATCTAGACAAAGTATCAGCAGTAATTTAATGCGTAAGTAAAAGTTGCGGAGAGATTACCTGTAAGCAAAAATTCAGTTTTGGAACGAATAAGAGAAGATAGCAATGCAAGGCTAGATGAAGCTGCCTTTGAAGAAAGAGTCATTGGGATTGAAAAGGCAACTGCGGCTCTGAAGGAAGCCAAAGTTGAAGATGAGAAAATCATTTACCTTTTGCAAAAATATTGGGATTTACGCCTTAGCGAGGCAAAGGAATTTTTGCAGCAAGAAAGATACACTGAAGAGAAGTAAAGGATTCTTGTAGGTAAACATCTCAAAGATAAATTCCATTTAAGCTGAAAGTACATTCAGTTTAACTATACAAATTTAGTGGATATGTTCCTGCCTACCGATAGTGAAAAAAACGCCGTGGATATGTTTCCGAGAACGGGCAACTTCGAATGACATCAATTCTATCCTCTCGAGCCATGTGGAGACAGTGACACTACTTGAGAAGAAACGTTAGTTTCGCAGATGTAAATCTCCCACCCATGCACGGATTCCCCAAGAAGACAAGCAGAATGAGCAAGCTGAGTGGGTGACACATTGTATGTTTAATGGTATAATTCCTGAGGGAACAAAGCGACTTCATAAACGTTGGTTTAGAAAGCTTATGAGTCATGTGAAAAAAATATGAAAGTTGGATGTTTTATATGAAGCAATTTATTAAACATTCTCCCTTGGCTTTTGCCAAGTTGATGTGTTTGTGTGAAAACCACCAATTCTAATAAACATATTGAAAGGGGAAGCTTATGGAAATAATTATATCTTCAATGTTAGTTTTTATCTCTACGTCCATCGATTTTTTGGTTGTTTTAACGATTCTTTTCTCTACAATGAATACTGGTAAACTACGATCAATTTATATTGGCCAATATATTGGAACGGGGTTGCTCGTTGGCTTTAGTCTCATTGCAGCGTACTTCCTGAACTTTATTCCACAAGATTGGGTGATCGGGTTACTTGGTTTACTTCCTTTGATTCTAGGGATTCGGGCTATCTTCATCGATGAAGATGTAGATGAAAAGGACTTGGAAGAAAAGATGTCGCATAGACAGTCAGAAGTTGCGAGTGTGGTTGCTCTGACCATTGCCCTTGGCGGAGATAATTTGGGAATTTATATTCCTTACTTTACTGGAATGTCCTTCCAGGAAGTCATGGTTGTGATCCTTGTTTTTATCATTGGGATTTTTATCTTATGTTATTTATCCAAACGACTGGCTTCGGTTCCTATGATTGGTGAAGTAGTTGAGCGTTACGAAAAAGTCATCGTACCAGTCGTTTTCATCGGCTTGGGTATTTTTATTCTGTTAGAGAATGGTACGATTCAACATCTTTGGTCACTGATTGCATAGAATTTTAAGCAGCTTCACGGATAGTAGAATATACCATTAAAGTATTTAAGGTTGAACTTAGATACATATAACACAACCGAAATATTAAAGAGGCACAGAACGATGCAA
Source organism: Ruoffia halotolerans (assembly GCF_014049385.1). Classification (GTDB taxonomy): domain Bacteria; phylum Bacillota; class Bacilli; order Lactobacillales; family Aerococcaceae; genus Ruoffia; species Ruoffia halotolerans. The sequence continues at coordinate 63,183 of NZ_JACAOA010000003.1, read as the reverse complement.
TATCATTTGCATCGTTTTGTGTCTCACTTTTATGTATATTTTTAACAATTATGGATCGCAACTTTCTTTTTCTCTAAATGGGCAATAAGTAAGCTGATATTTTATTAATAGGTTATTCTTGAATGACTGAGTTAATCATGGATATAATTTGAGAGATAATAAGAAATATAGCGTATACAAAAACATTTAAGAAGAATTTTGGTAATATATGTAGGAAGAGAAAAAGGGAGGCATGATTTATGCAACATTCATATAAATATATAATATTAGGTGGCGGGATGGCTGGTGCCAATGCCGCAATGGAAATTCGTAAGTATGACCGTGAAGGGACATTGTTGATAGTCACACAAGAAACTGACAAACCCTACTATCGACCTCCATTAAGTAAAGAATTTTGGACAGAGCCAGACTATCCAAAAGAAACGATATATTATAATATTTCGGATGATGAATCGATTGATATCTTAACAGGGACAACTGTTAAGCAAATTAATGCCGATCAACAAACGATTGAGAATGAGAGTGGAGAAATCTATCAATACGAAAAGTTGCTTTATGCACTGGGTGGCGCTCCAAAGTGGATTGATGGGCTGGAGAGTGAGCGTGTCCTAGCTTTAAGAAACTTAGAAGATTACCGAAACCTCCGAAAATTCGCCAAACCTGGGAGCAAAGTCATTATCGTTGGAGGAGGCTGGGTTGGAGCAGAACTTGCAGCAGGTCTAAAGCTGAATGATATGGATGTGACGCTTGTTTTTTCAAATGAAATATTAAATGAAAAACGACTACCACGAATGCTTGCTGAAAAGTTTCATCAGCGCTTTGTTGATATTGGCGTTTCCTTGATAAACAATGCCTATGCTGATAGTTACAAAGTAGAGGACGATCAAGTAAGTCTAAAACTAGAGAATGGCGCTGTATTGAAAGCGGATATTCTTGTTTTAGGAATTGGATTAAATCCAAATGTTGAATTAGCAGAAGCAGCTGGCTTAGAAGTGGGTAATGGTGTTATTGCTGACAAGTATTTGCAAACTTCCAACAAACATATCTATGCAGCAGGAGATGTGTTGAATTATCCAGATGTAATCATAGGACGTAATCGTTTTGAACATGAAGAGCAAGCGGAGTATTCTGGGAAAGTAGCGGGACGAAACATGTCGGGCGCTGAAGAAGTTTATAATCATGGTGCGCCACTCTCTTATACGGATGTCTTAGATATTTCTATTGAAGGTGTTGGTGAAATGAGTCGAAACCGTGATGATGCGATTATTGAAGAAGTTGCCGGTGGTTATATTGTTTATTATCTTTTTAAAGGTAAACCAACAGGTATTTTAACATATAATGTGAAAGTTGATATGGATAAAGCCCGTGAAATTCTTGTTAACCCACCGAAAACATTAGATAAGCTAACGAGGATGTTGAAGCCTATTTGAATCATTTACTGTTTAGCTATATTAGTGTAGATTGAAAAAAACAGGCGGTAAAACTGAAATAATACAATAAAGAGAGTCACAACACTATGCAAATAAGGCATGGTCTGTGACTCTCTTCATTTTGTGCTTTATAAAATTACTAGTTAATTGCTTTGTATGTCAAGTCAGTATATGTGAAGTTAAACAAAAGAGTCAAGAGAGTATCATAATCATTCGAACTCATACTGTCTTTAAAGCTTTCATAGTCATTAATACTAGCAGACCCGATGCAACAAAGACATGTTCGACCTATGTGTGCACCTTTTTTTGAGCCTTTCGTACAAACTAGAAAAATCAAATCATGTTCATCTAGATCCCCAGATTGGCTCCGACGAAATCTAAATTGAGGCATAACTTGTAACTCATTCAATCCCTTCATGAACTCCTCAAAACTAATATTCTTTTCTGGTAACAAGACAACCACTCCTAGTTATTTATTCAATTTAAAAAAGCACAACGAGATTCGTCGTGCCAAATAACTGGGTTAGACTCATCTTCCTCTTTCGAGTTGGATTTAGCACCTTGCCAATGGTAGGTTGCTGAAGCGTCATCGGGCCAATTCCCTCTGCTTACTCTGGATAAGTTGTGATTTCAAATTGTATATTAGATTCTAACATAAAACATCCGGATAAACAAGAAGTGTAGGATGTATCACTAGCTTGGAAAAGCTAATTGCAATAGATAATATGGTAGTCTTTGTAAATTATTATTTAATGCAGAGTCTTCATAAGCATAAAACTTGTGTAGGATATGATTAAAACTAGTTAATAACTGATATTGTATAAAAATAAAGGAGAAAAAATAGTTTTACAATGCATACATGCTCAACATTTCCTGCCTATGCACAGATTTCAAAGGGAACTCAAGCAAAAATATACAGGTTGATTTATTGAACACGGCTGTTGAAGGAATGATTTTATTGACAAAGCCAATGTAAAATAATCAGTATTATTAGACTATTACTAACTCCCATTGATGTAACAGAAAATATGGAATTACCAGAGTAGTTAAGATGAAAGAAAATGATAATAATCGTAGACGGAACAATGGAATTTTGATGGGTTTATTAATCGGAATCGTATTTGGGGTAACTTGGTTAATACTACCAAGATTACTGAGTCATTATATTATTCATAAAACGTTGAAATGAGATCCATTATCTGTCCTTCAAATTGAGTGGTGTCAATGTCAACTTTATCCTAATGTTCTTTTACTAATTTATCTAGAACTTGGGTGCAGTCATTTAATATCCGAGTGCACCCATCGGTCAAGCGAATTTGATTATGGCGGTTATTCGCTGGATTCACGTATATATCTAGCAGGCCATGTTCGCTTAGTTTAGTCATTTGCTTACTGATGGCTGCGTCACTCATATTCACTCGATGAGCTAATTCTCGTAGAAAACTGTCAAATTGCTTCTCAAACACTTGTAATGAGTGGTCTGCAATTTTAGTTACTAAGATAAATAATTTATAAGAAATAGGTAAATTATCCAATGCAGCCAGCTTCCAGCTACGCTGATGTTTTGGCAGGATTAAATAATTTTCTGTATAAATAACTACCTACTAACGCGATGATTGAGAGTACAAGCCAGATGACTGCGATCTCCAAAAAAACAAATTTAATCACAGCTAATGTTGAATCGGTGAATACTAACCAGTCGGAAAAAGAGACTGGATTAGCAGTCAGAAAGAATGAAACGATATTCTCTAATACATCAAATAGTCCAACGAGTGGCAGAGCAAAGGCAAACCACTTACCATATCGATTGAAACATGATCCGCCTTTATGGAGATTACTGACGAAAGTTCAGACAGTATAATCCATAAATATAACCATTAAGATGTAGACACAGTCAAATAAATGAGTGTTCAAGCACATATTTTTTGCTGATTTTAAATAAAACCTTTTCGACAAAGCGTTTTTTTCTGTTTTTATTTAACTGAATGGGGTATATATATATAAGGTAAAACCCCAACGAAGCGCGTTATAATAGCGATTATGGCTATATTATACGTGTTTATAGGTAAAGTTTATCACTTAATATGAATATTTAATCCATAATATAGTTTAAATTATTCTAGAGAAGTGGTATTATCATAACGTTAGAAATAATTATATTTTGGGAGGATTTTTTGAATGTCAGGAAGAAAAATTAAAATCGGCTTGGCCGTATTGAAAGTATTAGAAGGATGGGGCGTTGATACCATCTATGGTATTCCATCAGGAACATTAAGCTCATTAATGGACGCGATGGGAGACGAAGAGAACAACATTAAGTTCTTACAAGTTAAACACGAAGAAGTTGGAGCTATGGCTGCAGTGATGCAGCGGAAATTCGGTGGAAAATTAGGTGTAACTGTTGGATCTGGTGGACCAGGTGCATCGCATTTAATTAACGGTCTTTACGATGCGGCTATGGATAATATTCCAGTTGTAGCGATTTTAGGATCTCGTCCTCAAAGAGAATTAAATTTGGATGCCTTCCAAGAATTAAATCAAAATCCAATGTATGATCATATTGCTGTATTTAACAAACGTGTGGCTTATGCAGAGCAATTACCTAAATTAATTGACGAAGCTGCAAGAACTGCAATTTCTAAACGTGGAGTAGCTGTATTAGAAGTTCCAGCTAACTTTGGTTTTGAAGAAATCGCTGAAGACGCATTCTATTCTTCAGGATCAAGCTACCGTCACCACGTTCCATCAGCAATCAACGATAAAGATATTGATGAAGCAGTTGCATTATTAAACAAATCTAAACGTCCTGTAATCTATGCAGGTATTGGTACTATGGGACACGGACCAGCTGTTCAAGAATTAGCTCGTAAAATCAAAGCACCAGTAATTACAACTGGTAAAAACTTTGAAACATTCGAATATGACTTCGAAGCTTTAGCTGGATCAACTTACCGTGTTGGTTGGAAACCTGCGAACGAAACAATCTTAGAAGCAGATACAGTATTATTTGTTGGATCAAACTTCCCATTCGCAGAAGTTGAAGGAACATTCAGAAACGTTGAAAACTTCATCCAAATCGATATCGATCCAACTATGTTAGGTAAACGTCATAAAGCTGATGTAGCTATCCTTGGTGATGCTGGTGAAGCTGTGAACGCGATCTTAGATAAAGTAGATGCTGTTGAAGAATCTGCATGGTGGAACGCTAACCTTAAAAATATCGAAAACTGGCGTCAATATATCAACAAATTAGAAACCAAAGAAGAAGGACCTCTTCAATTCTATCAAGTATATAACGCTATTAATAAACACGCTGACGAAGATGCTATTTACTCAATTGATGTTGGTAACTCAACTCAAACATCTATCCGTCACCTAAACTTAACTCCTAAGAATATGTGGCGTACGTCTCCATTATTCGCAACAATGGGGATTGCAATTCCAGGTGGTATCGGTGCGAAAAATACTTATCCAGATCGTCAAGTTTGGAACATCATCGGTGACGGTGCGTTCTCAATGACTTATCCAGATGTAGTAACAAACGTTCGTTATAACATGCCAGTTATTAACGTAGTATTTGCTAACACTGAATATGCCTTCATTAAAAACAAATATGAAGATACTAACAAAAATATCTTCGGTGTTGACTTTACTGATGTTGACTACGCTAAGATTGCTGAAGCTCAAGGAGCTGTTGGTCTAACAGTTTCACGTATCGAAGATATGGACAGCGTTATGAAAGAAGCAGTAGAACAAAACAAACAAGGCCGTACAGTTGTCATTGATTGTAAAATTACTCAAGACCGTCCAATCCCAGTAGAAACTTTAAAACTGGACTCTAAACTATTCAGTGCTGAAGAAATCCAAGCATACAAAGAAAGATATGAAGCTGAAGAATTAGTACCTTTAAGAGAGTTTCTTGAAGCTGAAGGCTTAGAATCTAAATACATTAAATAATTAAACATTTATCGCTTTCCAAAAGTAGAGTCCAACTCGCTTTTGGAAGGCGTTTTTTGTTGGGAATTTTTATAAAATTCAAAAATGCTCTACTCGAGTCAAATGAAGTTGTCATTCGTCTTTAGTTTGCTTAACTCAAGCCAAATGGAATTGTCATTTGGCCTTAGTTTGCTGAACTCGCGACAAATGGAATCGCCATTCGTCTTTAGTTTGCCTAACTCGCGACAAATGGAATCGCCATTCGTCCTTAGTTTGCTGAACTCGCGACAAATGGAGTTGTCATTCGTCTTTAGTTTTCCTAACTCAAGCCAAATGGAAATGTCATTCGTCTTTAGTTTGCTTAACTCAAGCCAAATGGAGTTGTCATTCGTCTTTAGTTTGGCCAACTCGAGTCAAATGACAGACACATTTGTCTCAAGTTCACATTTTAAATGAGTTGGTTTTGAATATGATATAATTAATTCGCGAGAACAAAGAATTCAAATACAAAGGAGTCGAATTATGACAACTAAAGCTAAAGAATTACTAGCTGAAATAAAGCCGGATACGAAACTAGGCGACTTAAGAAAAATAGCCAAAGAAATTAAAAAAAATCATGATTTAGCACTAGAATTATGGGAGAGTGAAGAGTTTAAGCCAAGACTTTTAGCCATCCTCATTATGGATAAAAAAGAACTTTCAGAAGAAGTCCTGGATGCTCTATGTCTAGATATGGCGATACAAACTTATGATGAGCGTAATAATTTAATGGACTGGCTAATGACAAATCACTTAACAAAAACTAAGCGAGAAAAAGCCATCTTAGAATCTTGGAAAGACAGTTCGATTGTCTTGCAACGCCGCGCTTTCTGGAGTTATCAAGGGCGTCTACGCTGGACAGGAAAGAATATGACGGATGATACTGAAGCGCTGCTAGAAGATATCGAAGAAAGAATTATGGACGAAGATCCAGAAGTTCAGTGGGCGATGAATTTTACTGCAGGTTGGATTGGTGTTTATGATGAAACCTTGCGCGACCGTTGTGTTTCTCTAGGTGAGGAGACAGAATTATACAAAGGTGATTTTGTTTCAAAAGGGTGTACACCAAATTACTTACCTGAATTTATTCGTATTGAAACGGATAAACGTGCAACGAAGTAAACGTCCAATCAAATTAAAGCTTTAAAAATTTATCAATTGAAAATCATATTATTCGAAATACAATAAAACAATTATCGAAAAAATATAATCGAAGTTACTGGTAAAGGTCGATCAACTCGGTATATTTTAAAGTTATCATCAACTGAACAATCATTTGGGATGAAAAAAGTATTGAGATCACTAGAAGGTAATATTCTTTATCAAGACTCAGCTGACTTAAGACTTGAGATAGAGGAATTACTCCAGACAATACTTCAAAAATCTTTAGCAACATGGGCCAGCCAAAATGCCCAGAACTATCTCGAATACATTGATATCGAAGATGAGAGTTTAAAAGACAGCATCATCACAGAAGCAAGTAAAGTGTTAGAAGAACGAATCGAAGCCAAGTTAAGTGCGCATCAACTGCGTCAGACAGGCTTTCTCGCTAACAAGCTAGGCCAACAGTCCATTAATGACATCAGCAAGTTTTCAGTCAATGTCTTTGCTCAAGCCGTGGCAACCGGACATATGCGAGGACACGCGATAGTCTCTTCAGATTATGCGATTAAAGTAGTCAATATTCTCTATCTCCATGATGAACAAGCTGCCATTAACGAAATCATTTTGATAAATCTTTTTACAGGCAAGATCTCTAGAAGGGGTTTTTTATTATTTTCAAACAATCCATTCACATGTTTGGAGGTTAATTGCGCTCAATGATATACTTTTAACTGAAAGGGGCGTTTCATGATGCAAGTTAAAGCAGAACAAGAAATGTTTTTAAGAAGTGGCATAACCTTGGATGTGAAATTTAGAATTAGACAATTAAAACGATTAAAAGAGGCAATTAAGGCGCATGATGTTTTGATTTATGATGCGCTGAAAAAGGATTTAAATAAACCCGTCTTTGAAAGTTATGTGACAGAGTTAGGCTCGGTCTATGGTGAAATTGATTATATGATTAAACATGTAAAAGAATGGGCTAAACCTAAACGCGTTCCAACGTCGTTGGCGCATTTTTATTCTAAAAGCCATATATATCAAGAACCATATGGGCGTGTCTTAATTATTGCACCATGGAATTTTCCTATTCAGTTAAGTTTTGTACCACTTGTTGGGGCGATTGCGGCAGGGAATTGTGTCGTATTAAAGCCTTCCGAATTGGCACCATATACAGCTAGAGTAATTCAACAAATTATTGAATCAGTGTTCGCACGTGAATATGTTGCAGTTGAGCAAGGTGATGGAAAAGTATCTCAGCAATTGCTAAAAGATGACGTCGATTATTGTTTCTTTACTGGAAGTACTCAAGTTGGAAAAGCAATTATGGAGACAGCGAGTCAGACTTTAACGCCAGTAACTCTAGAACTTGGTGGGAAAAGTCCAGTTATTGTTGCAAAAGACACCAATATCAAGCATGCAGCCCAACGGGTTGTTTGGGGGAAATTTACCAATGCTGGTCAGACTTGCATCGCGCCCGATTACCTTCTGGTTGATGAAGTGATTCGTGATGACTTGATCAGCGCCATCATTGAAGTCCTTGAAGAATATTACACGAAGAAACCTTTAGAGAATTCACATTATTCTAAGATGATTAATAAAAGACACTTCAAGCGTGTGAAGAAATTAATGAAAAATCAAAGTGTTATTTATGGCGGAGGCAGTAATAAGGAGATGCTAACTATTGAACCCACGCTGGTCTTGGAACCGGAACTCGATACAGAATTAATGCAAGAAGAGATCTTTGGTCCGATATTACCGATATTAACTTATAGAGAAGTGAGTCAAGCAGTTGAATTTATTCGTTCGAAAGACAAACCGCTTGCTTTATATTTATTTACGCAGGATAAAGCTTTGAAAGAGTATATAATAAATAATCTATCTTTTGGTGGCGCAGCGATAAATGACACGCTGATTCATCAAAGTAATTACAATCTCCCATTTGGTGGAGTTGGTGCGAGTGGGATGGGGCAATATCACGGCAAATATAGTCTCGAAACCTTCTCACATCCAAAAAGCGTCATCGAGAAGACTGACTTGTTTGATATTAAATTACGCTACCCGCCCTATAAAGAGTGGGCCCTAAAATTTATTAAAAAAATTATGTAAACAGGAGTCCAAACGATGCACCATGTACTATTTACTCAGAGGAATCAATATTGGTGGTAAGATTCGAGTGGTGATGGCGTAACTAAGAGAAAACCTAGAAGCGCTTGGATTTACCCAAGTGACTTCTTATATCAATAGCGGGAATCTTTTCTTTAATAGCGATGAAGATATCAATTCGATTAGAGAAAAAGTTCAAACTCATTTAAAAGAGGCATAGGATTATGATTTACTTTCAATCATTATTTGTGCTAAAACTAACAAAGCAGATTACTTAAATTTATGACTGGGTGGAATGAAGAAATTCATTTTGGTGAGTTAGCAGTTTATTTGGGGAAATACGACGAAGCCAATTACAAAAGACGGCGTATGCAAGATACTTAGTGAAGTCTCCATGTTATAAGCAAATGACTGTTCGAAATACAAAAACATACGAAAAGATTTATCAAAAACGAATGGAAAATTAAAGAAAGCAGGTACAAAATGAAATTATTAGTATTAGGTGGAACCAATTTCTTTGGAATGAAGGCAGTACAACAATTATTAGATAGCGGTCATGATGTGACGATAGCAACACGTGGAAATAAACCCAATCCCTTTGAAGGAAAAGCTATGCACATTACTCTAGATGCACGCGATGCGAGCCACGAAGGATGGGCTGAAGTGACTGAGCAAACTTGGGATGCAGTCTTTGACAATATTTGTTACACGGCAGATGATGCGCGAATTATTATGGATAAATTCAAGGATTCTATAGATCATCTTTACTTTACTTCGTCTATGGCGGTTTACAGTGGGGATATTGATGGCTACACTGAAGTGGACTTTGATCCTTTAAATTATCATATTGACCCAAATATTGAAGTAAATTATGGCGAAGGTAAAAGGCAAGTTGAACAAGTATTATTTAATGAAGCACCGTTCAAACTTACAGCATTTCGCTTCCCAATTGTCCTGGATTTAGATGATTATACTGAGCGTCTGCATTTTTATGTTGAGAAAGTAATGAATGACGAAGTTGTTTACTTTACAGATCCAGAAATTAAAGTAAATTACGTCAAAGGAACGAAAGCAGCAGAGTCGATTGTGTGGGCGATTGAGAACCAAAAAGAAGGCATCTATAATATTAGTTCACGCAACGCAATTACTGTCGAAACTTTTATAGCTTGGTTAGAAGAGATGACTGGAAAACAAGTAAAGGTTGAGTATACGAATGACCGGTCACATGAATCGCCATTTAGCACCGTTCATGACCAATATTTGCGTTCAGATAAGATTGAAGCTGAAGGCTTTGAATTAAACAATCTCGAAGACTGGCTGAAACCACTAATACAAGATATTGCACAAGAAGGATAAAGTTGCATGACAATTACAATTAATATTTATTACACAGGCAAGGAAGGCAATGCTTTAAAATTTGCGAAAGAGATGATGTCAAAAGGCGTCGTTGAAAGAATCCAGGCGTCGAAGCCGTTCTATCTGAGAAATTGCCTTTCCTTGAAGGCTTTGGTGCGCCAATCATTGCGAGTGTGGCAGGGTCAACCGAGGAAGATTACATCGAGATGTGCCGTCAGATCTCTACGGCACCTAATGTCAAGGCAATTGAATTAAATATCTCCTGCCCGAATGTTAAAGAAGGCGGTGTAGCTTTTGGTACGAATTCAGAAGTGGCGGCACGCTTAACTAAAGCATGTAAATCTGTGACCAGTCTACCTATCTATGTGAAGTTAACGCCCAACGTAACGGATATTGTAGAAATTGCCCAAGCGGTAGAGGCAGCGGGAGCCGATGCCATCTCAATGATTAATACGATAACAAGTATGGCCTTTGACTTAACGACTGGCCAGCCTATCTTAGGGGGGATCACAGGTGGTTTATCAGGTACCGCACTCAAACACGTTGCCTTAAGAATGGTCTATCAAGTTGCGAAAGCCGTGACTATACCGATTATTGGTATTGGCGGCATCAAGACGGTTGATGACGTGTTAGAAATGTATATGGCGGGTGCTACAGCCGTTCAAATAGGAACAGAGAATTACAATAATCCGATGGTTTGTCCAGAAATTATTCGTGACTTACCAGCAAGAATGGATGAATCGGGGATTGAGTCAATTCAAGCTCTTATTGATCAAGTTAAAAGTAACCGCGCTTCTAATAAATAGGAAAAACAATCATTTGAGTGAATTCAAGCAAAATGGGCATGTCGTTTGTCTTTAGTTGTCCAAACTCAAGCCAAATGGAATCACCGTTTGTCTTTAGTTTAGCGAACTCAAGCCAAATGGAATCGCCGTTTGTGATAAAGCCCATATAATTGTGTAAAAGTAAAAAACCATAATAATCTCTTTGGTACAATGTAGTTGACAGACAAACATTGAAAGGAAGATTATTATGGCTCAATTAAATATTACCTTAAATTTAGAAGAATTAACAGAGGCAGTCATGAATAGCGATATGAATGCGATGATGAAATCATTAGCTGTCACTGTCTTTAACGCTTATATGGAAGTTGAACGTGATCGCTACATTAAAGCAGAGAACTATGAACGGACTTCGGAACGAAAAGATCAGCGGAATGGCTATTACGAACGGGACCTCATGCTAAATATCGGGAGCATCAACTTAAAAGTACCACGGACGAGATCAGGCGAGTTTAAAACAGACGTGTTTAACAGCTACCAGCGGATGGATAAAGCGTTTGTCCTTGGGATGATTGAGATGGTCATTATGGGTGTTTCTACTCGAAAAGTCACGAAAATAGTGGAACAGCTCTGTGGCGAAAATGTATCCAAGTCCTTTGTCTCAGACATCATGCAGGAATTAGATCCACAAATTGAAGCGTTTAAACAACGGTCGTTATCGCACTCTAAATTTCGTTACTTATATGTAGACGCAATGTATATCAAAGTGAGAGAGGACAATCGCGTCGTGTCTAAAGCTGTTTATATCGCCCAAGGTGTTAATGATATAAATAAACGAGAAATCGTCGGTTTTATGGTCTCAGAAGAAGAAACCGAAGCAGCCTGGTCACGCTTCTTTCTAGATTTACGCTCGCGTGGACTACAGACACCAACCATGGTTATTTCTGATGCCCATGCTGGACTGAAAAAAGCGATTCGTAAAGTCTTTGTAGGGACTATTTGGCAACGCTATACATTTCACTTTATTAGAAACATTATTGATGTAATGCCTAAAAAGAACAGTAAAGAAGAAAGAAAAATACTTAGAAAGATCCTCCAAGCACCAACACAACAACATGCGCGTGAGTTGAAACAAGCCTATGAATCGCAACTTAAAGATAATCCCAAGTATACTGAAGCCTTAAAGATTTTAGATAATGGTTTTGAGGATGCCATTCAATATATGTTAGAACCCGAAGCTTTTCATGTTTCGTTGCGCACAACCAATTCAGTTGAGCGTCTGAATCGTGAAATTAGACGGCGAGACAGAGTGATTGGAATTTATCCAAACATAGCCTCTGCAGAGCGTTTAATCGGTTCGATATTAATTGATTTCCACGAAAATTGGGAAAATAACGCTCGGACATTCTTACAAGTGTGATGTGCATGATGACCAGATGATATAACTACATTGAGACTTTTACACAAGATTATGGACTTGACACCGTTTGTCTTTAGTTGCCCAAACTCAAGCCAAATGGAATTGCCGTTTGTCCTTAGTTGTCCGAACTCAGGACAAATGGAACTGCGGTTCGTCCTTAGTTGATCGAACTCAAGCCGAATGGAATCGCCATTTGTCTTTAGTTGCCCGAACTCAAGCCAAATGGAATCGCCGTTTGTCTTTAGTTTAGCGAACTCAAGCCAAATGAAACCACCGTTTGTCCTTAGTTGTCCAAACTCAAGCCAAATGGAATCGCCATTTGTCTTTAGTTGCCCGAACTCAAGCCAAATGACATCGCCGTTTGTCTCAAGTTAACGCACAATCACATATCCCACTGGCAATTTTTTATATCCAAATGTGTTAGATTTTTAACTCAACGCCTTCATTAAGTGACAAGTCCTTTTGATCACGGAAAGTTGGCACGGGTCTGTCGGCATGATTCACCACGCGGTGGCAAGGGTAAGCACCATAGTACCAGCTTGGCTGAGTATCTTTCCGACAAGACGAGCATTTTTCGGACGGTCAATGAGTTTGGCAACTTGTCCCTATGATGCGATTTTTCCTTTCGGTATCTCATCTACAACGGATAGTATTGCATAGATTAAATTTTCTGAAAATTTTGCGACCATGGAAAGTCCTCAGACTATTTATTTTATATCTAAAATAACATAGAGGTTATTTTGTATTTTTAGCAGTTTAAGTTACAATAATAAGGAGAATATAAATCAGTCATTATAGAACACCTACGAAAGGGTGATGACATGATTGAAATTGCTAAGAAATATGGGATTCATTTAAATGAGGATACTTTAGAAGAAGTTAATATTGATTTGGACTTTAAAGTTGTGATTGCTAAAGACGCGAATGGACAAAAGTGGATATTACGCGTACCAAGACGACTTGTGGCCAAAAGAGACCGGCTTTATTCATGGTGATTTGTATCCAGGTCATATGTTGATTGATTCCAATTCAAAAGTCATCGGAATTATTGACTGGACTGAGGCGAAGCATACGGATGTTTCCAATGACTTTACAGCGCATTACTTATTGTTTGGAGAGGCTGAGTTGGAGAATTTAATTCAGGAATATCAAGCAGCGGGCGGATATACATGACCAAAGATGAAAGAGCATATTATTGAAGTTCTATCAACGCAAGCCATTACGATTGCGGAGTTTGCGGAATCGTCTGGAAGTGAAGATTATAAAAAAGCGGCTCAAGATAAGTTGAGTCAAGGCTAAGTTACAATAGAAAGAGTGAATAAATGCAAGAGTATATTAGAATGATAGAGATGATCGGTATCTTATTTATTGGTTTAATGAATGTGTACACGTGTTATCTTTACTACCGTGATAAACAATATTCACGAACTGGACAATACCGAATTTCAGAAAGAAAATTACTACAAGCGAGTTTTCTGTTTGGAGGTCTAGGTGCTTTCTTAGGTATGCGTTTCTTTAGACATAAGACGAAGCATCGTAAGTTTCAATTTTGGATTCCAATTACTGCAGTGTTCACTGTAGGAGTGTGGGCTTGGCTCGTTTCGGAAGTATTACAGTCTATATAAGTATGTAAAAAAACGCCCTTCTTTCAGTGACAAGCACTGAAAGAAGGGCGTTTAATTTTATTTTTAAGATTCTGTATCTGTTGAATCTAGACCCATTTGTTGTTTAAGACGAGATAATTCATCTTCAACAGCAGCGGAAGTATTTGAAGCGTATTTTTCTTCTAAAGCTTTGGCTTCGTCAATCGGTTCCGTATTTAATTCTGACATAGCATTTGCTTCGTCTAGCATACGGTTTGCTTTGTCTTCCATTCTTTCGAAGTTTCCAATCGCATTCTCAGATTGAGTAACGTTACCTGTGGCATCATTAATTGTTTTTTGAGTATTTGCCACTGACATTTTACCTTTAATCATTGCACGACGGTGTTTCAATGTATCGATATCCTTCGCCAATTTGTCATGCATTTGACGCATTTTAACGGCATTTTCATGTGCGGCAGCGTAAGCTGTTGCGTAACCGGCACCGACATTTTCAACTTCTTGTTTCTTAGATAAGAAGATACGTGCGTCGTCTTCGTTATTAGCTTCAAGCGCTTTTTTAGCTAATTCTTCGAATTTCTTAACTTCAGCTTCATTCTCATCGACTTTACGTTTGCTGCGAGTTTCTTCAGCCATCACACTTGCGGTACTTTCTTTTACTTCAGCTAAGTCTTCTAACATATCACGTAAGTATTGGTCGATCATTTTCTCAGGATCTTCCATGCGGTCAATGGTGGAGTTGATATTTGCACTAATAATGTCTTTAAATCTATTTAGTATAGCCATAATGTAATTCCTCCAAATTGTATATTATTTGTCTTCGTATTTTTTTGCTAAATCGTCTGCTTCAGAACTTTTTCCAAAAATGTCTATCGGTTTACTTAACATATCTTCGGTACGTTTGGCTTCAATCGCTTCTTGTTCCTTACGCTTACGCCACCATAAGAATAGGATTCCAACGAGAATCACGCCACCTATTACTAGTAGGACAGGTATCCAAGGTGAAGTTGTTACGTCCATAATTCGATCAGCTGCATCACGGAATGACTTGCTAAAGAATTCAGAAGTGTTGAGATTCATGTCATAGTAATATCGGTCAATGTAATCTAATAGTATGTCCGCCGCTTCTCTATCAATCACTTGGTCAGCTTGGGAACCCGTGACATAATAGGTTGTGTAATTACTTGGTGTACCTTCATAAAACATTAACAATAAGTGAGCTTCATCGGTAAATAATTCATCGTAAAGTTCATTGGTATACTCCTCAACTTCCGACATTGAAGCGTTGCTTGAACCATTAATTTCAGTTGTAATATAGACATGAGGTTGCACACCTGTTTTTTCATAGAAATGACGTAAACCGTCATTCATAACTGTTTGGTTTTCAACCCAGTTGGCGTCATCGGTATAATAATCTGTTTCATTGACTGATCCTGCAGGAAGTGGCTCACGTTCAATGGTTGAGCGCGTTACAGAAGTTTCAGAGTTTGATGAATTATTATTCGAACTCCCCCCCATACCACCAAATATCATTGGTAATATGAACATGATGATTACACCAATAATAATCATTGAGAGGAGTGTGCTTGAACAGCCACCGCCACCTCCGCCTCCGTAAGGGCCACCACCAAAGGAACTTCTTCTACGACGAGAACCCCATGAGGTAAAGATTGGTCCGGTTCGAATGACTGGACGAGAATTGTAACCTCCACCGCCCCAAGAACCGCCACCACCCCAAGAGCCTCCGCCACGACTCCCACCGAATGATCCGCCACCGCGTCCACCAGAACTACTGCGACCACCGCCACCACGAGACCCACCGAAGCCGCCGCTGCGACCACCGCCGCCACCTCCGCGGCCTCCTCCTCTTGCCATAGACATCCCTCTCTTCCATATTTTCCGTCTTCGTTGTCTTGAATTAAATATATCATAAATCGCAATCATCAATCAATTTTGAACCCTTTTATAAAGAAATTATCACAATGTTTGACCATCCAAGCAGTTAAATATAAAATGAATAAGAATAAATAAAGTATACGAGGAGAATGACAGTGAAATTAATTTCATGGAATATCGATTCACTTAACGCAGCTTTAACTAGTGACTCAGCGAGAGCAGAATTATCAAGAGCTGTACTAAAGACAATTAAAGATGAAGACCCAGATGTAATAGCGATTCAAGAAACTAAATTATCAAGTAAAGGACCAACTAAAAAGCATTTAGAAATCTTGCAAGAAGACGTGCCAGATTACACCATCGCTTGGAATAGTTCAAAAGAACCTGCCCGTAAAAGTTATGCCGGGACAATGTTCTTATTCAAAAACTTCCTTTCACCTAATGTTACATATCCAGAAATTGGTGCACCAAGTACCATGGATGCGGAAGGGCGTATTATTACACTTGAATTTGATGATTTCTTTATTACACAAGTATATACACCGAATGCTGGTTCGGGCTTAGTTCGTTTAGAAGAGCGTCAACAATGGGATATTAAATATGCGGATTACTTAGCGAGCCTTGATAAAGAGAAACCTGTGATTGCAACAGGTGACTATAACGTCGCTCACAAAGAAATTGACTTGAAGAATCCTAAGAGTAACCGTCGATCAGCTGGCTTTACGGACGAAGAGCGTGAAGGGTTCACAAATCTATTAGCTCGCGGCTTTACAGATACATTCCGTTATATTCACGGAGATGTGGAAGGCGTTTATTCATGGTGGAATCAACGCGCAAAGACTAGTAAAATCAACAACTCAGGGTGGAGAATTGACTACTGGTTAGTAAGTGATCGAATTGCGGATAAAGTTCAAAAATCTGAAATGATTGATTCAGGAACTCGTCAAGACCACACCCCAACCTTGTTGGAAATTGATATTTAAAATGTATTATAATGACACATCAGTTTGTTTTATAATGGCTGGTGTGTTTTAGTTTAAAATCTTATTGAAAAAGGTTGTCTTACTGAGAAAATTTGAGATAATAGATGAGTAATCTTAATGAAGGAGCTTAAATTAATGAAATTTAAAACTAAATGGCGTTATTTTTTAATGACAGTGGTTGTCTTGATAACTTTACCCGTTAAAAACATTGGAGCGATTGAGTTGATTGATACCGAACTCATTGAACCATTTAAATCTGATTTAACTGTAGAAGAATTAGTTGAAGCCTTGCCAGAGGATGCATCTTTAGATGATCCAGCACTAATGTTGATCAACCGAGAAAACCGTTTGGAAGCAGATTTAGATATGGAATTTGCTTGGACAGGGACGGGGCATGCCTACAACGCAAATATTTTCGAAGAGTTTAATGCTTTAATTACTGCAGCAGAACAAGCAGGATACTACTTTGAAACTGTCTCTGCTCACCGAACAATTGCCTATCAAGCAATGAACTTTGATAGTCGTTATAATATGTATATTGCGGATGGTTATAGTGATGCGGATGCCTTTTATATGACGGACATGTTTATTGCCCCAGCAGATGCGACTGAACATTCGACTGGATTGGCTTTTGATTTACTTGGAACGGATTGGCAAGAATACGGACGTGATTTACACCAAGCCTACGGACAATACGGTTCTGCGATTTGGTTAGCAGAGAATGGCCATGATTATGGCTTTATCTTACGCTACTTAGAAGGAAAAGCACACATCACTGGTTACGAATACGAACCTTGGCATATTCGATATGTAGGAAAAGACCACGCGTCATTTATGTATGAACATGGTTTGACACTTGAAGAGTACTTAGCTTTAATCAATTTAAGAGATACAGCTGAGGTATAATTATTTTCAATAAAAAATAAGGAGGTGCAGAATGGAAAACGTACCTAATTGCCCACAATGTCAGTCGGAATACACGTATGAAGATGGTGCATTATTCGTCTGTCCTGAATGTGCTTACGAATGGACTGCAACTGAACAAGCAGACATCGAGGCTAGCGAAACAATTACAGATTCGAATGGGAATGAGCTTGCGGACGGTGACACAGTTATCGTTGTCAAAGATTTGAAAGTAAAAGGCTTCAAATCAGCGATTAAGCAAGGAACGAAAGTAAAAAATATTAAGTTAATTATTGATCCAGTTGATAGACATGATATTGATTGTAAGATTGATGGTTTCGGAGCGATGAAGTTAAAGTCTGAATTCGTTAAAAAAGCATAAACAATTAAATTTTACCTCACTGAATAAAGTGGGGTATTTAACAAAAATGAAGAGGTGGGCAAGTTGTTCAAGAAAATATCGTTACTAGCTTCCTTGTTTTTATTGGTGGCGTGTAGTACAACTGAAGAATCCGTGCCAGTCATTGAAGAAGAAGAGAAGACTCAAAATGAGTCTGTTATGAGTGAGACAGAGGAGTCTGTGACTGAAGAATTATCACAAGACTATAGTCAATTCACCTCTATGGAAGAATTAGTGACTGCAACAATCCAAGAATTCGGTTTGAATCCAGAGGCTGTTTCAGTTGCCTATCATAATTACCAGACTGACACAGATTTTTTCTATAACGAGCGATTCCCTATGCTTGTCGGAAGTGTGACGAAAGTAGGTGTTGCTAGACTTTACGCTGATTTAATTGCCGATGGTGTGATGACTTTTGAGACAGAGTTACCTTATAATGACGCTTTATTCGAGGCAGGTGCCGGTCCAGTGACGAATGGTGAGAAAAAGGCGTCATATCCTTTATATGAGTTGTTTTACAATTCATTAGCTCTGTCTGATAACACCGCTTTTAATATGCTTTTCTCTTATTACCAGCAAATTTATGGAAATATACAAGAGTCACTTTTAAATTTAAGCGGGCTGTCGTTTGATCAAGCTGAGTATACAACGAATAATATGGCTGACGCCCAGATGATTTTGAATATTTTACTCCCGGTCGCTACCGAAGATAAATACAGTTATATTTTAACTTCACTTAGTGGGAATACCGAAGCAGAATATTTTAAAAAATATATCCAAGAAGGCATGTTCACAAAATATGGTAGTATTGGCGGGTCTCTTCACGATTCTGGCATTTATATGGAGGACGGCGAACCGGTCTATGCTTTAGTTGTCTTAACCAATGGCCAAGGGACGGTGGATGAATTTTTAGCGACGATGAATCTTCGAATGAATGAGTGGAGCAAATTCCAAAAACAAAACACACAAACAGATTAGAATTATGTTAAAATACTATTAAAATTTTAAAACCAGAGGGGGATTTTGTTTTGGATAAAGTTAATTTAATTGTCGCAATGTTAATTGTAGGGTCAATCGGGATTTTTGTTCATTTTATTCCGCTGCCATCTGCGGTGATAGCAATGTTTAGAGCCGTTATTGGAACACTTTTCCTCCTCGGTGTCATGATTTTTAAACAAACTAACATCGATTGGGCTGTCGTTAAGAAAAATGCGAAATACTTAATTATTTCAGGAACTGCGATTGGTTTTAATTGGATTTTCCTATTTGAGGCGTATCAGTATACAAGCGTGGCTGTTGCAACTTTGTGCTATTATATGGCACCAGCCTTTGTGGTATTGCTAGCACCTTTTGTTTTAAATGAAAAAATGACGATTTATAATCTCTTCAGTACCATTTCTGCCTTGTTCGGAGCTGTTTTAATTTCAGGTGTGTTTGGTGGGGTGCAAGTTAACTTAATCGGTGTCGGGTACGGAATCGGTGCAGCTGTACTGTATGCATGGATCATGATTTTAAATAAAAAGACTAAAGGCTTACCAGGATTGGAATTAACTTTCTTCCAATTATTGGTCTCAGCAGTGGTGATGGTTCCATATGTATTCCTGACCGAGGATTTAAGTGGGTTGAGCTTCACACCTTCAGTGCTTGGCCTTTTACTGATTGTCGGAGTTGTTCACACAGGATGGGTTTACCAACTCTTCTTTGAAGCTTTGAATAAATTACCAGCTCAGACGTCCTCACTCTTGAGCTACATTGATCCAGTTACAGCTATTATCCTATCAGCAGTATTGCTACACCAACCTTTAAGCACGATACAAATGGTTGGGACGCTGTTTATTCTAGGCTCAGCGGTTATGAATGAAGTGTTTAACTATAGAAAGCGGTCTGAAGTTGTATTATAGAAGTTGATTAACACTATTCTTGAATGGATAGTGTTTTTTTGCTTAGGGAGCGTCGTGAATTGGCACGACGCCCCGTATTTTCGTTTGCGGATCGTCGTGAAGACTCACGACACTCCGTATCTTCATTTGCGGTCCATCGTGCTGACTCACGACGCCCCGCAAAGTCAAAATTTCACTCGATTCTCCAGTTTCAACTACTGACTATTCTTACAACGAAAACTAGTATTATTTAATTTGTCAATTAAATGATACATGGGAAACACAATATATAAAGATAAAGAATTTTAGAGTTTACAAATGCAAGGGGCACACTAATACATAGTGATGAAGATAATGAATAAATCCATAAAAATAACCGAGTCAGTCACTTTATAATGTGATCTGACTCAGTTATTACTTGTTATATATTATAGTGATTTAACAGCGTCATTCACGGCTTTGTCGCCAGCTAACACTTCAAATTCTTTCTTAATCGTGTTGTCGTTTTCTAATACGGCAACCAGTGTGCGAGCAACATCTTCACGTGGAATCTCATTGATTTCAAAGTCTGTTCCTACTTTGATCTTTCCAGTACCGCTTTCGTCTACAAGAATACCTGGGTGAACGATAGTCCAGTCTAATTCTGTACGGTTTTTCAACCATTCATCTGCATAGTTTTTAGCGATGGTGTATACTTGCAGAGAATTTTCTTTTTCCATTTCTTCGCGTCCAGTACGGAATGTACTTACCATCACGAATCGTTTAACACCGGCATGTTCAGCAGCTGTCATTGCTTTAATTGCGCCGTCTAAGTCAATTTTCACTGTCTTGTCTAAGCCTTTTCCTCCAGCACCTGCACTGAATATTACTGCATCCATGCCTCTAGCTGCTTCGGCTAATTCATCGATGGAGTTCTTAGCTAAGTCGAGTAATACTGTTTCGATACCTCGTTCGCTAAAGAAACTTTCTTGTTCAGCCTTACGTATCATAGCTTTTTCTTGAATGCTTTCATGGTCTTTGACTATTTCAGCAAAGTGTCTAGCAACTTTACCATTTGCTCCTACTACTAATACTTTCATTAAAAAACTCCTTTCAAAAGCTTTTAATCTAACTGTATTTTCTATCTCATCTTAACAACAATCCCCTTTGTTTACAAAGAATCGGCTTGTGTGAAGCAGTTTATTTATGCTGATGAAAGAGAGAATGATTCGGTGACCGCATATTTACGTTCACTCAGCGAATTCATTGTAGCCATGGGACCGTATCTAGTCGTTTACAAAAATACGGTAGAACGTCCTTAGTAATAGCATATGAAAGTGAGAATGGTGAGGTACAGTAGTATTAGGACGATTTTGCGTACTTCAAGCCATAGGAGCGGTAGCGACATATAGATTAAGTAGCAAAGCGAGACGAAAGCTCAATCACAAGGTTTAAGCCGAGGTGATTGACTTAAGGTGATCCACTACGGTGACCGAATCATTCTAGATGAAATAAGTACACTATATCCGAGAACACCCTCATGTTCTAAATAATTCAGTTGTATGTTAAACTATTTAAGGATAAAAAATGATTTTAAAAGAAAGGGCGTATTTTGTGCAGTTAGAAGCATCATTACAGGAGCATTTTGGGTATTCTTCCTTTCGCCCTGGACAAAAGAAAATAATAAATACAATATTATCTGGGCAAGACACAATAGGGATTCTACCAACCGGGGGAGGTAAGTCAGTTTGTTACCAACTCCCGGCTTTAATGTTACCTGGCTTAACCGTAGTAATATCACCATTGATTTCCTTGATGAAAGATCAAGTGGATACGTTGACGCAACTAGGAGTACAAGCAGCTTATTTGAACTCGACTATCAGTAGTGAAGAGTTTCAAGATATCATACAACAACTGCGCCAAAGAACATTGAAGTTGTTATATGTGGCACCTGAACGGTTAGAGCATCCAAGTTTCCAGGAATTTTTAAGTAAACAAAATATCTCACTATTTGCTGTGGATGAGGCGCACTGTGTGTCTCAATGGGGCTTTGATTTCAGACCAAGCTACCGAAACATTACACAATTTATTAACCAATTGCCTCAAAGACCGAGGATGGCAGCCTTTACCGCAACAGCAACGAAACGTGTTCAAGACGATATTGTGGCTCAATTAGAATTAGAAGATCCAGGCATCTTCATAAATTCCTTTGACCGACCAAATATCAAATTCTCAGTCATCGAACCTAACAATCGTCTAGTGACTTTGCATAGTTTAATTAACCATGATGAAGCAATTATTATTTATGCCAACACGCGTAAACAAGTCGACAAGTTGCATTTAGAGTTGAAGCAACAAGGCTATGCCGTGAATAAGTATCATGCTGGGATGGAACACGACCAAAGACAACAATCTCAGTCTGAGTTCATTAATGATGAGTGTAATATAATTGTCGCTACAAATGCTTTTGGAATGGGAATTGATAAGACTGACGTTCGGAAAGTGATTCACTTTAACTTGCCGAAAGATTTAGAAAGTTATTACCAAGAAGCGGGCCGTGCGGGACGTGATTCCCTTGATGCGGAAGCGATTCTTTTATATCACTCTCAAGATATTATGACGAACAAGTTCTTAATTGCGCAAAGTAATGATGAATTGGCTCACCGCCGGTTAGAGATGATGATTCAGTACGCAAGCTTCACGGGTTGTTTGCGGAATTTTATCTTAAGATATTTTGGTGAATTCCCTAATGAAGCTTGTGGAAATTGCTCAAATTGTATGGGTGAGATGCGTCAAATCGATGTGACAAAAGAAGCACAGATGATCTTATCGTGTATGCTTCGAATGAAGCACCAATTTGGGATGACGATGATTATTGATGTCTTGCGTGGAAGTCAGAATCAGCGAGTTCTAGATAACCGCTTTGACGAGCTGTCGACTTACGGCATTATGAAAACTTATTCTGTTCAACAAATCCGCGACATCATTTCAGCATTATTAGCCTATCAGTATATTGGCGTGACGGAACACCGCGGTTTATATGCGACGGAAGCATCTAAGATGCTTTTAATGGGTAAGACGACTTTAACAATTAAAGAACGTAAATACCTTAAAGCTTCAAACAGTCAAAAACGCACAGTATCTAAAGATGTTAATGCGGATCTGTATGAACAATTACGTCAAGTTCGGGCACAACTGGCCAAAGAAGAGGGGATGCCGGCTTATATTATCTTCTCTAATAAATCCTTGGAAGATATGGCGAGTCGTATGCCGAATACTTATGAAGAATTCCTTGATGTTGAAGGGGTTGGATCGGTTAAAGCAGAGAAGTATGCGGGCTATTTCTTACCTGCGATTCAAGAATATTCTTCTTCGAATCCGAATACGACAGTCGAAGCCGAACCACACAGTGAAACTGGTGATCTACAAAGTAGTGGTGAACAATCAAGTTATTATATTAGTGCTCAGTATGCAGAACGTGGCCTGACGCCATTGGAGATTGCGATTGAACGTAATATGACTGAAGCCACTATCTTGTCGCATCTGACACAAGCTGCGGAGCAAGGGGATTTAGAAGTATTTGACGCGGATGTGTCATCATATATTAAGAACCAAATCAAGCAAGCGATTCGAAAAGTTGGGACCGACTCACTGAAAGCGATTAAAGAAGCTTTGCCTGAAAAGATTAGTTATGATGATATAAAATACGTCCTGATTGATTATTTAGTAAATAATATTTAATAATAAGCACGCATCTAAGGAGAAGTAAAGCCTTTAGATGCGTGCTTTTATTTATCAGGCGTTAATTTTTAATAGGTACAAAGAGTTTGTAGGTCGTATTGAAATCATGCATACTATTAAAACGTTGAATCATACTAATGTGAGATGGGGCTGCTTCTTGGCGAGCGATTTTTAAGAAACGGGCGTAATCGGTATTTTAGGCTTCTTCCATTTCGATGAGTTGTCCAGAGTAATTAAATTCAGGGACAAATAAATTAGGAACACCCACTATAAAAAAAGAGGCTGATAGTGCGATTTACGGGCTGGAGTATACCGGGCTATCTTATCTAAGGTACTGATTTAGTGTGAACAGTTGAAATGCTTGGCTCGTTGGTTTCGAATCTTATCGTTGGCGACGTAGTGTGGGTAGACACATCAAATCCATTGAGCTACGGGACTGTTGCTGAATATATTGTTGTTCCAGCAAGAAGTTTAAGAAAATTAAGTGCGGATAAAGCACTGGAAAATGCTGCTTACCAAGTGCCGGCGTTGTTGCATACCAAAATACTCAGTTGTTGAAGCACGTCGAACCAGGAAAGTCAGCCCAAGTTATCGGTGCGAGTGCTCACACAAGGGCTAAACTTATCTAAACTTTGGAACCGAAAAATTCGACCAGTTATTGATCGTGTGATACCATTTGAGAAAGTCGTTGATGGCTTGAAAGTTTTAGAAGGCGGACAAGTCTTAGGAAAGATTACTGTGCAAATGAAATTAATAAAAGAGGCATGAGCCTCTTTTTTTAATTATTCGGAATTACCGCAAAAACTTCAGCTGGGAAACCAGGTGAGTCTTTAATATGTGGAACAGTAACAAAGATAATGCTACCAACGGCAGGGACTTGGTCAAGATTAGCTAATAATTCTACTTGGAATTTATCTTCGGCCAACCAATAGTATTGTGCATCTAAGAAGCCTTGTTCAGCTGCGTCGACACCACTATCCGTGTTTAATGTCTCATGACCGATGGCAGTGACTTTACGTGTGCGACTTAAGAATTCTAAAGCCGGAATTGACCATCCTGGTGTATGCTCAACTCCTTCTTTGTCTTTATTTACGAAAGCATCAGGGTCGTCAAAGCGTTTATACCAACCACTTGAGAAAGCCACAAAGCTGCCTTCAGGAATTTGACCGTATGTTTCTTCAAAGTCTTTAATATCTTCGACAGTCACTGCGTACCCTGGATCGTCTTTAACTTTGTCTTCTAGATGAATGACAAAAAGAGGTAAGAAGCGTTCATTTTGTGGGATATCTTCTAAAGTTCTTTTCCCTTCAACAAAATGACTTGGCGCGTCAATATGAGTTCCATGAGAAGAACCGATAGTATACTCAAGTGAGTGCACGCGGTCTTGTTCCATTTTTGAAATTTGTTTCTCTTGAAGTGGATTAAATGTATGATAAATTGGAATTTGATCATTCACTTCATGAGTTAGGTTCACCCATTTGTAACCTTTTAAATCTTTTAGTAATTGATGTAATGCATGCATTTGTATCACTCCTGTAAATGTTATTTACTTAATTTTACTTATTAACTAAGATTAAAGCAACGCAAACCACTATTGTAGAGAATTGTAAGAAGGGAGGGACTTTAGTATGTCCTATTTAAAAGTTGAAATATTTATACCAGCAGAAAATACGGATGATTTAATCGCTGCCTTGAATGAGGCAGAACTTTTGAAAGACGGTAATTACGATTATTGTTATTCAGCCACTCCTATAAAAGGCCACTTTAGACCCCTAGATGGGGCGAACCCATTTATAGGTGAGGTTGGCGAGATTGAAGAAGTAGATGAGTTGAAAGTTGAGTTCAGGATAAAAGCAGCAGATAGAAAACTTGCCGAGGCGATTATCTTTGAGAAACATCCATATGAAACGCCGGTAGTTAACTTTATTAGGTTGGTTTAAAGGATATTAAGAATATATTCGGGTTTCGTGTCCCTGAGAAAATCTCACGGCCACGAAAAAGCTCAACAACTTGGAACAATCTCCAAAATTGCTGAGCTTTTTTTATATCATTATTTAAATACGTAAGCCAATACTTCCACAGCTTGGGGCAATGTCTCGACTGTCACATTCACTTTATTTGATAACTCTTTAAGAGCTTGAATTAATTCAGTTGGATGTACAATAATCAGTGGCTTGTTTTGGTTTATGGCAGTTGTTGCGTCCATTGCTGTATTCCATTGACGATATTGGTCGCCGAACAGTGCTATAATCCGACTTATTCATCGGCATTTGAGTGCGAAAATTATTAATATCAGAGAACATCATCACGTTAATAGTTATTCGATTGCTCACCTAGGAATTTTTCGCCATAAGAAAGAGGATCCAGGCTGTTTGAAGTTGGTAAAAAAACATATGGACTGTTTAATAAAAGCTGATCTAATACTAGGGGGGTACTGTCACAATCAGGAGAACTCTTAACAAGGATGATATCTCAAATCATGCGGATATAGCGTTATTCACGATGTCCAAAATATTAGACACACGTATATTACTTGGTTATATGTGGCGTGATGAGACGAGGAAACGATTTGCTTTAGGAGCAACGCTACTTTACTTAGTGAATGCTACCTACTTTCATTTTGACATTGTTAGTGAAACACATCTAGCTTTAATGCATTTAGATGAGCAATTTGGCGAAACAGTTCATTTAAAACTATATCCAGATAATTAAATCTTTTATATTAATAAAATTACTAATCCAGCAGATTTGAAGGGGCAAGTGGAAGATTCTGAAAAAATGCTATGCTATTGATGACCGTGAATCAGAGGAAGATGTCTTTTGTGTAGGTGTATCAATAGTGAATCTAATTGACCGCACTCATTATGCGTTCAGTATTAGTATTTCTTATTATCGTCTGACTAATTAAATAAAGATAGAAACTGTACAAAAGTTGTACAGTTTTTTGAGTCGTAATTACCTATTCGGTAAGCACATGCATATGAATGGTAATTTGGACCTATATTTTATAAAATATATTCTGAAGTAATCTGTTTATTGAAGTGCAATTTTTTGAAAAAATGATGTTACTTCCATGTAGGACATAGCTAAGATATAAAAAATCAACAGTGATAGGGGAGGAGACATGATGAGTCGCAGAGAAAATATTAGTTCGATTTTATTTGGCTGCTTTCTAGTTATTTTTGGACTTGCGCTTGTGTTTTTTAGAGCTTCATTTGTTCTCCTATTGGCTGAAATTATTCAATTCATTTTAATTATCATAGGTCTTTGGAAATTATTCTATACCTTAGTACTCAAACGAGGAGAAGATGAGATTCTACCTAGGCTAATGGCATTAGGAAAGGCATTGTTGTATGTAATCTTCGGTTTAATTTTGGCTAATCGAGTTGAATTTACAACCGGTTGGCTAATCTTCTTTATTGGTTTGTATCAGTTTACGGTCGGTATTATTGGTTTCACTTCCTATATTTTATTAGCGCGAGATAAAGTGAGAGATATAAAGAGTCAATTATTTATTTCATTGATCCATTTTCTATTTGGCATCACGAGTATGTTTGGTTCGGAGCGTATTACCAACACGTTATTTCGACTTGGTGTCTACTTAGTGTTTATCGGTTTTACTTATGTTAATGACGGAAGGCAATTAATTACACGCAATGAAAAAGCCAGGAAACTAAGAAATCGCATACGGATACCTTTACCAGTCTTTATTGATGCGATTATTCCGAATAACGTGTTGATTAAATTTAATGAAATGCTGGTAGGTAATGAAGATGCGGTTTCGGAAAGATTTTCTAATAAACTGCCAGCTAAAAATTACGATGAAGATTCAATTGTCCATATTTTAATTCATGTTGGAAAGACTGGCTTTGATAGGATAGGACACGTGGACGTCAGTTATAAAGGGAAAGTGTACTCTTACGGAAATCATGATATTGAAGCTCATATTGCTGCTGGGGCAATAGGGGATGGTGTTCTCGTCGTTGCGGATGAAAAACCCTACTTAGATTTTCTAAAGACTAGAGGAACGAGTGTGTTTCGCTTTGGAATTGGTCTGACAGAAAAAGAGTTAGAAGAGTTAAAATACGAACTCGAGCATATTCTAAAAGATGTGACGCCTTGGGAAGCAACCACTGAAAAACAAAAGAAAAGTTATATCGGAAAAGTGCTTGAAGCGACGAAAGGGCAAGCCTTTAAATTTAAGCGCGGACGTTATAAAACTTATTTTGTTTTAGGAACCAATTGCGTGTTGCTGGCAGATGAATTACTTGGAAACAATGGAATTAATCTGATAAATGTCACAGGAATTTTATCTCCAGGAACTTATTATGACTACTTTAATAAGCAATTCCATACATATGGGTCGAATGTCATATCGAAAATGTTAGTCCATCCACAATTTCAAGAACCATTGGTTGAGGTTAAACCGGTTACAGAAATAGAAAAACGCGCTTAGAAGAGTGAGGGAAGCCTCCGTTTCTAAGCGCATTTTTTATCTTCTAGAGTCGTCATACTCAACAAAATTCAAATAATTGGCTTTAGCGGGTTGGTCTTTATACTCACTAAAGGGCACAGATTGGTGATAGAAGAGCCTACCGTTATCGTAAAAGACAAAGCTAACTTCTTGAGCTCCTGTTGATGGATGAATTGTCGGAATGGCAAGTTGATATCGGTCACTTGGAGTGCCCCAAAATTGAGATACCGCGATGATATTCGGGTTCAATTCAACAAATTGGTTGACTGAATTATATTGATAAAAGTCATAGTCAATTGGTTTAAACATCTCAGGCGTAACTTCATAGAAAATCAAAGTTGCTCCCATCGCATAAATATCATAGATAGGGTAAGACACTTGCATGAATGGTTCTGTTCCATTCGGTCTGTAATAAGGATACGAAATAATATAATTATTACGATGATCCAGTTTAAGCTGCTCAGAAACCGTATAATCAGAGCGATCAATCATTGCTTGAAGATCAGAGGTCTTTGTTCCATCACTACCATTACCAAAGACAGCATTCTCAACAACATATCTAAAATCAGCATAAGCTTCTAAAGCCTCGGGAGAGGTAATCCAATTGAATGCTTCAAATGCTTGGTGAAGCTCAATGACATTTTGATAACTTGATGGTTGACTTGTTGATTCCGCTGACAACTTTTGAAATCGCGTCAAGTTTACATTAAAAGTGATATCATCCATTGAATTACTTTGTGTCTCATGAAAGCTAACTAAATCATAGGAATCTTGGACGTCGTTATAATAAAAATATAGACTGGTGCCTAATTTAATCATATTTGATTGTTCACCAATGTTGCTTTGATATTGGTACGATGCGTATCCCAGACCTTCAGTTCCTTGGTGATCGACACTTCCATCACGATTAAAAGTTAGTTGATGGGAAGTATCAGGTTTGAATGAATCTGAAACAGTGACTTTATTTGAAAGATAGAACACTAAACTTTCCTCTGACCTTTCCAGATAATTATCGTAAGGCATAGTTACGTTTTGTAAACTAATGCTTTGAACTGCAGCAGTAGATTGATAATTCCCAATAAAATCCTGATAAGTTAAGGATTCTGCGCTGGCATTCGAAGCACTATTTCCAGCAGGACTAGCAAAGTGGGCTAAGTATCCCCGGGCATATTCTGTTAAGGACATCTCTGTTGCATGGTCAATCCACCCTGGATAACTATCTTCCAAACTATAAATGATATCTCGAATTTGAGTATCACTTAAAGTCGTTCCACTGATAGCAGAGTTGAATAATGCCTCATCAAAATCATCCATATATTGTCCGCCATCTACCCAACCATTGCCAGATGATAGGGAAGAGCTTAAATAATCAATGAACTCTTGTCGTCCCATCAGGCCTTGTGCCGTGCTAGATTGAAAGCTAAATAATGAGAATGAAGACACAAGTAATAAGCTAACTTTTAAAAATTTATTCATAAAAGGCTCCTATTATTTGATTAGTAAATAGCCAGTTTGAACTCACAGAAACTAGCCAAAGAATCGCTTGATTTCAATTTCAGCAGCTTCAGGTGAGTCTGATCCATGAATCGTATTATAAGTTAAATCAGTCGCAAAGTCTCCGCGTATTGTTCCCGGCATAGCTTCAAAGATATTAGTTGGACCCATCAATGTCCGCATACCTTGAATAGTTTCTTCACCTTCAACAATCATTGCAAATACTGATCCGGATAACATATAAGCTTCCAGTTTAGGATAGAAATTCTGTTCTAATAAATGAACATAATGATTCGCAATTGTCTTTGAATCAAGATTCATCAGCTTTTCTTGAAGGATCTGGTAGCCTTTTCTTTCAATTCGACTAATAATTTCACCCATTAATTGGCGTTGAATAGCGTCAGGCTTCAGCATGATGTAGGTCTGTTCTACCGCCATGTTCTCACACTCCTAAAATATTGGTACTCTCATTATACTTGAATCTTTAAATAATTGTTTTATAACTCACCAGAATCATTATATTTGTCTCTCGTCTTGGATAGCTTTCATACCACCTTCGATAATGATATGTTGAAATCCTAGTGTCTCAAGGTATGAAGCAGCTGCTGTTCCTCGGTTTCCAGAACCGCATAAAGTATAGATGTGTTTAGTGTTATTAAGGGATTGAAGAGACGTAGGTAAATCTTCAAACGGAATGGATTTTAGATTATTTTTAGGTGCGATACGTGTAATTTCGGACGGATTTCTAACATCAAGAAGAGTATAATCGCCTTCAAGGTTTAAGAAAGCCTTAGCAGAGATTGAATCACTTTGTCTAAGTTGCGAATTAGGGATTTCCTCAAACAAAATATAACCAGACAACTCTGTAAAGCCTAATTCTTTTGCTAATAATTGAAGGTTGTCTTAGTGTTGTTAACTGTTATCATCAGTGACAAAGACCATGGGCTCATTAATCGGATAATTGTTGCATGCGTACTTTTTAAAGTTAGCTAAATTAAGATTCAGTGCCTAGCAATGTGGCCAGCTTGAAATGAATGTAGCGAACGTGTATCAATGATGTGTTGCCCATTAAGTGAGCTGTAAACTAATTTTTGCATATAATCATCCTCCGATTATTCTAATTATAGTAAGTATATGGTATAAAAATTAGCGAAGCAAAGGATTATTGATATTTAAAAACAATGCATGAATACTTAATATTTCGAGGGTTAAAAATTTACACAAATTTTACGTAAACTTTACATTAAAACTGCCAAATTTACATCAAATTTACATTACATTGCTATAATAATTCTTGTAATACAATACAAATAATTTATGGAATAGGGGAATTTTGAAAAAATGAAGAAATCTCTTTTAGTATCATTATGTGCTTCTGTATTATTATCAGTCGTATCACCTACATTTGTTTCTGCAAGACAAGAAGAAGGTCAATTTGCTGATCTACCAGTTGTTACTTTAGAAGAAGGTCGCGCTTTAACTGAAGATTTATCACTAGTAAACGAAAACCAAGCAAAATACGTATTCTTATTCATCGGTGACGGAATGGGGAACATCCCTGTATCTGCGGCAGAATATTACTTAGGCCCAGATAATGGTAATGAAGGAAATGGTGTAGCGCAAGCACAACCTTTAAACTTCTCACAATTTCCAGTAATTGGTTTACAAAACCCAACGGATGCTGACCACTATGTGCCAGACTCAGCAGCAACAGCAACTTCATTCGGTAACGGTGTAAAAATTGATTCAAACGTGATTGGTTTAACTCCTGGCTTCACTGAACAAACAGAATCAGTAGCTGAAAAAGCAAAAGCTGAAGGTAAATCAATTGGTATTCTTT
The DNA here is from genome assembly GCF_014049385.1 of Ruoffia halotolerans. Classification (GTDB taxonomy): domain Bacteria; phylum Bacillota; class Bacilli; order Lactobacillales; family Aerococcaceae; genus Ruoffia; species Ruoffia halotolerans. The sequence goes on along the minus strand of NZ_JACAOA010000003.1, from coordinate 31,819 downwards.
CAACAGTTACATTAAACCACGCAACACCAGCAGCATTCTACTCAAACGTTGAGCACCGTAATAACTATTACGAAATCGGTGAACAAATGGCTTTATCTGACTTCGATTATTTCGCTGGGGGATCTCTAGGGGGTCGTACGGGTGAAGAAGGTCAACCTGACTTATACGAAGTAATGGAAGAAAATGGCTATACAGTTGCAGATACACAAGAAGAATTTGATGCAATTACTGCAGAATCAGGTAAAGTATATGCTCCAGCAGCTGTATTATCTGAAGCAGATGGTTCTTCAATGAAATACGCAATGGACCGTGACGAAGGTGAGCAATCATTAGCAGACATGGTTTCTAAAGGGATTGAAGTATTAGGTTCAAACGAAGAAGGATTCTTCATGATGACTGAATCTGGTAAGATTGACTGGGCAGAGCATGCGAATGATGCAGCTGCTACAGTTCACGAAATTATTGACTTCCAAAATGCTATCCAAGAAGCAATTAACTTCTACTATGAGCATCCAGAAGAAACTTTAATCGTTGTTACAGCTGACCACCCAACTGGTGGATTTACAGTAGGTAACTCAGAAACAGGATACAACAGTTACTTCCACTTAATCGATAACCAAGCTGTATCTCAAGAAGAGTTCGATGTTATCTTTGCTGAAGCATTAGAAGAAAATCCAGAAATGACTTTCGAAGATTTTGTTCCAATACTAGAAGAAAACTTTGGTTTCATCATTGATTTAGAAGCAACTGAAGAAGTATTAACACAAGCAGAAGCAAGTGAAGCAGAACCAGAAGAAACTGATTTAATGGCAGTTTCTGCATTAGATTTAGAAGAATTACGCTATGCATTTGAGCAATCTAAATTAGAGTATGATGACCGTAACGCTGGTCAAGCTGACGTTATCAAAGGCTACCACTCTTACTTACCAATCTCTATTGCATCAACTCGTTTAGTAGCTCGTAAAGCTGGTTTTGGATTTACAACGGTTGACCACTCTCCAGAGCGTGTTCCAGTTTATGCAATCGGATCAGGAGCTGCAATGTTCGAAGGAAACTTTGAAAATAACGACATTGCATACAAATTATTAGCAGCAATGGGTATGTACGAAGGTGGCGACACAGCAATTGCACCAATCGAAGTAACTGGTAAAGCATCTGCTGATGAAGCAACTGAAGAAGAGTCAACAGAAGAAACAACTGAAGAGTCTGCAGAAGAAACTTCAGAAGAAACTTCAGAAGAATCAGCTGAATAATCTCTGAGGAATTTAATTAAACAATTTCTTAACGCAGCGTTATTTATTTAACGTTGCGCTTTTGAATTTTAGGAGACATTTATGAAAAGAAATTTATTATTATTTATTGGACTGTTTTTCACTTTAATTGGCCCTAAGAGTAGTGTACTGGCTCAAGTTGAGGAACTAACTTTGTCTGATGTACCTTTTGTAGGGTATTATATAGCACCAGAAGATCATGCGATAGAGGGCTTATTATTCGAAGAAAATCAACTTTTAATTTATATTAAAGACCAACACGATTTAACTAACGAAGCAACTGGGCTAGAAAAGAGTCAATGGTTAGCTGACTTTCATTCTTTTCCATATCCAGATTTATCAAACTATTCTGAAAATGTTCGTGAGCGTTACTTAAGTGAAGATAATTTACCATATGATTTACAAGCGGATTATAAAGAAATTGTCTCTATGATTACACCTGAGATGACACAATTGGACATTTTAAATTTAATCAATAACCGTATTCCGGGCATTTACTATACGGAGAAAGATGGGTATGCTTATTATACAATCGCAAGTCCGACTGTGCTTGAAGAAGAGGATGCGTGGAACATTCAACTATTCGGTGAAGAATTATTCGTACTTGAAGAAGTTGATGGAAAGTTACAAGATCAAGATGGAATCACTTATAAGTATCTTGCCGGAATTACGCCAAATTAATTAATAATTGAAAGGATCAGAAGCCATTGAAAAAATGTTTGACACTACTTTTAACAACTACTTTGTTACTATCACTGAATTCAGTGATGATTTTGGCAGAAGAAGATCATGACCATGATGCGACTGAAACTTTAGCAGCAGATCATCATCATGAACATGGAACGAATTATGCCAATTTCATACCAGCTAATATACTAAATCCAGATGATAGCGTCTATGAAGCGCCAGATGATACCGAAGATTACGTTGGTCTTTATACTGCTCAAACTAGAGTAGAGGATTTGGATGCAGACTTAGAATTAATTCTATCGATTGGCGATGACGGCTTGTTCAACTTAGCTTATTATTTTGTCAATAGTCCGGAACAACAGGGTGTTAGATTTTATGCAAATGAAGAGGCTGAAGTTGAAAGTACTGAAGCAATCTATCAAGATTTGGTCATTCTTACTGGTGCTTTAAGAGAGGGCGAAGGTGGTTTGGGTACAGGCTTAATTGGTAAAACTATTTCACCCGTCGTTCTTTTAGATAAAGATGGGGAAGCTGATCGCTTATATCCATATATGAATTTAGCTTATGATTTGAGAGAGAATCATCAGAACTCACGTGTATACCAAAATGTTGGCCTATACTTAGCTGATGATGTGGTTGCTGTAGATGTGAATCATTTAATCGGACTAGATAGTGAAGAGCAGATTGTGACGCAGTTTTCATCGGTTGAAGAAGGGCATGAAGATGAATTCTTAGTAGAAAGCCACACATATGAATTACTGCAAGAGAGTTTTGATACAGATTTAATAGAGCATAATGATTTCAAGATGGATTACCAATCTGAGAATGAATTCATGCAGCTTGTCCTAGCCATGCATCTGAGAACTAACACAAGTTTTCCACAGGATACCGAAGTTGAATTGATTGACCCTGAAAGTGTTCAACTTAATGATGACTTGGATGCTCAATATGCGATGTTAATTAATGACTCTGTCCTATATGTTTTTGATGGAGAAAGCTTGTTTATGGCCGAAGATGTTGAAGAAATTGATGGTGAATATTCTGCTGAAAATTGGGTAACAAATTAATTAATCGCCTGGAGGTGAATTTTGATGACATTTGAAAAAAATTCTGAAAAAGAAGTGAAACGCAAAGTTTATAACGACCCGCATCACCCAGACCATCCACGTAACCGTGATAAAGATTGCTCAGATAAGCAAGAAGAAGAAAAGCTTGAAGAGTCTCGCGAACAAACCTATGGTGGCGACCCACATCATCCGGATCATCCGAGAAATCGTAAGTAAACAAAATGCAAGGGAAGAACCTGATAAGAAATGGGATTAGGTTCTTTTTTTGTTGGCTAAAGCCAAACCACAATCCCATTTGTCTCAAGTAACCTCAACTCAAGCCAAACCACAATCCCATTTGTCTCCAGTTGCTTCAACTCAAGCCAAACCGCAACCTCATTCGTCTCAAGTTGCCTCAACTCAAGCCAAACGACAATCCCATTCGTCTCAAGTTGCCTCAACTCAAGCCAAACCGCAACCTCATTTGTCTTAAGTTCCATCCCCACAACAAATAATCGCTAAAAAAAGCCTAACCAAACAAAATTTGGTTAGGCTTTTTCGCTTTTACTTATTACTGCGAAAAACAGCTTCTAAACGGTAAATACGATTACCTCTAGATGAGAATTTTTCTTCATATTCTGTCATGACGTTGCCTTCGAAATCTGACTTGTGTAAATCAAGCCAAACTTGCTTAAAGTACATACCATATTCAGACATACTTTCAAGCGAGTGTTCAAACAGACCTTGGTTATCAGTCTTGAAGTGAACTTCTCCGTTTTCAGGCAGGATGCCTTCATATTGTTTTAAAAATAATGGTGAAGTAAGACGTCTTTTAGCGTGACGTGTTTTTGGCCATGGATCACTAAAGTTTAAGTAAAGTAAGCTGATTTCTGCAGGTGCGAAATATTCACTTAAATCACTGCCGTCACCATGTAGGATTTGTACATTTGGTAGAGCTTCTTCAATTTGTTTCTCCAAGATTGATACAATCACACTTGTTTGGATTTCAACGGCAATATAATTTATTTCTGGATGGGCTTTTGCCATATTCATAATGAATTGTCCTTTTCCTGATCCAACTTCAATATGGATAGGTTGCTCTTTTTCAAAGCGGGACTGCCATTTACCTTTATACTTAGTCGGGTCAGTTGGTACGTATTGCGGATATTCATTTAATTTGTCTTGTGCCCAAGGTTTGTTACGTAAACGCATAATTTAATTGCTCCTTAATTGGTTGAATCTTCATAGATAGTTTTAAGTAAAATAATGTATTCATTGGTTTTGTGTTGACGGCCTTCAAGATAATATTGCTTAATTAAATAAAGACAATTCATCATACTATACCAGCGAACGCGTTTGTAGAAAGAATTGTTTATGGGATAGTTATACAATTCAAACCAATCCATCCACTCACTCGGGGCAAAATAATGTACAAGTATCATTGTGATGTCACTTAAAGGATCAGCAACCTTAACACTTTCCCAATCAACGAGATAGAGATGGTCATCATGGCTCTTCAAAAAGTTATTATGATTTAAATCTCCATGGCATACTGTCCGGCGCACATCATAAAAATCTTTGTCAATGGCATCTTCCATATGTCGAATCACTTCGTTTAATAAATGATTTTCTGCAAGTGTAGGTGCCAAGCCAACAAAGTATTGTTCTATAAAGTCCAGCGGATAAAAGTTATGCTCGCCCATTCGCTTGAGCATCAATAATAAACTATCCGATTCATGTATTTGTCGGATTAATTCAATGACTTCCGGAGATCCCATATCTTCTTTCTTTAATAGACGTCCATCTTTCCATTCTTGAGCGGTAATAGTATCGCCAGAGAAGGTTCTTTGCGTCCACATTAATTTGGGAGCAATGCCTTCAGCAGATAATGCTGCGATAAAAGGAGAAGTATTTCGTTTAAAGAATACTTTCTCGTCTGATTTTATGCCCATATAAGCATCACCAGATGCACCTGCAAGTGGGTGAAGCTCCCAATCGCCTTGTTGGTCATACATAGATTATTCTGCCTCCCCCAAAATTAACTTAAAAAAATCACAATATCAAATATTTTACCATGATAAGAATTAGGGTCAATCTTTTTTTAGTTATTTTGATTAATTAAATAATAATCGATAAGTTCACCCGTATAAATATCACTTGCGAATTGATATTGTAAACGACCTTCAGCATTTTCTACAGTGACGCCACCAATGTAAACAAGGGGCTTGTCTTCAAATAAATCATATTCAATTGAATCGTAATCGATCCAAGAACCAACAACGTTGCCATTTTGTCCGAGGCGGTTTTTTGCTGTCTCTAAGACAAGACCTGCTTTTTTAGGACGGTTTTCTTTAATTAGTAACGTAGCTGCTGATCCGATGAGGACACCGGTTGCTAAAAGTAGTCCACCTAAGAGACCGTTATTATCATAATTGTAGTTTTGATTTTTATTGTTTTTATTTTCACGCATGTACTTTCACTCCTAATTTTAGATTCTTAAACTAGTTTAACACGTTGTCTGTTTCATGGCTAAAGAAAACCTTGGAAACCATTATATAAAATGTGTATAATACAAGTTTTGATGAGAGAATTCTCAGTGTAATAATAGTTACTAATAAATTGCATTTTGACGCGATTTGTGCAACAATTAAAGGGATTGTTTACAGATAAATTATATTAGAAGGAGGCAGTTTAACTGCATGACTATTAATGATAATCAATTTAAACGAATTAAAGAATTAACTGAATTACAAGGAATTTCCGGTAATGAGGGCGAAGTAAGAGCTTACCTCAAAGAGAAATTAACACCACTTGTTGATGAAGTTGAGATAAGTGGCTTAGGAAATATCTTTGGAATAAAAAAATCATCAACAGAAGATGCACCTAAATTAATGGTAGCAGCTCATATGGATGAAGTAGGTTTCATGGTAAGCCAAATAAACGAAAACGGAACATTCAAAGTGACACCAATCGGTGGCTGGAATGTTTACGCTGTATCCGCACAACGTTTTACTTTACAAACCAAGCAAGGTAACTATCCTTGTGTCTCAAGTGCAGTAGCGCCTCACTTATTACGTGGAAGCAAAGCTCAATCACTCAAACCATCAGATATTTTATTTGATGCTGGTTTTACTTCCAAAGAAGAAGCAATGTCTTACGGCGTTCGTCCAGGCGATAGTTTAGTCCCAGATGTAGAGACGATTCGGACAGCGAATAATGAATCAATCATTAGTAAAGCTTGGGATAACCGTTACGGAAGTGCTGTAATCTTAGATACATTAGAAAAAATCCAAGGTCAATCGCTTAAGTCAGAATTAATTATGGGCGCATCTGTTCAAGAGGAAGTGGGCTTACGTGGTATTCGTGGAGCAGTTCACCGTTATCAACCCGATCTATTCTTAGCGGTTGATTGCTCACCAGCTGCTGATGCTGAAGGCAAGAAAGATGTTCAAGGTCGCTTAGGCGAAGGCTTCTTACTACGCGTTCAAGATCCAGGAATGATTACTCACAAAGGTTTACGTGAATATTTATTAGATACGGCAGAGACAAACAATATTCCGTATCAATATTTCTTCTCAAAAGGTGGAACTGACGCAGGTGCTGCTCACACGATGAATGAAGGTGTCATCAGTGGAGTTATTGGTGTGCCAGCGAGATATATTCATGGACATCAATCACTCTTTAGAATTTCTGACTATGAAGCTGCACAAGCAATGTTAGAAGCTGTCGTCACAACATTTGATCGTACGACTTACGAAACGTTAGTTCAAAATACTTAATATCGGCTGAAAGAAAGGATATAATAATTATGTGGATTGCATTTTACAATGAGCAAGGTGTTGGAGATGTCTTAATGTTAACTCGTGGGAAAGCCAACGAGAATCATTTATCAACAGAATCAAATAATGGTGTGACAATTGTGAGAGATAGCACTCAAGATAACCAAGTAATGTCAATTAATTTATTTAATATTTCTGAAATATTTAAACCAAATGGTCATGGGAATGTTGATTTAACTGAAGAACAAGTGTCTCAAGTTAATGACAAGATTAAAGAAGCAGGTTTTGACATTGAAGTAGAAGTTGACTCAAAACCTAAATTCGTAGTAGGATACGTTGAATCATGTAAAAAACACGAGGATAGCGACCACTTATCAGTCACACAAACTAATATAGGTGGAGAAGTTTTACAAATTGTTTGTGGTGCAGACAATATCGCTGAAGATATGAACGTACTTGTCGCTCGCCCAGGCGCTATGATGCCAAACGGTATGATTATTTGGCCAGGTGAATTACGTGGTGTTGAAAGTTTTGGTATGATTTGTTCAACCCGTGAATTAGGTTTATCTGATATCGAAGATTTACCAGGTATTTGGGAGTTGAAAGATTCTTTTGAGCCAGGAATGAGCCTAGAAGAAGTTGTCGCATCATACAAGTAATAAAAGTTGATTAAACTAGTAGTCAAGGATGTGTAATAATGAAAAAATACGAAGGACCCGCATTTAACAACCGAAGTGGTCAGTCAGATAAAAGACGCTTCGCTCATCCAACTCAAGGAATGGATTCTGGTAAATCTAAGTTTGAACCAGCCTATCTGAATCAACAAAAGAAAAAGCAACAACCCAAAGATAATCAGCTGGTTGAAGCGAAAGAAACAAAAGAGGACTCACTTCGTGAACCAAAACAGACAACTCAACAAAGTGGACTGGAACATTATGAGATTCCTTTTTTGAAGAAGCAAAATAAACAGACGACATCGTTAAATACACAACAGAGCTTAGAAGAAATTCAATCAAGCGATGATGAAACATCAACGGTAGTCAGTGACTGGGATGCAACTAAACCGTCTCTGAGGTCCAATTATGAACCTTCATTTAAGAAACAAGTGGCAAATACTCATGAAGTTCAAGATGAAGAAGAACAAATTCAAGACAATTCATTTGAAGAGCGACCTTTCAAAGCGACTGAATTACCAAAACCATATAAGAAACCAAAATTAAGCAACCGAAAAGTAGACGAGAATACAAGATTACTAGCTAAAAGATTGCAAAAATCTAAAAACAACTTCTTATTGTTTGAGGACTAGGAGGCAATAAAATATATGAATATGATTAATAAAGAACATAAATATCATTTTGTTGGAATAAAAGGGTCTGGAATGAGTGCATTAGCACTGATTCTTCACGGCGAAGGCTTTGAAGTTCAAGGAAGTGATGTAGGGAAATATTTCTTTACACAACAAGAATTAGAAAACCAAAATATTACGATTCTAGAATTTGATGCTGACAATATTACTGAGGATTTAACAATTATTGCAGGGAATGCATTTAATGATGATCATCCAGAATTAGTTAAAGCCAGAGAATTAGGACTAGAAATTTATCGTTACCATGACTTTATTGGTGGCTTGATTCAAAACTATACAAGTATTGCAGTGACAGGTTCACATGGTAAGACGTCAACAACCGGCTTGCTATCACACACTTTGAAAAACCTAGCACCGACAAGTTATTTAATTGGTGACGGAACTGGATTTGGGGATGAGACAGCGACATACTTTGCACTAGAAGCATGTGAATACCGCCGACATTTTTTAGCTTACAAACCGGATTATACTATTGTTACTAACGTTGATTTTGATCATCCAGATTACTACCGCTCAATTGAGGATGTATTTGAAGCGATTCAAACGTTCTCTAATCAAGCGAATAAAGCAATTATTGCTTGTGGGGATGACGAATATTTATCGCAATTAAAGGCAGAAGTGCCTATTTATTACTATGGACTGACTGAAGATTCACAAGTACATGCAAAAAATATCGACCGTACTGTTGAAGGTTCGGAATTCGACGTTGTGATTGACGGAGAAGTCTTTGGAAGATTTGCGATTCCAATATTTGGTGAGCACAATATCTTAAATGCCTTAGCAGTTATCACTGTGCTTTACTTAGAAGGTTTCAAAGCAGAAGAGATTAAAGAGCATATCGCTACTTTTGGTGGGGTTAAACGCCGTTTCTCTGCGCGTCAAATTCAAGATTTAACTATCATTGATGACTACGCACATCATCCATCTGAGATAACTGCAACCATTGATGCAGCGAAACAACGCTACCCAAATCGTGAAATTGTCGCAATCTTCCAACCGCATACGTTCTCTAGAACAGTGGCGATGTTAAATGAGTTTGCAGAGTCCTTGTCATTAGCGGACAAAGTATATCTTGTAGAGATATTTAACTCAGCGCGTGAAGCGAATGGGGAAGTAACCATTGAAGACCTTGCGAAACTAATCCATCAAAATGTTGAAATCATCTCAACTGATCATTTATCACCTTTAATGGATTATAAAGATGCAGTATTTCTGTTCATGGGCGCAGGAGACATTGATGAACTTTCTCGTCAATTTGAGAAAGCATATGCTAACTTAAGCCCGAACCGATTATAGAATAGATACAACAAGCGGCCAACGAGTTAGAATTCGTTGGCTGTTTGTGCTTAATAATTAAAGATGGAGGAATATTCAATGAGTCAACGTAAAATTATGTTAATTGACGGAAGTAGTCTTGCCTTTCGAGCTTTTTATTCGATCTTAGATTTAGACCGTTTCAAGAACAAATCGGGTTTGCACACGAATGCCCTTTACAGCTTTCATCGAATGTTAGACAGTGTCATGGAAAAATTTCAACCGACACATATTTTAGTCGCATTTGATAAAAGTGAAGTGACTTTCAGAACGGACATGTTTAAAGAATACAAAGGCGGGCGACAAAAAACGCCAAGTGAATTCAAAGAACAAATGCCTTATCTTAAAGTCTTACTCGATGCATATGGAATGAAACACTATGATATCTTGCATTATGAAGCGGATGATGTGATTGGAACACTCGCTCATCAAGCAGATTCGGATGATGAAGTCATTGTTATTTCAGGTGATAAAGACTTAATCCAACTCGCAACAGACAACGTCACGGTGTATATTACTCGTAAAGGTGTGAGCCAATTAGAAGCTTATACGCCAGAGACAGTGATGGAAACATACGGAGTGACGCCAAAGCAGTTTATTGAGCTAAAAGGTTTAATGGGAGATCCATCGGATAATTACCCAGGTGTCACACGCATTGGTGAGAAGACGGCCATTAAATTGATCAAAGAATATCATTCTGTCGAAGAATTGTATGAGCGTCTAGATGAATTAAAACCATCTAAGATGAAAGAAAATTTAACCAATGAAAAAGAAGAAGCGTTCATGAGTAGAGAGTTAGCTGAAATCCTACTGGATGCTCCAATTGAAATTGAGATTGATGACATCACTTATGAAGGAAAAAATATGGAAGAGCTAGTGGAATTTTACCGCCAAATGGAATTCAATAGTTTTCTAAATGAACTTCAAGCGACTTCAGATATTGTTATCACAGCGATAGAGTCAGATGAACCACAACTTGAATATGACGTAAAGTTCGTGGGCGAAATCACTGAAAGCATCTTACCAAAACAGACAGCTTTATACCTTGAAACAGTTGGTGATAATTATCATTTTGATGATGTCTTATATGTTTCCTGGTACGATCAAGTTGAAAATACGGTCTATGTTGCTGAAGCATCTGTGGCTTTAAATGATACTAACTTTAAAGCGTGGCTAGAAGATGAGTCTGTTGATAAAATCTTATTCGATTCTAAACGTGATGAAGTCTTAACAAGTCATTACGACATTCAATTAAAAGGTATTATCTTCGATACATTAATTGCAGCTTACCTCGTTGAAGCGAATCATATGGATGAGATTGCGAACGTCGTCAGAGCTTTAGAAGTGCCAGTGAACGTTGAGTTAGACGAGATAATATATGGAAAAGGCGCGAAACGAAAATTAGCAGAAGACACAGAGGTAACGGTAAATCATGTTGCAAGTAAAGCTATGGCATTGGATGCGTTAGTAGAGCCATTACGTACTCGTCTAGTTGATTTAGAGATGGATGATCTATACGAAGACATCGAAGTGCCAGTGGCACGTGTTCTAGCTCGAATGGAAATCGCTGGAATTAAAGTAGACGGCGCAACATTAGAAGAGAAGAACGAAGAATTAATCGAACGATTAAAACAAATGGAAGCACGTATTCACGAATACGCGGGTGAAGAATTTAACGTGAATTCACCAAAACAGTTAGGTGAAATTCTATTCGATAAGATGGGCTTGCCAGTCATTAAAAAGACTAAAACAGGTTACAGTACAGCTGCCAACGTTCTTGAAAAACTGTTAGATAAGCATCCCATTATTCAAGAAATTCTTGATTACCGTTCTATCAGTAAACTTCAAGGAACTTACTTAGCTGGCCTACCAGGATATATTAAAGAAGATGGGAAGATCCATACGAAATTCGTCCAAACTTTAACGCAAACGGGTCGTTTAAGTAGTGCGGATCCAAACTTACAAAATATTCCGGTACGTTTAGAAGAAGGCCGTAAAATTCGTCAAGCCTTCGTTCCTTCAGAAGAAGGTTGGCAATTATTTGGCGCCGACTATTCGCAAATTGAACTTCGTGTGCTTGCACACATCAGTCAAGAAGAGCATATGACGAATGACTTTATTGCGGGTGAAGATATTCACTCGGCTACTGCAAGACGTGTATTCAATTTAGAATCGACGTCAGATGTTGATAGTAACTTACGTCGCCAAGCTAAAGCTGTAAACTTCGGAATTGTATATGGAATTAGTGATTACGGATTGTCACAAAACTTAAATATTCCAAGACCTGAAGCAAAAGAATTCATTGAACGTTACTTTGAAATGTACCCAGGTGTTCAGAAATTTATGGATGACATTGTTGAAAAAGCTCGAGAAGATGGCTACGTCAGCACATTATTCCATCGCCGCCGATACTTACCTGACATTAAGGCAAGTAACTTCAATATTCGTTCATTTGCAGAACGTACAGCGATGAACTCGCCAATTCAAGGGACAGCAGCGGATATCTTGAAAATCGCGATGATTCGTCTACAAAAAGCTATTGACGATGAAGGACTTCAAGCAAGAATCTTACTACAAGTGCATGATGAGTTGATCTTAGAAGCACCAGCAGAGGAGATGGAACGCTTAAGTGAGCTCGTACCTGAAATCATGGAACACGCCGCTAACTTAGACGTACCTTTAGAAGTTGACTATAACCAAGGGATTAATTGGTACGAACTATAATATTGAATACTTGACTCTCACTCTTAATAGGGTGGGGGTCTTTTGGTGTTTATATGAGTGGTTAACTGGAAGAATAGTAACAAATTGTTCCAGCTACAGCGGTTAACAGGAGGAATAATAAATAATTGTTCCAGTTGTGGTGTTTAACTGGAAGAATAAAAAATAATTGTTCCAGTTGTGGTGTTTAACTGGAAGAATAAAAAATAATTGCTCCAGTTGAGGTGTTTAACTGGGAGAATACTAACAAATTGTTCCAGCTACGCCATTTAACTAGTACAAGCAAAATTTATTCCTCCTAAAGTTCAATCAATTGCTTGAGAACCGAGATTATTCTATACTTAAATTACTGTTAATTGAAATTAATCACAGTCTCTACGGTGAAAGTGGCGAAAATTTCACCGCTAATCACCCAATATCATAAAAGGAGTCGAAGTATGAAAAAAGCAAAAAATATAATTACCTTACTCGTCTTAGTCAGTTTAGTCCTTGTCGGTTGTACATCAGGTGCTTCAAGTGATACCATTAAGATTGGTTCAAAAGATTTCACTGAAAGTTTAATCGTGAGTGAAATTTACGCCTTAGCCTTAGAAGAGAATGGTTACTCAGTTGAGCGCGTACCAAGTATCGCAAGTTCAGTAATACCTAAAGCGATTGAAAATGCAGAAATTGATTTGTATCCAGAATATACTGGGACAGCCTTATTAAGTATCTTCAACTTACCGATGGACACAGATCCTGATAGTGTTGCTGAAACAATTCGTAATGCTTACGAAGAAGGTGGCGAGTTAACGACACTTGAATATGCGCCAGCGAACGATTCACAAGGTATCGCAATTACAACTGCTGCTTCTGAAGAATACGGTATTGATACAATCAGTGATTTACAAGCAAATGCTGAAAGCATTCGCTTTGCGTCTCAAGGTGAATTTGAAGAACGAGAAGACGGCTTAGAAGGACTTGAGGAAGTCTACGGTGAATTCAATTTTGAATCAATCACTGTCTATGATAATAGCTTAAAATATCAAGTCTTAAGTAGTGATGAAGCTGATGCGACACCTGCATACACAACTGAAGGGCAATTATCGAATACTGATATGTATAAAGTATTAGAAGATGACCAAAACTTCTGGCCACCCTATAATTTAGTGCCGATTGTTCGCCAAGATATACTCGAAGCGAACCCTGATATTGAAACAATTATTAATAACATTAACGCAACACTGGATACACAAACTGTTGTAGATTTGAATGCTAGTGTTGATATTGATGGGCGAGACTATATGGAAGTTGCGGAAGAATACTATAATTCGATTCAATAAACTAAGCACACAAATTTTACGCGAGTAGAAGAAAGCTCTCTACTTGCGTATTTTTATTGGAAACAAATATTTTGGGAAAAGTGTCTAAATCATGTAAACTATACAGAAGATGCGACAACAAATTAGAATTGGAGGGAATTGCTTGCTTAAACAAATCATTGAATACTTTCAAACAGACGCTAGTGAGTTCACCGGATACTTGGTCCAACATATTAAACTAAGTCTAATAGCCTTAATTATTGCGATATGTATCGGCATACCCTTAGGTTATTTTAGTTACCGAAATAAGAAGGTAGGTGAGGTCTTAACCACGTCTTCGCAATTACTGCGTATTATACCGAGTCTAGCGGTGCTATTCATCTTAATACCAATCATAGGGGTGGGAGAATTACCGGCACTGATTGCGTTAACGTTTCTAGCCATTCCGCCAATTATTATGAATACGATTCTTGGCTTTAATGAAATTCCGGCGATCACTTTAGAAGTGGCTCGGGGCATTGGGATGAACCAGAAGCAATTACGTAACCGAATTGAATTTCCACTTGCGGCGCCTTACATTTTAAATGGAATTAAACTAGCCTTAGTTGAAATTATTGCCAGTGCAACTTTAGCAACCTATATCGGAGCTGGAGGACTGGGAACGTTAATCTTTACTGGATTAGGACTTTACCGAATGGATTTATTAGTCATCGGTGGGGGAACGGTGGCATTATTATCACTATTAAGTATGGCTTTAATGGATTTATTAATAGAGAAAGTGGGGGAGAACCATGGCTAAGACTAAGATAAAATTCAGAAACATCAACAAATCTTTTGGTAACAAAGAAATCATCAAAGACTTGTCTTTTGATATCGAAGAAGGTCAATTCATAACGATTCTTGGCTCATCTGGGTCAGGTAAGACAACGACTTTAAAAATGGTCAACCGCTTGATCGAACCAAACAGTGGTCAAATTGAAATCAATGATAAAGAAATTAAAGAGTATGATTTAATCGAATTACGCCGACAAATCGGCTATGTTGTTCAACAAATCGGACTTTTCCCACACATTACGATTGAAAAGAATATCGCTACCGTGCCAGAGTTACTTGGCTGGGAACCAGAAAAGATTAAAGAACGCGTGACTGAATTAATGGCTTTAATTCAATTGCCGTATTCCGAATATGCACACCGATATCCTAAGCAATTATCCGGTGGTCAACAACAGCGTATTGGCGTGGCACGTGCACTCGCAGCCAATCCTCAAATTATGTTGTTGGACGAGCCTTTTGGTTCTGTTGATGCGATTACCCGTAAAGAATTGCAGTCACAAATTAAAGCAATCCATGCAGAATTAGACAGTAAAACATTCCTATTCGTTACACATGACATCAATGAAGCCTTCTTACTCGGCGACCGGGTGATGATTATGGATAAAGGACGCATTGAACAATATGATACACCTCAAAATATTATAAAAAATCCAAAAGGTGCATTCGTGAATAGTTTATTAGATACGGTTCGCGAAGAAGAATCATTATGGAGTGAGTTAATATGATCGATTACTTAGTTCGATATAGTGACCGTCTTATTGATGCGACTGTGACCCATCTGCAACTTGTGACGATCTCGTTACTCATCGCCATTGCGATTGCTGGCGTGATTATCTACACTTTAATTCATAACCAAAGATGGTTAAAGCGACTGACTTACTTTTTCTCAGCTTTATATTCCGTTCCAAGTTATGCTTTGTTTGCGCTTTTAATTCCTGTCACAGGCCTAGGTGCATATACAGCAATGATTGTCCTCACTTTGTACTGTGAATATATTTTGCTGCGAACCTTTAGTACAGGAATTCAAGAAATAGACCCTATGATTGTGGAAGCAGCTATCGGGATGGGAATGACGGATAAAGAATTATTCTTTCGAATCTACCTGCCACTTTCTTCTAAAGCAATCTTTACTGGGATTCGACTTGCCATGACTTCGAGTATCGGAATTGCGACCATTGGTGCGACAATTAATGCTGGAGGCTTGGGAACGATTCTCTTCTCAGGTTTAAGAACACAAGACATGGTTCAAATTCTTTGGGGAATGATTTTGACGGTTTTATTATGTATTGCGTGCAACTTTATCTTAATACAAATTGAGAAATTTGCGTTAAGAAATTATGAATTGGGAGGTTAATTTGTTTATAAAATTCTGAAATGACTCGATGATTCCCAAATGTGAAAGCATTTGGGTATTTTAATATTATTCGGTATTTTATGTCCAAAGTATATAGAAATTTTGTTATAATTATCATATGTAGAAAGAGGTGCTTGCATGCCCGAGTTACCGGAAGTTGAAGTAAATCGAAAAGGTTTAGACAAACTAGTCAAAGGTAAAAAAATTAAAAATATTACCGTCTTTTGGAAGCGAATGGTTGTTCAATTTGAAGAGAATCCAAGTGTCCTTCAACCCTTAATTGATGAGACCATATTATCGGTGGACAGACGAGGTAAATACTTATTATTCCGTTTTTCTGATAGTTACTTAGTGTCTCATTTGCGGATGGAAGGAAAGTATTTTTATTTTCCAGAAGAGGAAGTACCACTAACAAAAGACAAACATACGCATGTCATCATTGAGTTTCATGATAAGAGCCAATTACATTATAATGATGTACGGAAATTTGGTAGAATGGAGTATGTTCCAAAATATTTAATTGAAGCATTCTTTGCCGAACGAAAGATTGGTCCAGAACCAACGGAAGCAGAGTTTCATTTAGAGGACTTCAAAGATCAATTAGAGAAGTCAAAGCAACCTATCAAAACAGCTTTGTTATCACAAAAGATAGTAACTGGCTTAGGAAATATTTATGTGGATGAAGTCCTATTCGAAGCGCAGATTCACCCACAAACAGCCGGATCCCAACTATCAGATAAACAGATCAATACCTTGTATCATGCTATAATTAATATAATGAGTAAAGCAGTGGAACTGGGTGGATCAACGATTCGAAGTTACCGCAATACTGTTGGAGAAGCAGGGCGCTATCAGAACGAACTAAAAGTATATGGTAAGACCGGTGAGCCTTGTGTACGGTGCCAAACTCCCATTGAGAAAATACGCGTAGCCCAAAGAGGGACGCACTTTTGTCCCGTTTGCCAAAGATTATAACAGGAGATAAACGTATGAAAGCTATTGCTATAACAGGAAGTATCGCTACTGGGAAATCCACGGTTTCAAAGTATTTAATTCAACAAGGGTATCCAGTGATTGATACAGATATTATTAGTCGTATTGTGGTTGAAAAAGGCACGGTCGGCTTAGAGCGTCTGAAAGAAAATTTCGGTGAAGATATTATCCAAGCAGATGGAACGTTAAACAGAAAAGCTTTAAGCAATATTGTGTTTAATGATGCAGCGAGTAAAGAGAAACTCAATCAGATTTTACATCCGTTAATTTCTAAAGAATCCAAAAAGAGAATGAAAGCTTATAAAGAAGAAGGCCATTCACTGATCTTTGTGGATATTCCTTTGTATTATGAAGTGGATATTGATATTCCAACGGATGCCGTCTGGCTTGTATACGTCTCCCCAGACATTCAATTAGAACGCTTAATGAAGCGGAATCTACTGGGTGAAGAAGATGCACGCCAACTTATTAGCAATCAAATATCGATTGAAGATAAGGCCAAATGGAGCGAAATCGTGATTGATAATTCAAACACACCTGAAGAGACTTATAAACAAATCGATCAGCTATTAAAAGCAGAGAATAACAAGTAATTACTTAAGGAGGTATGTACAATGCAATGTCCTAAATGTCAGGGTCAGTCATCCAAAGTGATTGACTCACGTCCGGCAGAAGAGGGTCAATCCATTCGTCGAAGAAGAGAATGTTTAGAGTGTGGCTTTCGCTTCAATACTCATGAGCGAATCGAGCAATCACCATTACTAGTAGTAAAACGCGATGGTACGCGTGAAGAATTTAATCGAGATAAATTAATGCGAGGCATTGTTCGAAGTGCTGAAAAACGGCCGATTGCGGTGGAGCAGATGAATGAACTTGTGAATCAAGTGGAAGAATCCATTCGAGATGACGCTGACCAAGAGATTGAGACAAGCCGTATTGGGGAATATGTCATGCCTCTTCTTATGGAATTGGATGAGGTTGCCTACATTCGCTTTGCAAGTGTCTACCGTGAATTCCAATCGCGTGAGAGTTTCATGAAAGAATTAGAATCTATGGCAGGTAAGCATGGATCACAGATTGAGGAAGGTCAAGATCAAGATGAGCCTAACCATTAATCCGCTTCAACCCTTTGTTTTAAAAGGGCAAGCAGATATTTCAGCTAATTATCTAGAAAGTTTAACTCATTTATATCAACCAATTATCGGTCCAGAAAGTATTGGTCTATACTTAACGTTAATGTCAATGCCAACAACTGTTCACTTGGATAGTCGCAGATCATTACGGCATCAAATTTTACTACTTCACTTGAACATTGGTATTAAAGAATTGAACGAAGCACGGATTAAACTCGAGGCCGTCGGTTTAATACGAACATATCGCGATATGAAGTCAAATTCGAATCCCATTCACCAAACAATTCTCTATGATTTAAAATTGCCCCTACTCAATCAAGCCTTTTTCCAAGATGCTTTATTAAGTACAGCTTTATTAAATCAACTGGGCGAGAAAGACTACGAAGAGTTAACAACACTTTTAACTGTAGAAGCGATTGATGAGGATCGTTATGCTGAAGAGACATCCACCTTTCAAAAGGCGTTATATCCTATTCAAGTCGATGCAGCTGCTACAAAAGTTATTGACGAACAACCAGATAAAGTGCATAATTATGCACCAGGTTTAGAATATAGTCGCTTTATTTCTTATGTAATTTCTGAAGGAATAAACCATTCAGAATTAACTGAAGAATTGAAAGAACAGATTTATGCAATCCATGATATTTACGGCAACTCAGAAAGCGAGTTAGCTAATCTAGTATACTTAGCTATGGATAAAACTACCGGAAATGTAAATTTAAATGACTTGAAGAAAATTGCTCAAAGACAAAATAAAAAAGCTGAATCGAATTGGCAATCGAATTTGCAACAAGACCAACTTGAGCCAAGGACGAAGTCGAACCGAACGTCTCGAATGTATACGAAAGCCGAAGTAGAAGACCGCAGACAACAATTAAAAGCGCAACATCCGGAATTAGCGCCAGGAGCGGTTCAATTGGTGATTTCGTGTGAACAAATGCCGAGTGATGCATTCTTGAATAAGATGAAGCAAGCGAAGAAAACTTTCACAACCGATTCAGAGCATTTTTATATTAGAGATTTAGCAGAAAAAACACGTTTAAACGAACATGTTGTGAACTTTTTAATCTACTATCTTTTAGTGATTAACGACAGACCGAATATTTATAAAGGCGAATTGCAACGTGTAGCGAGTGAATGGGAACAAGAGGAATTAACGAATATCCCTAAAGCGATGCAATATGTGAAAGAACAACGTAAGAAGAAAGCAATCGAACAGAAGCAAAGAGAAAACCGTTCGAATTACAAGAAACGCGGACAATCCCAACATCAAGAGATTATTCCATCTTGGATGAAGGATAACGAACAGTCCGAGCAACAACAAGCGACTCCTCAAACTGCATCTCAACCGCAATATAGTGAAGATGAGATGCGTAAGCGTCTGAATGAGTTAATAGGGGAAGAAGGTGATTCATAGTGCAAAAAATTAATCAAATACTGACTCGGTTTACGAGAGATCCAAAGTTTCAAGCAGATTATAAAGCGACCGTCGATTATGTCTTAAATCATCCCGATGTCAAAGCGTTTGTGGACCAGTATGAAGACGCGATTTCTCAAGAAATGATTGAAAATTCGCTTTCTAAATTGAATGAATTCGCACGGGAAATGGATCTAATAAGAAGAGGAGAACAAGGACAAAACCCTGGTTTTAAACCAGTTTTGTTCTTAAATTATAATTACATCGATGTGTCATATGTACCAACGAAGGCCTACTATGACAACAAAGAGAAGCAACAACAAAGAAGTTTATTAGACAACCGAATGATGTCTGCGGACGTTAGGGAAGCAAGCTTGACTGAGTATTATGCCAATACTGAGTCGCGTAAGCAGCTTTTAGCCGAAGTGATTAGCTTTTTAGATGAGTATAAGAAGAACCCACACCGTGCTCAAGGTTTATACATTTCTGGGGAATTCGGTGTAGGTAAGACTTATTTACTGGGTGCGTTAGCTAATGCACTGGTGAAGTTGAATAAAAGTGTGACGATGATTCATTATCCAACTTTTACAACGGAGATTAAATCAACCTTTGCGGATAACTCAACACAACAAGTGTTAACAGATGTGAAGTCGGTCGATATCCTAATTATTGATGACATCGGAGCTGAAGCTAACACCGTTTGGGTACGTGATGAAGTATTGACGACCATTCTTGAATACCGTATGAAGGAGTCATTACCGACATTCTTCTCGTCAAACTTTAACTTAAAAGAGATCGAAAGCCACTTAGCTCACTCAAGAGATGGTGGTAACGAAACAATTAAAGCGAAGCGAATTATGGAAAGAATTCGTTACCTAGCCAAAGAAGTCTCTCTTACAGGAGAGAACTTAAGACATAGAAATAGATAAGGAGGGATGATTTGAACCGTAATCCTGAAGAAGAACTCAAACAAAAGCGGCTACTCATGATTTATTTTGGAATCGCCTTAGCCATTCAAGTAATCGTCCTATTCATCTATTATTTTAGAGAAGGACAAACACAATTGGCCTTTCCAATGCTTCTGGGTATTTTTATTACAGGTGCTGGCTTGGTGACGCTTTCTCAGTTTGGTAAGCGACAATAGGACTTGTAATTCAACAAAAGTCATGATATAAATATGATATAGCTTTTGCTTTCATTAGGAAGTGAAAAGCCCTTAAATGAATAAACGACTTTACATGAAGACAACTTTGTAAACTCAATGCTTTCAGAGAGGGATGATTTGGTGCGACATCCTACATTGCTTTATATAAGACCCCTTCATATACTTTTACTCTGAACTCGGTTTCGATATTAGGAGTAGACGCAGACGCCCGTTAAGCTTGAACAAAGTTCATAGAACACTCATTTAGTGTCTCTATGGAAAAAATTGGGTGGAACCACGTATTAAATTTCACGTCCCATTGATTGAGTATACGCTCAGTCAATGGGATTTTTTTGTATATTTTATAAAAAGAGGAGAATGGTCATGGACAAAATTAAATTAACGTTTCCAGATGGAAATGTAAAAGAATTTGACGCAGGTATTACAATTGCTGATGTTGCTGATTCAATTAGTAAATCACTTAAAAAAGCAGCCTTAGCAGGAAAACTAGATGGGGAAATTATTGATTACCATACACCGATTACTAAAGATGGTGCGATTGAAGTTATCACAAACAAAAGCCCTGAAGCTTTAGAATTAATGCGTCACTCATCAGCACATCTATTAGCACATGCGTTAACTCGTTTATACCCAGGGATTCAATTTGGTGTAGGACCAGCGATTGACTCAGGATTCTACTACGATACATATAAAGAAGATCCAATCACTGAGGAAGACTTACCTAAGATAGAAAAAGAAATGAAGAAAATTATCTCAGAAAACCACGACATTATTGGTCGCGTCGTTTCTAGAGAAGAAGCCTTAGAAATCTTCAAAGATGATGCTTTCAAACAAGAATTAATTAAAGAACTTCCAGAAGATGAAGAAATCTCAGTATACCAACAAGGTGAATTCGTTGACTTGTGTCGCGGGGGACACATGCCTTCAACAGGTAAGATTAAAGTGGTTAAATTATTATCATTGGCTGGTGCATACTGGAGAGGGAATTCAGATAACACTATGATGCAACGTGTTTACGGTACTGCATTCTTCAAACAAGATGAATTAGATGAATTCTTACGTTTACGTGAAGAAGCAAGAGAACGTGACCACCGTAAGTTAGGTAAAGAACTCGGCATCTTCATGATTAATCAAGAAGCTGGGCAAGGTCTCCCATTCTGGTTACCAAACGGGGCAACAATCCGTCGTATCATTGAACGTTACATTATGGATAAAGAAATTAACTTAGGTTATGAACATGTGTATACACCAATCATGGCTAAATCAGATTTATATAAAACTTCTGGTCACTGGGATCACTATAAAGATGACATGTTCCCATTAATGGACATGGGTGACGGCGAAATGCTAGCCCTACGTCCAATGAACTGTCCACATCACATGTTAATTTATAAAAATGATATTCATTCATACCGTGAATTACCAATTCGTATTGCAGAATTAGGTATGATGCACCGTTACGAAAAATCAGGTGCCTTATCAGGATTACAACGTGTACGTGAGATGACATTGAACGACGCACATATCTTTGTACGTCCTGACCAAATTAAAGAAGAATTCAAACGCGTACTGAAATTAATTGAAGATGTATACAATGACTTTAATATTACTGATTACCGCTTCCGCTTAAGCTACCGCGATCCAGAAGATAAAGATAAATACTTCGATGACGATCTAATGTGGGAAAAAGCAGAAGCAATGTTAAAAGAAGCGATGGACGAATTAGGTCTAGAGTATTTTGAAGCGATTGGCGAAGCTGCCTTCTACGGACCTAAATTAGACGTACAATTCAAGACAGCCATTGGTCTTGAAGAAACAATGTCTACGGTTCAATTAGACTTCTTATTACCAGAACGCTTTGAATTAACATATGTCGGTGAAGATGGACAAAATACTCACCGTCCAGTAGTTATTCACCGTGGGGTTGTATCAACAATGGAACGTTTCGTTGCTTACTTAATCGAAGAGTATAAAGGGGCATTCCCAACATGGTTAGCGCCCGTTCAAGCCGTATTATTACCTGTAAGTAATGATGCGCATGGTGACCGTATTGAAGAACTTTACCATGATTTAAGAGCGAAAGGTTACCGCGTTGAGATGGACTTACGTAATGAAAAACTGGGTTACAAGATTCGTGAAGCTCAAACGTCTAAAGTTCCATACCAAATCGTTATCGGAGACCAAGAGGTGGAAGACGGCACAGTGAATATCCGTCCATACAGCTCTAAAGATTCTCAAACAATGACTTACGACGAGTTTGTTGAGTACCTTGAGAAGGATATCGCATCAAAAAGTCGTGATGCTGAATAATTTGAATAGTTAATAGCAGAACAGCTCAACCGTTGTGGTTTATGACCATGATTGTTGAGCTTTTTTGCATGAAATGAGGGACTAAAGTGCCGTCCACAATTTGCGTATCTCGTGACTTTACTTTAAGTTAGCGCTAAGCTAATTATATACAGCTTTAAACAACTTAAGGAGGATTATATTATGGCGAAAATACATATTAAAAGAGCTTATGATGATGCTAAAGACCAAGATGGTTACCGCATACTAGTGGACCGTCTATGGCCAAGAGGCATTAAGAAAGAAGACTTACATCATGATGAGTGGTTTAAAGACATGGCCCCTTCATCAGACTTACGTAAAGACTTTGATCATGAAGAGGGTAAATTCTCATGGTTCAAAGAAAAATATGAAGAAGAGTTGAACAATCATGATGAGAAAAATTCTTGGCTAGCTTTGGTCAAAGAAAAATTAGATGATGGTCCTGTAACTTTGTTATATGCAGCTAAAGATAAGGACAATAATAATGCGGTTGTATTAAAAGAATGGACAGAGGATCATCTATAAAAATACTCGATACAGTCATTTTCATTTTACTTTTAACTAATAACATCGCTATAATGGAACGAAAGAGATTAAAAAATTGAGGAGGAAAATAAATGGTTTTTGAAATTGTAGTGATAGTAATATTAGTTATCTTACTCATCAACCAATTTAACTTATGGAATCGCTTTACAGTTTGGTTTAATCAACAATCTGGTAGCGAAGTGGGAGAAAATGGACGCAATTATAAGGGATATATCTTTATCGTACTCATTGGAGCAATCTTCGCTTTCATCACAGCTTACTTTCAAACAGCTAGAGAGATTAACTTTGCAGCAACATCCTTAGCGCTTGAGCAATTAGCAATGAATAACGAAGTGATTGCGGAATCAGCAATGAATGCCCAAACTGCTGCGTTTCAGAATGCCTTTGATTTCACATCATTGTACTGGCAAAAATTCTTTGAAAATGCGACACTGTTTATCCTATTACCAGTCTTAATTAGTTTAGGAATAGTATTCATGCAAGATGAAATGAAGAAAACAAAAGAAGAGTTAGCACAAGTTACGATTGGTGATTCGAAAAACGTCGAACCAGAACCTGAAATAGAAGTCACAGAAACAACTGAACCCACAGAAGAACCCTTAGTCAATGAAGACATCGCTGTATTAGCTGAAGAAGAAAGCAAGGAAGAAGCAGACAGCGACACAACTAAATTGTCATAAAAAAAATGAGTTAGAGAGAAATATCTCACTAACTCATTTTTTTATTTATCTTGTAATCGATTTGTACGTAATTGGTGTCGGTCACTAAAGAATGAACGATACGTTAAGTAAGTTGCGATATAAGTAGAGATTGCTGTAGAGGCTAGCATCATAAACATAACCATAATTTGGTAAAGAATGGCTTTAGCAGGATCAATTCCCGCAAACATCAAACCAGCCATCATCCCAGGTAAAGTCACTATTCCTACCGTCTTCGTATTATCAATCGTTGGTTGTAACCCCCGACTCATTGTTGCTTTTAGAATCGATTTGGAAGCTTGATAAGGTGTCGCACCAAGAGCCAGTTTTTCTTGAACGGCTTGTGCTTGGTCTGTAAACGTCTGTGATAGGGTAGAGAAAGCTAAACCTATCGAACTCATTGAGCCCCCGATAATCATCCCAGTAATTGGAATGAGTTGTGACGGTGTGAATTCTAAACTACCTGAAAGAACAAGCACACTAATCGTAATGGTTGCTGTGGTTAAGATCGCAATTAAAGAATTGATAAACGCATTTTTCAGCCCTTTACCACGTTGTCCCGCATTCCAGCTAGCATTCAATATCATGACTAGCATCATCGCTAGTGTTACAAAGGTGTTATCAACTTGGAAAATTCCTTGTAAAAGGTACCCAACCACAACGAGTTGAACAATCATGCGGACAATCGCAATAATTAACTCTTTTTCAAGTTTTAATTTTTCTCTGTATGAAATAACAATCGCAATAATGACTAAAATAAATGATAAAACTAAAGAAGTTGGGGTTACATTAAGCTGGTTCATGATTTTCCTCACTTTCATCGGAGCCTATCTTATCTAAGGTAATAATTCGGTCAGCTAATTGTTGTTCTTTTTTAATGTGGCTGACTATAATCACTGTAACCTTGTTTTCCTTACGGTATTGATTTAACCATTCCCAGATGATTTTTCGAGTATCTGAATCTAACGCACTTGTAATTTCATCAAGTAAGAGAATATCAGGCCGGAATTGAACGTTACGAATTAAAGCCACACGTTGTTTTTCTCCACCAGATAAAGTTGTAATGTCTTTATCCAAATACGACTCCGATAATTGAACATGTGAAAGTAAATCTTTCGCAAGTTCTTCATCAAAGTCCATATTACGAATATCATAACTAAACCGTAAGTTATCGCGCACCGTCTCACCAAATAAGGTGGGCGATTGGAAACAATAAGAGATATTTTGACGTAATTCAATGGGATCAATGTCTTCGGCATTCTTTCCTTTGAATAAATAGTCACCTGACGTTGTTAAAGCAGGGCTTTGTAATTGCGCAAGATATTTGAGTACGGTACTTTTACCGCTCCCAGAAGGGCCATTAATCGTAAGAATTTCGTTGGGCTGAACGTCGAATGATAAGTTACTTATGATTGTTTGCGTATTTGCTTTTATTGTAAGATTATTAATCTGTATAAGTTCTGACACGGTAATCACCTTTCTTTGAAAAACATATAACCTAATTGTAAGCATTATAATTGGACTTTGCAAGACGTACTAAAAATATATATAAAAACTCTGAGCCAATGTCATGAACTAACACCGGATCAGAGTTGCTTTGTTAATGATTGTTTATTTAATGTTCATTCGGATCGTTTTCTGCATCTGCATGAGTTGGGTGGACTGTTCCTTCTAAGTGATCTGGTCCAGCATATATTGTATATAACTTAAGTGGTTTATCTCCAGTATTCTCGATATTATGCCACATATTTGCTGGAACAAATACAGCATCATCATCAGATACTTCTATTTGTACATTTAAATCATCTTCAGTTGGCCCCATCTTACATAAGCCTTCACCATCTTCAATTCGAATAAATTGATCAATGCCTTCGTGTACTTCTAAACCAATATCATCACCTGGTTGAATTGACATGACAGTTACTTGTAATTTTTCGCCTGTCCAAATTGTAGTACGATAGTTATTATTTTCCTTTGTTGCATCTTCGATATTTATTACATACGGCTTTTTACCATGGTCCTTGTAGTCAAATTCCATATTAAATCCTCCTCGTAATAGTTTACACATCTAAAATACATATGTTACATAGACAATAACGTTTACATAAAATTTTGTCAAATAATATAAATGTTGTTTATAAAAAAAGTATTGAGGGAGCAAAATATATTTATATTAGGTAATGATTTGAAGGGGCATAATGAGAGAGTAGTTTTCAAGATTTAAAGGCAAGCTTATAAAGCAAAGGTATAGTAATTCGAGAATAGTCAACAACAGATAAACGAATCACTTATATAAGCACTACAAGTGAGGGTGACGCGTTGTTGGATCGGTATTATCATTAATATAAAAAAGAAGTTATAAAATCAGTTGATATTCCAGAAGAGAATTTATTGATAACGATCGAAACAATTAATCAACTAAAAAATTGTTTCACCGAAGCTGTTGAAAAAATTGATCAAATAAATAATTCGAATTAATCAGGTACAAGCTATTAAGAGCCCCCTCAAATCCAAACGAGGATTAAAAGGGGGCTCTTATTAAATAAAACTATTTAACTGCTTTAATACTATCCATTAATACTTTAAAGAAAAAGCCAAGACCAATTGTTAGTAGAATATGCCCAATACCAGCAATCCCAGACATCATTGCAGATGATTCCATTCCCATCACAATCATTGATCCATGGATTAACATAATTAGTAAAGATATACCTAAACCAGATTGGTAGAACATAATGAATTTTTTATAATGGCGGTGTGCGCTTAATTTAAATTGGTGTTCAAGAATTAATACAATTAAGAAAAAGAACATTCCTAAAATTAACGTATGTGTGTGTAGAACGCCTAGTTGAGTGTATCCAGTAAAGTCATAAATACGAGCAAATTCACGATCAAATAATCCGAAAGCCAAACCTAAAATCATATAAATCATACTCGTACGTGCTAATTTGTGTTGCATATTACTCTCCTTTTGTATTGTTTATGCCATGAAGTAACCAATAAACCTTTCGTTCGTATTCTAAGAGAAGTGTCTGTGAATCCCATTCATTAGCGATATATTCAGTTAAACTATTTGTAACCAATGACATGACAAAGTATAAAAAGCTGATGGCTTCTTCATTATTTGAGATATCAAGGTGATTCTTCTCTAATATCGTAAACCATTGATCAAACATCTGTGATTCAGATGGAACTTTACGACGTCTCGAGAATATTACTTGATCACTTCCAGTTAAGAATTTGATTTGTTTCCATCGAATATCCTGATGATCGAGGTGACTAATTGCCTTCAAGTAATTCGCAATCCCATCAAATAGGGCATCCTCGCTTTGTTGAATGTGCTGCATAATATCAATATGAATTGCGCGTGCAACAGTTGATATTAAATAATCATTCGCATCAGCCAAATCTTTAAAATACTTATAAAAAGCGCCCCGAGACATATTCATTAAAGAAATGATTTCTGACACCTTCACTTGACTCAGCGGCTGATCATAAAGAACATCCAATAAAATCAATTCAATCTGTACGCGTTTTTCAGCATCTAAATGTAAAAAAGTATCTTTTGGAATATCAAAACCTCCTCTATGGCTTATCAGTGACAGAATGTCACTATGAGAGTATAGCACGAGAGTAACACTTTGTCACTCTGAAAAAAAGGTATTACTTTAATTATAATCCTTATATAGAATAATGCCGGCCCAGCATGTGATAAGAAAATCGGTGTTATGAATCTAAAAGTATGAAAAGAATATTTCGGCATGCTCATTCTAAAAGACGCAGTAGGTAATGTAAGGCAAAAAAAACGTCATCCTTATAAGGATGACGTTTTTTGAATTAAATTAATCTTTTAATAATTCTTTAGCTTCTTGATATTCACGGTCTTGTGATTCAGCAACACCTTCTTGAGTAAGAATACCTTTATAAGTATTAATTCCTGTTAAGATGGTTGAGTTACCTAAAGCTGCTTCTTTAACACCTTTATTGATAATTTCTTGTGCGTAACGTAATGTTACGTTAGTTAATCCTAATGTCGCAGTTCGTGGTACAGCACCTGGAATGTTTGCAACTGTATAGTGAACAACACCATGTTTAATGTATACAGGGTCTTTATGTGTTGTCGCGTGAGTCGTTGTTTCAAAGTTACCACCTTGGTCAACAGCGATATCGACGATCACAGATCCTTCTTTCATCGTTTTAACCATTTCTTCAGTTACTAAGATTGGTGCGCGACGTCCTGGGATTAATACAGAACCAATAGCCACGTCAGCATCTTGGATTACTTTCGCAATATTTTCTTCAGTAGACATTAGTGTTTCAACTTGTCCACCTAATAAGTCTTCTAATTCAGCTAAACGTTGTGGATTAATATCTAAAATTGTTACTTTAGCTCCCATACCAACTGAGAGTCTCGCTGCGTTGTATCCCACGATACCTCCACCAATAACAACAACGTGGGCACTGCTCACGCCTGGTAGACCATCTAATAGAATTCCACGACCACCGTTTTGTTTTTCTAGGAAGTGAGCACCAATTTGTACAGCCATTCGTCCAGCTACTTCACTCATTGGGATAAGTAATGGTAGCGCACCATTCTCAACCATTGTTTCGTATGCGATTCCTGTAACACCTTTATCTAGAAGAGCTTGTGTTAATTTTACTTCTGGAGCAAGATGTAAATATGCGAATAAGATTAATCCATCGTGGAAGTAATCATATTCTTCTGGTAGAGGTTCTTTTACTTTAATTACCATATCAGCGGCCCATACGTCTTTTGCGTCATCTTTGATTTCTGCGCCAGCTTCAATATATTCCTCATCAGTAAAACCTGATCCGTCACCAGCGTGTTTTTCAACATACACAGTATTACCTGCATCCACTAACGTTTGCACGTTACCGGGTGTCATACCAACGCGATCTTCATTTGGTTTAATTTCTTTAGGAATTCCAATTATCATAAATTATTCTCTCCTCTAATTTTTTAAAATTCATAGTTATAAATTTCCGACAAAAATAGTATAACATGAATTGTGAAAAAGTTATAATAATATGCTTAATTTTTTCTAAAAAAGCGTATTATTGGTATTTTCATACTAATAAGCAAGAAAGTATAAAAAAATATTATGTTATTATATAATAAAGTAGTAGACTATTTTATTATATTGCCTAATAAAAGAAAAAAAGCATATAGATTCTTATTCACGAATAGAATGATATACTAGTTAAAAGAAATATTTAGTTAAAGACGAGGTATATAAAATGTGCTTAATAACTTTTCGAAGCGAAGAAGGTGCTCAAGCGCCATTTGTATTAATTGCTAATCGGGATGAAGCTTATCAAAGGGAAAGTTTGCCCATTCATTTTTGGAAGGATCATCCAACTATTCTTGGGGGCCGTGATATGAAGGCTGGTGGTACTTGGTTGGCCATCACAACGACGGGGCGCTTTGCTGCTTTAACCAACCAACCTTTCACGGAGCATGTTCCAGTTGACCCTTTATCACGTGGGGGACTGATTACTGATTTTCTAACAAGTGATGTTAGTGTCTTAGATTACGTTAGGCAATTACGGGCGGACCGCAAGAAGTATGAAGGCTATCATCTGTTGTTTGGGACAATCGATGACTTGTACAGATATGATAATGTGAGAGATGAATTCAAACCTTATAATCAAGAAGTTCACAGCCTTAGTAATACGAAGGATGATCTGTCCAAGTATCGCCAACTTAAATCCGAAGCAGTCTTAGCTGAAACTCTTGCTAAGGAGACAATACCAGAATTAGACAACTTGATTGACTTGTTTCAAGATACAACGCCTAACCCAGATTTGAAAGACTATCCACAAGCATTAGAGAAAGAGGTTGCGTTGAAACATTCGTCCATCTTCATCCAAAGTAACCCAGACTTTGGGACAGTTTCTACGACTGCGATTGTTATCAATAGAGAAGGGCAAGTATCAATGAAAGAAGTACGTTATAGTGCGCAAGAAATCATTCAAGTGACTGAGGAAAAATTTGTCTTAGAGAGGGACTATGGTAGGGTATAACACTGACTAAGTTTGACATTCATAGAAAAAGGTGCTATAATAATTTTGTATCATAGCGGGGATGTCTTGGTTTCGACAGGTATTGTTCGAACTTATGATGCGTCAGGAAGGCAGCGACTTCCTAAAAACGCTACAGTTAAATATAACTGCAAACAATACAAACAATAATTTCGCTTTAGCAGCCTAAGAACTGCGGGTGAAGATCGGCCTGGCATCGCCCATGTGCTCAGATACCGGTCTCAAATTCAGTGGGATACGATTTAACTTTCCGTCTGCAAGTTAAATAAGAGATTACCAGACTCGCGAACTGCGATGCCCGTTTATCGGCTAACAGTGAGCCAAACTTTAAATGGATAAACTATTGACGTAGATTCGTAAGTGGCGAGATATTTGGACAGGAGTTCGAATCTCCTCATCTCCATTGTTGAAATATAGTTATGTCCAGTTAATCTGGGCATGATACAACACCAGCGCATAGTGATTTGGCCATTGCTATGATACGCTGGTGTATTTTTGTATAGGAAAAAGATTATTAATGTGATAAATAGGAATTGAGGGTGTTTGGCCAGGGAATTGAACCCCCTCAACTCCACAATAGCTTTACTAAGGTTTCCTAACAGCTTCTAAAAGCTGGTAGGAAGCCTTTTTTAATTCCCGAACTTTGTTTACAATTGCTATAAACCATTACTAACCATTACCATTTCTATTACTATATGAAAAAATAATGGTTTTAATTCATTAATTTATATTACATATTTTTTCTAAGATATTTTTTATAAAAGTCGTTTTTTTCTTCAGCATATTTATGCTTATTTTTATTATTTAGGTTTGACAATTTAAATTTCAATTTTTCATAATCATCTCTAGCTTTTGGGTTTTCTCTAAGATAGTCTCTAAAGTTTAACTGCTCTAAGAGATACTTATTTCCATGTTGATACATATGAATTTAATGTGTTCTTGGTTCACCTTTAGTAAAATAATACCGATCCGGTAAGATATTGGTTCCATGTGAAGTGTAACCGACAGATTCTAAAGCTGAAATACATTTTTCACCGTCAGTAAATTGATTAAGTTCAATTGCAATGTCAATGATTGGTTTTGAAGTTAAAGTTGGTCAACGTTGGCACTGTGTTTGTATACTCATTGAATTATTTAATCGTGAGATTATTCATTATAGTGCGGTTCCTCATAAGACAGTAGAGTTAATCATACAAGTCTTTGCATCTATAAAATTTAATCTATATAGACTCAAAATATTCCATACTGATCGTTGAAGCGAGTTTAAAGACAAAAATATTGACAAGGCTCGTGAAGCTTTAGTTATTGAGCAATTATTGACCACGATGGCTAAGCCGTATGGCCATACCGTAGCAGAAGCAATCTTTTAGATCCTGAAAACTGAATTTATTAATGTGAGTACTTTGAAATGCAAGCAGATTTGGATTTAGGACTATTTGATTATGACAGTTTGTACAATAACGCTCGTATTAATGGATCACTAGGTTATCTGACTCCAAAGGCATACAAGGATCAAAATATAGCGATTCTTTCTACAGCATGAAAAGCCGTGCACTTTACTTGGAGACGTGAGTATGTAAATGAGGAGCATACAAGCAAAGGATACAAGGCAAGTGACAATGAGTTATTGCTGTTAGCATTGGTATTTACAAATAACTGAGAGTGATTGACAACTAAACAACTTATAAAAAACGTACAGTTTAGTTTGACATGCCGATGATTTAATTAGTATGCATAGACAATATAACCTTGATTAGATTTATATTATAAATATTGAAGTTTTAAAAAAATTCAAATACA
>NZ_JACAOA010000002.1 GCF_014049385.1 Ruoffia halotolerans | reverse complement strand
ACTATTATACTTGTTATTCAAAAAGCAATTATTATTGATCAAAACATCATAGATGAAGATATGGATGCTGAACCAAATAGTATTGCTAAAGCAATATGGTACTGGGTGTCTACTTTTAATATTCAAATTGACTCATTGGAAGATATTTCTAATAGCGCTCATGCAAATCTAGACCCATTCTCTAAGGAGTGATAATTATGTTAAACTGGCCTGATTATAGTAACACTAAAGCCGAAAGTGACTTTGAGTTACTAGAAAGTGATCCAAGACGTCTGATTGATGTTAAGGTCCCTAATGAATTTAAAGAACTTCGAGGGATGTTTATTCAAGCCCGTGATGAAATTTATGAAAAATATAATATCGATGAAAAAGGTATTGATCGTTTTAAATATACTTTCGATTTAGAATTCGGTTTAGAGTTATACCGAATCCTAAATCAATCATTTACTTTTACTAACCGCGACGCATCAAATGATGATATTTGGAAGTTTTTGTCAATTAAAGTCATTCCAGATATCGTTCATGCGCGACATGGCCTGTCAGCTACTTATTACTATAAAATGAGCAGACGTGTTTGGTTGAAGCAAATATATTGGTACGTCAATTTAGGTTGGCAAGGTAGTTATGAAGAAACATTTAATATATTAAAAAACAATACTACTGATACAATTATGAACATTGTTGAACGCCCCGCCGAAGGTTATAACATTGAATTAGTGCGAGAAATATTAAAACAATACAATCGCCACAATGATACAAGTAGAAAGATACTCAGAAAAGTTTTAGTATTAAATACAGCCTTAATTAAATCAAACTCACCTGAATTTTTTGACGGTGGTATCACTAAGTATGTACAACACCTTTTTGAACGGGTGGTGTGATATATCGAGAGATCAAATAACTCATTATATTCGAAAATAATCGTTCCCTACGCAAATAGATGTTCAGACTTATTTATTATATCTGGTTATGCCTCTTCATCAATGACAGAAAGATTATTACATGACTATCCTAGCTTAAATATTACTCTTTACATTGGTATGACTACACATGAAGGCCTCTCTAAGAAAAATCATGAGGGATTTTTGAATTTGACCAACCAATACGGTGAACGAATCAAAATAATGTATCAAATTACGCAACCTCCAACTCATATAAAACTATATAGTTGGATTAAAGATGGAAGTTACTATATACATTTTGTTGGGTCAGCTAACTTCTCTGAAAATGGATTATTTAAGCTAAATGAATTAATGGTAGAAAGCCAACAAAATTTTGAGTCCCTGTATCTTGAACAAAATAAGAAATCAGTTCCTTGCACTCATCCAATTATTCAAAAATTAATCACATTATATGATGATAGCATTGATACTGACCCAATTATTGAACTCGAAGTAGATAAAGATCTTATTACTGAAAATGATGATTCACCCTACTCCCGAAATGAACGAACAGCGTCTAATGCAAGACAGCGAGCAACTGAACAATCTTTCTCAAATTTTTTTAATAAGCAATTAACATATATTACTCATAGTCCTTCAAATTATTATGATATAATAGAAATTCCCGTTGTTTTCAAAAACAATTGGAATAGTTCTCGTAGAGGAATAAATAATATGTTTAAAGCTGGACAGACTAATTATTTAGAACAATCTAATAAATATCCGTTCACCAACACTTTCCCTTATAATAGAAAGCTCAAATTCTTTACAGATGATAATAAGATATTAGAGGGAAGATTCGATGAGGATCATGATGGTCGTTTATACTTTTATGATGATATTTACCAATACTTTGCAAATAGGTTAGGTATAAATGAAAAACGCCCCATCACTTATCTTGACTTAGAAAAATATAATAAAGATTTCGTGAAAATTTATAAAATTAATGATACTGAATTCCTTTTTGATTTCAGTAATCGAGTTTAGGAAGGATTTGATAATTGTGCTTAATATAGTTGAAACGTTTAGTGGGGTGGGCGCACAATCCGAAGCACTTAAGCGCGCTAAAATCCCATTCAAAGTTTCTGCTACCGTTGAATGGGAACTAAGCGCGATTTATGCATATGATATCTTGCATAATGGTCCTCAGGATTTAAGTCTTTATCGTCATCATAATAAAGAATCTTTATTGAAGGAATTGGTTCAATATAATTTAAGTTCTAACGGTAAAGAACCCATGACTGAAAAAGCTTTATCTGCTTTAACTGTTGGGCAACTAAAAGCAATCTATCATTCATTAATAAACAATAATAATCTTGTGGATATTACTTCAGTTTCTGCAGATGATTTGGACGATGATATTGATATCTTAACTTATAGTTTTCCCTGCCAAGACTTATCAGTTAGCGCTCGATGGTGGAATAATTCAAGTGGATTAGATCGGGATTCTGGAAACCGCTCAAGTCTTTTATGGGAAATTGAACGAGTATTAATTGAATTTAAGGAACAAAATAAACCATTCCCTAAATTCTTACTCATGGAGAATGTTACAGCAATTAGATCTAAAGCTCACATTGAAAACTTTAGAGTATGGACTAATTTTTTAGAAGATTTGGGATATGTTAATCAAATTTATGATTTAAGTGCAACCAATTTCGGTGTACCTCAATCAAGAAAACGAACATATATGATTAGCGTATTTGTTGGGGATGATCTGGAGATTGAACAAGAAGTTATGGACTATTTCCTATCAAATAATCTTGAACATATCCAACTCTCCGCAGAAAGTATCAATCCAATCAGTGATTACTTAAGATTAGATTATTCTGTAAAACATTATCTTGAGGAAGCAATTCATGCTACACCGAATTTTACAGCTTCTCGAGAAAAAATATTTAATAATAACTTGAAATTAGCAACTGATAGTCAAGCAAATAACTCTTTGATTGCTCGTACTATTACTACAAAGCAAGATCGTAATCCCAATTCTGGTATTATCGCTTATGACAAGAACCCTTTAGTTGAAGGGACAAGATATCGAAACCTAACACCTAGAGAAGCCTTTTTACTTATGGGATTCACGGAGGAAAGTTTCGATAATCTAACAATTAAGAACCCTTCTGAAAACGTAAGAAAAGCTTTTCTAACACAAGCTAAGTTGTTAAAGCTAGCTGGAAACAGCATTGTAGTTGATGTCCTCTGTGGTATTTTTAAACAGATGGATTACATAAACAATCATATTCTTCCTCAAGATGATAAGGAATCCGAAAGTTTATCCGATTTTGGTATTGAGGTTAATATACTTTGACACTTAGTAATTATAGTTCGTACTTACTAATTATTTTATATTGATTGGATTGATAAAGGGAGGCAAAGTGAACTTATCACTTTACCTCCCTTTATTTATTGAATAATAAAACCCTATATTTCAATATAAATCTAATTATGCAAATATTAACATTTTAATGTTCGTCAACCTGAATTAATTTAAGTTATTAATGATCCCCAACTTTTCACAGTATCACTATTAAAATTGTGTATATGCCTTTCAAGATGTAATGAGTTTAACTTATATAAAAAATACAAAATTAGTTTTGATATTTTTTTCCTTTCATCAGAACTAATCATCATTGTTGAAATATTACTATAATTTTGTGCATTCAACTGAGAATGACTTTCTCCATGAGCTAACAGTCTATACATAAGTGACTGAAAAAATTCCCGTTCAGTTTCATCTAAATCTTTAATAATTTCTTCATCCGTAGATAAATCTACAATTCCAATCCCATATATAAAAGTTGAATAAGATTCAAGCATTCTTCTGATAAGATTTCCAATTCCAGCATTCTTTTCTACATTATCATCTTCATTCTTTGTCATTGCGAATTGATAAATTAGATTCAAATCATTTTTATAGCCTTCTGTAATTCTTTCGGATTTCATCTTAGTTAAGATACCTTGTCCTAAGTTATAGTACAAAGGTTCTTCTTTAGTAAAATCATTGAATACTCTAGATAAATTATATAATACTCCTAAATCGTGAGTTAATATTAATACCTTGGAGTTATCATTTCCGTTTACAATTTGACTAAATTGACTTCTTAAAAAAGAATAAATCCCAACCTGGTTATTTAAATCTATACTTGATATTGGGTCATCTAAAACAACTAGAGTTTCTTCTTTATAACTTTCTTCTTTAGATTTATTTTGATTTATAATAGAAAAAAAGTAGCACAAACCAATTATCTTTTTTTCCCCTTCTGATAAATCCTTTAGCTTTACTTGAGTTCCCTTAGAATATACCTGATAACCAGTAGTGGCAGTTTCTAATTTCAATCTATTATC
Organism: Ruoffia halotolerans; assembly: GCF_014049385.1. Classification (GTDB taxonomy): domain Bacteria; phylum Bacillota; class Bacilli; order Lactobacillales; family Aerococcaceae; genus Ruoffia; species Ruoffia halotolerans. The sequence continues at coordinate 134,752 of NZ_JACAOA010000002.1, read as the reverse complement.
ATCAAAGAAAATAAACTTTAGATGCTTATTAATATCCTCTAAAGCAATATTGGTTTGCTTTAATTCTGCATTTTCAGTATGAATTTTTTGGTCTATTTTAGCTATCTGTTCCTTAATATCTGTTATTTCCTCATTTAATTCCTCGGCTGACTCTTTATTATCGTGGTAAGTCTTGTTAAGTGCTTTAACTGTTAGAGCTTCGACTTTATTATTTAAATTGACTGCATCTTCTTTTATTTTTTGTTCGTTATCGAACCTCGAATTGTACTTATCCACTTTATTTAATATTAAATCATAAGTATCTTTCAATTCTCTATAAATATCAATAATAGAACCTGATTTTCTCAATTCAACAGTAATAAATAATTTTTCTCTCTTCTCTGCTAATAGTTGTTCATAAGTTTCCCTACACTCCCTATACTCTTCCAATAATCTAGTATATTCAGCTACATGTTGAATCTCTTCTATTTCATATTCGATTGGTAAAGAAGGTTGATTTGGAATGATGATATTATCAATTTCCTTTAAAAGATTTTCACTCTCTTTATTGACTATATTATCACTTACTTTAGTTAGTGAAATATATAATGCCTCTCGTAAATCGTTATTAATTTCCCTAAAACATGTAGGACAGTGTTCATTTTTAATATCTTCGCCTATTTTATTTAATATTGATTGCCCTTCGGTAGCAACAATATTTAAAATTAAATCTTCTCTCTCAGTAAAAACTGGTTTTTCAATTGTTCTTTTTAAAACGTTCACAATATCGTTTTCAAGATTAGATTCTATTTCTTTAATTTCTGGAATTATAGGTAATTTTTCTTTATCTCTAATAATTTGTAATTCTTTTATCTTTTTCTTATATTCTATTCGCTCATTTTCATAAGTTTCTCTAATTTCATTTTCTGAAATTTCCTCACTTATTAAATGTAGTTTTTCAATCACATCTTTATTTACAGAAGTTTTTTGTTTTTTATTCTTTATAAATCGATCGTTATCTGCCCAACCTTTATCAGCTTTCAATGTTTTTTCTAAATCAGATTTTGCTGATTCTTCTTTAGATTTATAATTACTTTGTTCCTCTAGTAATTTGTCTAATTTTTTCTCTTTATTTACTTTCTCAGCCTCGTATTCATTTATTTTGTTCTGTATTTTATTTTGATTCCCTAGCATGACTATTGCATTCAAATTCTCATTTTCTGTAAAATTTATTTTTTCCTCCAGAAAAAAATCTGAATATGAATAAATATCACTTTCTATTTTTGTTATTGGTTTTATCTCATGCTTATTAATAATATTATAAAATGAAACAGATTGTCCCGCTTCTTTTTCTTCTAAGTTTTGATTTACCTCAAATAATTTATTAGCAATAGAAGATTTACCTGACCCATTTTCACCATACACAATTAATGTTTTATAATTTTTTGCTGGTCCAGGATTACCATTTTTATCATCATTAGGAATAGTGCAAAATTGAAACTCTAATGATTCGTCCGATAAGTAATCTATATCAATTCCAATTTTATTGAAGGTCATATTGATTCTCCTTGCTTAATTTTTGATTCATATTTTTTAGTTTTGGCCTTATTCTCATGTAATTGTTTGAATAAAATATTCCTCAGACTAATATTACAAAACAAACATTTCTATTCTAGCTAATTAAAATTCTTGTTCCTTCATTCTACCAACATCTAATACTAATATGACAGTTGATGTAAATGATAACGTTGCTTATTTTGCCCTTTTCAAAAGGCAGAGAGTTTATATTTTTATTCTTAATAAATTATTTTTTTCAATTCATCACCAATACGCTTAACAATACCTGTCACTAATGCGTTCCCCATAAAGAACATTCTCATTCTATCTGAAACTTCAACAACTTCCCCATTTTCTAATTGCTTATATCTAGTCCAATCATCAGGAAAATCTTGTAGTCTTTCTGCTTCTTTTGGAGTGATTAATCTATAACGATTATCAATTTTAAGTAGATGTGTTGAGCGATTGACTGTCCCTTCTGATGTTAACATTGTTCTACCTGGTAGATCTAAATCATCAGTTTCGCTCATACCACCTTCTGAGTATATATATTGATGTCCAGCAGCAGATGTTCTTTCAATCCGTTTTGCACCACGAAGATACTTGAATTTTTCAAGCTTATCTCCTTCTATATAATACTTTTCTGGTACCTCTTCTTCAGGAACTATAATCTCTCTAAGAGTGATTGGTTTTTCATCGCCTAAAGGCACAGTATCTGCTGAATAGTAATAACCATAGCGCATGACACCTGTGTTCCAAAATTTACCATCACTATAGTTATCAGAAACGTCTTTTATGTCGGAAGATAATTCATTAAACATAATGCGATTTTCTTTAAAAGGTTTATCCTTAACAGGAAATTGTCTTGCAAAAAGCCCATCTTCAAAGATATATTGTGCATAATCATTAAACTCTTTAATATTTAATAAATTGTTAGATGGTTTATTTTCATATTTCTCATCTATTTGTTTAGCAAAGATTGTATCATTTCGATATACAAAGAAAAAGACGCGTCGACGACGTTGTGATCTACCGTACTCAGCAGCATTAATAACACGCCACTCTACTGAATACCCTAATTCATTAAAAGAGGCCAACATAACCGCAAAATCTCGTCCGCGTTGACTTGTTGGTGCTTTTAATAGTCTATCAACGTTCTCTAATACTAAATACTCCGGTTTAATTATTTCCGTAGCTCTAATAATCTCCCAGAATAGTACACCTTTCTTTCCTTGTATACCTAATTCATTTTTTCTACTACGCGCGACTGAATAGTCTTGGCAAGGAAAGCCTCCAACTATCATATTTACACCATTTTCACGCATTTCCACAAATTTTTCATCTGGAATAAGTGCAACATCCGTTGGAATATGTTCCATATTTGGAAATTGATGTACTCCAACCTCATATGCATCTTGTGATTTTCTTGAGGGCTCATATTGGTTTGAATAAGTCGTCTTAAAAAATTCACTATCAGAGTTATTAAAACCAATGGTGAACCCGCCAACACCATCAAACATTGAAAAAATCTTCATTAATTATTACCCTCTCTACGAACATATTTTCGTATATTATATAATATTCAAAGAAAAAGATCAAGCGATTGGCCTGATCTATTCATTAATTATTTTTGCTATGTAATTTCTATTTAACCAATACGCTTGCTTTGTAATATGCTGTCCATCTGGTAATCGCACAGTATCACTAGCATTTCGTGCTTTAGGTCTAATGTGGGCAACTTGATTCTCTGTCAATTTCGGCAGATTATTAGATACTCCCCTTTTTATAGAAGTTAATTTTACACCTTCCTGAAGAACTTTTCTACCAGTTACCCACATTTCTTTCAAATCACTCTGAATTATCTTTTCAGGCATATTCCAAAGAATTACCTTTTTAAAATATGGGACTCTATTTGAGTTCTCTTTAGCCGTTTCATCATATTGAAATACAACAAATAAAAATTTAGTTTCCTCAAACTTTTCATAGAATTGTGATTCCTCAAACGAGTCAGATAACCAGCGGTTAAAATCGACGATTTCAAATGACATGCTCTCCTTTGGCTTACCATTTGGTTCCAACCTTATGGTTTTAAACTCTATATTCGCTTTAGAAAACTCTTCAATATCATTAAGTTTTATCCCTGTAATCCCTAGCATTGTACTAATCATATTAGCTATCGTTGACTTGTTAAATGGGTTTACTGTATATCCAATCAGTTTACTAATTTCTAAGACACTCTTCCCAATATACGGTTCAAATCTTTCGTATAATATCTCTTCTAATGATTTATTCTTTAATTCATCTGCTGTTGTGAATGATATTATTTTCTCTTGGTCAATATGCTTACGTACTAAAGATGTCATATATGATTGTTTTAGTGAGAATGCTCTTTGCATGGCTGGAACTTCAGAATAAGGTTGAACTCTTAATGAGTTTTTTGTCGCTCCTTTTGTACAAGCTCCAAGATACATCGTATCGCCTTCCGATAATTCCTCAGCCTTACCTGCTTTAATTTTTTCTACAATGATGGCCCAATCTTTTTTTATTACTTCTAAATCTTCCTCCGGATACGTAAATAGAATAGATTTAAGTACTTGGTAATCTTTTCTATCGAGCTCTTTTTCCCAAAGATAGAACATAATTAAAAGTTTCTCGTTTTTTCGCCAAAAGGAAGATGTCTCAAATGTATAATTTACTTCTTCCAAATAGTTAATAATATTTAGGACTAATCTCTCTTTGGCAGAGAGGGTTTTATTCTTATTGACTTTAATCGGAGTTACTTTTAGTTCTACACCAAAATCTCCAAAATCAGCTTCACTTGAAGAATTCACTTCATATCCAAATAAACCCTCTTCTATTATCTGTCCAAGTCCACCTTTGTTTCTTTTAGAAGACAACCGCTGATTAATATCAAAATTCTGAAATGTTTTTCCTTCTGCATCTTTCGCTCTAGCAATGATATCATCGATTGACTTAAAGTCCATATTTTTCACCTTTTAGATTAAATATATCATATTATGAGAAATTTAGTATTCGAAAAATTATTAAGTAAGTGTTGTTTTTCTAATACTTGAAAATAATAGATTAATGTTATTTTGTTAAAGTTTTCATAGACATAATTGCATAATAAATTAAATTTGAAATTATCTTACTTAGTCAATGTTGCATTTTTCATTCGAGTGATTGGCTGTAAATTTTCACCTGTTTCTGGGTCAAAATATCGAGCTTTATTCATATTAACTGCTATGGTCACATTATTTCCAGGACTAGAATGATCTCGAGAGTCGACTTTAGCAATAAATTCGTTACTATCTCTTTCTAGATAAAGCATAGTTTCAGATCCTAGTAACTCCGACACTGTCACTTTCGCTTCTATAACTGATTCTAAAGAAGATTCTATAATTATTTGTTCCGAATGAATATCCTCTGGTCGTATTCCAAAAGTTATATTTTTATTTTGGTAGCCTTTTTTCTCTAACAATTTTCGTTGAGGTTCAGTCACCTTAAGTGTAATATTTTCATTATTTGTTACATAGCCATCTTTATATAATAAATTAAAGAAATTCATAGCTGGTGAACCAATAAAACCAGCAACGAATTTGTTAGCAGGATGATCATACACTTCTATAGGGGTACCAATTTGTTGAACAACCCCATGGTCCATAATTACAATTCTGTCAGCCATCGTCATTGCTTCTGTTTGATCATGAGTTACATAAATTGTGGTTGTTTCTAAACGTTGATGTAACTTTGATATTTCTGCACGCATCTGAACTCTTAACTTTGCATCCAAATTTGATAATGGTTCATCCATTAAGAAGACATTTGCATCCCTTACAATAGCTCTACCTAAAGCAACACGTTGTCTTTGTCCACCCGAAAGATTCGCAGGTTTTCTATCAATAAATTCAGTCAACCCTAAAAGATTGGCACTCTCACGAACCCTTTTATCTATTTCATTCTTATTATATTTTCGCAATTTTAATCCAAATGCTAGGTTATCATAAACATTCATATGAGGGTAAAGTGCATAGTTTTGAAATACCATAGCTATTCCACGATCCTTAGCAGGAACATCATTCATTAACTTTCCATCTATATAAAGTTCTCCATCAGTAATTTCTTCTAAACCAGCTATCATTCTAAGTGCAGTCGATTTACCACTTCCTGATGGACCAACAAAAACTACAAATTCTTTATCATGAATATCTATATTAAAATTATCAACCGAATACTTATCATTGCCGTCATATTTTTTATAAACATTTTTTACTTTGATATCAACCAATTTTTTTCCTCCTCAAGTAGAACTAACGCGTTTCATTAACACTATCTATAAATTTAAGTAGTGCAGTTCTCCCACTCTCTGTATTCTTATAGATACCTGCATCTTCTAATATACGGACAAATTTATCACCTATCGAATTTTTTATTAATAAATCCGTATCAATTATATTTTCTTCCGTTTGTTTCATTTTTAATTCTATTGCCCACTGATGGTGAATGTCTTTTACTTCGTCTAATGAAATAATGTCATTAAGGTATTTTTTTATTTGATTTACTTCATCAATAAGTCGTGGAGGCAGAATAGCTAACCCCATGACTTCAATTAGCCCTATATTTTCCTGTTTAATATGTTGAACATCTTTATGAGGGTGGAATATCCCATCAGGGTATTCTGTCGATTTCCTGTTATTTCTTAACACCATATCGAGTTCATAACAATTATCATTTTTTCTTGCAATAGGTGTAATTGTATTATGTGGCTCCCCATTAGAATGCGAAATAATGTCTACAGTTTCATCTGAATATTCGCGCCACACATTTAAAATATCTTTTGCTGCAGCACATAGCGTTTCTGAAGTTTCTGACTTTAATCGGATTACTGTCATTGGCCATTCTACTAACTCTGCATTAACATTTGGATGATGTATGAGGTTTACTTTAGCATATGACTTAGCCTGTTCCATTGGAAAAACATGCCTTCCACCTTGGTAATGATCATGAGCTAAGATAGACCCTCCTACTCCAGGTAAATCAGAATTCGATCCTACGAAATAATGAGGAAATATATCTAAAATCTTAAATAAATTAGAGAATGTATTCTGATTGATTATCATGGGAATGTGTTTTTCATTTAAAAAAATACTATGTTCATTGTAATAAACGTAGGGAGAGTACTGAAAACCAAAAGTTTCATCACCTAAATCGATACGAATCACTCGGTGATTTTGTCTTGCAGGATGATTTGAATTCCCATGATACCCCTCATTTTCCATACACAGCGCACAACTAGGATACTTTGTTTTGGGTGTGTTTTTGGCCAATTCAATATCTGCGATTGTTTTTTCTGGTTTAGAAAGATTTATTGTAATTTGAAGCGTTCCATAACTAGTTTCCCTTGTAAAAGCAACATTGCGAGCAATGTTTCTGGTTTTAATGTAGTCATTAATTTGAGAAATTTGATAAAAATAATCAGTAGCTTTCTTTTTATCTTCTTTATAAAACTTCCAAAAATTTTGATTAACTACAGAAGGAATGGGCGTAATTAAATCCATTATTTTTGCTTCAAATTGATCACGAATATAACTTAATGAAGTTATAATGTCTTTTGATATAGCATATTCTACAATAGTATCCATAGGATTTAATAAACTAGACCCTAGGTCTGTTAGTTCTAATTGTTCACCCTCACTAATCTCTACATATGCAAATAACTGGTTAGTGATATAGAATCGATCCATTGGCTGAATAAGTTTTAATTTTATTGCAATCAAAGTAAACTCATTAATTGCTTTGATTACTTGTCTTGTATCTATCATGTCATCCTCCAATCACAAGTTTCTTCTAATATCCATTTGGGTTTTGCTTTTGCCAATTCCAAGAATCACGACACATTTCAATCAATTCTTTTTCTGTCTCCCAGTTTAATTCTCGTTTCACCTTACTAACATCAGCATAATTTATGGCGACATCTCCTGCTCTTCGTGAGCATATTTGGTAATTTATTACTAAATTATTAGCTTTCTCAAAAGCATTAACTAATTCTAGTACGCTCACTCCACTACCAGTTCCTAAATTATATGTATGTAACCCAGGCATTTGATTTATTTTCTGAATTCCTCTAACATGACCTTTTGATAGATCCACTACATGAATATAATCACGAACTCCTGTTCCATCAGTCGTTTCATAATCATCACCAAAAACACTTAATTTTTCACGTTTTCCAACAGCAACTTGAGTAATATAAGGCATTAAATTGTTTGGTATTCCTTTCGGATCTTCTCCGATTAATCCTGATTGATGTGCACCTATAGGATTAAAATAACGGAATATAATAATATGCCAACGTGAATCAGTATTACTAATATCATTCAATAAATTCTCTATAACAATTTTAGTGTAGCCATACGGATTATTTGCTTCATTAGTCGGGTACTCTTCTTTTAATGGCGATGGATTATTCATTCCATAAACAGTCGCAGAAGAACTGAACACTAAGTTAAACACGTTAAATTCATTCATAACTTGTATTAAGTTTATGCTAGATAGAATATTGTTTTCGTAATATTTCAATGGATTACTTACAGATTCTCCAACTGCTTTATAACCAGCAAAATGTATTACTGCCTCAACATTGTTTTCTTGGAAGATTTTCCTTAATGCTTGTTTATCTTTTAAGTCAACTCGATAAAAACGAGGGGTCTTTCCACTTATATTGGCAATTCTATCTAATACTTTATCATCGCTGTTAGATAGATCATCAACAATAACAACTTTATAATCTAATTCTAAGAGCTCGACAACTGTATGACTTCCAATATAACCAGTACCCCCTGTAACTAATACAGCCATTTTAAATCCTCCTTAATAAATTTTCTTTGCTCCATCGCCTATTTCAGCGATATACATTTCTGGTGAATAGCCTATGATATCAGTGTACTCTTGAGTTATTACCTGAATTGCTAAGTTCACTTCTTCTTTATTAATTAGAGCGATAGCACATCCTCCCATCCCAGCACCAGTCATCCTAGATCCGAGAACACCAGGTTGTTGACGCGCTAAGCCAACCAACGTATCAAGTTCTAATCCAGTTACATCATAATCATTGCGCAAACTTTCGTGAGATGCGTCTAATAACTCACCAAATTTAATTAAATCCCCGTTACTCAAAGCCTCTTTTGCAAGAATAGTCCTATTATTCTCTGTTACAACGTGTCGTACCCTTTGGTATAACATTTTATCCTCTAAAAGTTGTTCAATTAACTGTAAATCATTTATTGATAATTCACAAAGATTCTTAATTCTTTTATGTTCTTGTATTATTTGCAGAGCCTTATCACATTCTGCTCGTCGCTGATTATACTTTGAGTCAGATAATTTTCGCTGTTTATTAGTATTCATGATCAAAATTAAATTATCACCAAAATCGGCATCAATCACACTGTAGTCAAGAGTGTCTGTATTTAGAAAGATTGCTTTATCTTTTTGCCCCATTCCAACCGCAAATTGATCCATTATTCCGGAATTTACACCAATAAATTTATTTTCTGTTAGTTGTCCTATTTTTACCAAGTCTTGTCTGTTTAATTTACTTTGATTTATATCATTTAAAATAATGCCAATGAGTAATTCAATTGATGCTGAAGAACTAAGTCCTGCTCCGTTCGGTATATTTCCATATATTAACAGGTCAAATCCTTTTGATTTTTCTCCTGTTAGGTTCATAAAATATTTTGCAGTACCTTTAACGAAATTTGCCCAATCATCTTCTTTTTTGTATTGAATATTGCTTAAATTAATGTCAATAATACCTTTATCCGGAAAATTAATTGAATAAGCTCGTATTTGATTGTCATCTCTAATTTTGATTAGTCCGTAACTTCCGTAAGTGATTGCAGCAGGTAAAACATAACCGCCATTATAATCGATATGCTCACCAATTAAATTTACTCTCCCCGGTGAAATATAAGCGTTTGACGGGGTTTCCTCAAAAATCTCAAAAAATTCTTTTTCTAAATCTTTTAGTTTCATAATGTTTTCACCTAACCAATCATATGTTTTAACTCGTAACTTGTTTCTGATTCATACGGTATATCTGTTTTTAATACAATATCACCAAAATTTTCCTGATTAATGGCATCAGGTAATTCCTGCGTTTCAAGGGTAATTCCCGAATATTTTTGTAACGGATAACCCCAAATTCTCAGAGGTTTACTGATTTCTTGGTGACTGTACACTACCACTGCCGGTAAAGTAGTCTTCATATTTATTTTTATTCCTGTTAACGGTGATTCTAAACTCGCAATATTCTCTCCATTTTGAAAAACGAAAGGATGATCTAATCCGCCAATTAATTCTATTTGTTGATGCGACTGTGTAATTATTTCACTTATTTGTTTGGATTTTCTTAAATCAAAACCTGTACCATCTACCTTTTCTAAGTGTCCAACAGGAGTTACATCCTTATTGACAGGTGCAAACTGGCCTGCATTAATTGCTAGTAAATGATTTGTAACTGGTTCTGTATTGTTACCATTTAAATTAAAATAAACATGATTAGTTGGATTAAATAACGTATCCTGATCTGTTTCTGCTTGATATTTAATTGTCCAATTATTATTGTCATCAAAAATATGAGTGATATATATTTTTACATTCCCAGGATATCCATTGCTATCTTTTTCGCTCTCTAACATAAAAATAATAGAAACAGAATTATCTTCTTTCTTAATTTGATAATCCCATTGCATCATATCGAAACTATTTGGTCCACCGTGCAAATGATTCTTACCATCATTTGTTGATAATTGGTATTCAATTCCATTTAAATGGAAATGACCTCCCTTTATTCGCCCTGCAACACGGCCTACGCTTGCTCCATAGTAGTAACTTCGCCCTTCATAGGCATGTTTTGCATCTTCAAAACCAAGAATTATATTAATAAAGTTATTATATCTATCTTTTGTTATCCAACGATTAATTCTTGCACCCAAATTAGAAAAGCTAATAACAGTGCCATGTTTATTTGTAATAAATATTTCTTTATACTCAACATTATTTAAACTTCCAAATGATTTTTCTTCTACTATCAATAATATTTCTCCTTAAGTTGACTCTTTTACCTGTCTAAACAGAACAGTTTAAAATTCTTTTTCCTCCGAACTAGGTCCATCTACTTTTAATATTCCGTCTTCAAAATAGATTGGGTCTATCGCCATACGACGGTCCCCGGTTGGATTATCTGGATCTGTGTGTATATGATAAACAATATAAAGTTCTTCATTGTTAGGTCCAACGGTTATACTATTATGTCCCGGACCAGAAATACCATTTTCTAAATCAGATGATAATATTGGGTTATCTTTGTATTTCTCAAACGGGCCTAATGGATTATCCGACACTGCGTAGCCCACTGCATATTCTGGTCCTCCGTAATAGTTCGCTGAATATGTTAAATAATATTTATCTTCATGTTTAAGAACAAATGGACCCTCGTTCCAAAGAATATCGCCTTCTAATCCTTCCCACTCTTGACTGGGACCAAACAAAAATGTCGGTTCTCCTACTAAACTACTTAAATCACTAGACATCTCTTGAACAAACATTTCGCTTGTTTTTATACCATTAATAATATTTTCTGAGTTATCCTTAACGTAGTACATATATATTTTATCGTCGTCATCTTTGAATATATGAGCATCAATATAAGATCCTTTCTCTTCTATCAAATCAGAATTGATATCTTCAAAAGGCCCCGTAGGACTTTCGGACTTTGCAATAGCAGTTCTTAAACTTCCATTATATGCCCGAGCGCTGTATGTCATATAATATTCATTTTCATGTTCAAATACTTCGGGTGCCCAGAAATCGTAAGTTGCCCATTTATTTTCAAATGTTCTATGATCTAAAGCGACTCCGGCATCCACCCAATCAACTAAATCATTACTCCTCCATACTCGAAAGCCAAAATTTGGTTCTGAAGTTGCATACATATAATATTCATCGTTGGTTTTTAACACAAACGGATCTCCAATATTTGACATTTCACCTACTGGATTTTGATAACTTTCTGTAGCTTTTATTTCTAAATCTCTAAAAATAATGGTTGAGATTAAGATAAGTGAGAAAATCGTTAGTAATCCTCCAAATTTATTCAGTTTCATATAATCACACCTTTAGATTTTTTCATTGATTTCTTTAATCAGATTTAAGTCTACTTTAGGTCGACGATCGAAAGTTAATAGTCCATTCGTTTCTTGTTCAACGTCGGTCAGTTGGGTATAACAATATCCTCTTAGTGCTTGTGATTTTTTTATTGCATCTATTACTCTCTCATAATCAGCAAGAAATGCTTCTTTAGTATTTGCACTTGTATATCCCCAAGCGTTATCCCAAACTTCATCAGGGTTAAAAGATATACCTCCGAATTCGGTTAGCATTAACGGCTGCCCCTTATATTCATAGCCTTCAACTATGATATTACGTTGGGCAGGCATAGCTGTAGTTAGGTTTTCAGTAGTACTGATGTCATTAACATACTTTTGATATTTTTCAATTTCATCAACATTCCCATGTGAATAATTATGGACGCCTAGAATATCTGTTTTTATCATCTCCCAACCATCATTTACTATAACTAAACGAGTTTGGTCTAATGATTTCACAAAATAATAAAGGGTTTGTAGAAAATCTTGTTGTTGCTTGTCGTAGTTAACTTCTGAAATTCCCCAGCTTTCATTGGCAGGAGTCCATGCAATAATAGATGGATGATTGTAATCTCTCTCAATAATCTCTTTCCATTCATTCACGACTAAAGGTACCATTTGTGTGTTGTAATTCGCAGGAGAGGCACTCTCTCCCCAAACAACAAATCCAAGTTTATCAGCATAATAATAATACAATGGGTCTTCAACTTTTTGGTGTTTTCTTGCTCCATTAAATCCCATTTCTTTAGCTAACTTTATGTCTTTTTCAAAATCTTTGTCTTCTGGTGCCGTCATTAGGGTATTTGGCCAATAGCCTTGATCCAATATCAATTTTTGATAAAATGGGCGATTATTTAGAAATATTTGATCGTTTTCAATATGGATTTTTCGCATTCCAAAATAACTTTCCACTTTATCCATGAGTTTATTCTCAACAAAAAGTTTTAGAGTTACATCAAATAAGTTTGGTGCTTCTGGTGACCATGTTCTTCCAAATCCATGAGCATTTTTATTCATAATTTTTCCAGACATTACGTCAAAATTAAATATTTGCTCAGTCGATAAAATCTTTGATCGTGTTTGTACAATCAATTCACCTTTGAACTCAATGATGATTTCAAGTTCCATTTCTTCTGTTAGTTCACTAAAAATCGGTTTAATTTCTACAGATTCATCATCTAATTTCGGTGTTATTTTCATGGAATCAACATGAATAGTATTTATTTGTTCAAGCCAAACTGTTTGCCAGATACCAGTAGTATTTGTATACCATATCGATTCAGGTTGGACATTCCAATATTGTTTACCTCGTGGTATCCATTCCCTATCAGTATAGTCTTCCACACGAACCGTAACGGCATTTTCTCCTTCAATAATCGCATGAGATATATCGAACTTAAAACTAGTATGACCACCAATATGTTGTCCAATATGAATTTCATTTACATAAACATCTGCGATATAATCGACTGCACCAAAATGCATTACGGTAGTATCAGTCAACTTTTCTATAGTAAAAGTTTTTTTATACCAAAGTACCTCACAATTTTTTTTATGGTTTAGTCCTGATTTTTTACTTTGGTAGACATAGGGTACTTCAATATTTTCCGAAAATTTTACATCTTGTTTAAAATACTTATTACTTAAACCTTGATTTTTATAATCGAATTCAATTTGCCAATCTCCATTTAAATTGATCCACTTTTCTCTTTGAAATTGTGGGCGTGGGTAGTTATTTCTCATATCATTCTCCTTATTTTATGCCTGATGCAGTATCATTTTGTATAAAGAATCGTTGCGCAAAGACAAAGACAATTAATGCAGGTATAGTAGCAATTACTGTCGCTGCCATCATTCTTCCTGGATTAACAAAATTCGCACCTTGCACTAGATTGGCAACTCCAACCGTAACTGTTTTCATTTCTGTACTATTCGTTACAAGCGATGGCCATAAAAAGTCATTATATATAGCCAAAAATGTCATTATTGCTAGAGTGGTAGTCGGCCCTTTGATTGAAGGTAAGATAACATGTCTTAATATTTGCCATCTTGATGCACCATCTAATGCAGCTGCTTCTTCCAATTCTCCTGGGAAGGACTTTAAAAAATTGTAAATCATATAAACTCCCATTGAACTCGATGTGTAAATGACAATTAATGGTATATAAGTATCAATGACTCCAATTTCTTGCATTATAAAGAAATTTGGAAATAGTGTAACAATACCCGGAATTGTTAACGATGCAATCACAATAAATAATGCTATATTCTTGAAAGGTAAATTCAATCTAGCTAAAGCATACGCTGCTAATACATCGATTGTTACTACTATTGTTGTTCCAACAACTGTAACTAGTGTAGTATTTAATAACCAACGTATCATTGGTGATGTAGACGTGTCTTCTAATAAACTTTGATAATTCTCCATTGTCCAACTTTGTGGCACCAACCCTGCACTTGATAGAGATTCCGACATGGATTTAAATGAAGTAAAAAACATATAAAGTAATGGAACTATGAAAAAGATAGCCATTATAACCGCAATGATTAAAGCTAATTTATTTGACTTCTTCATTGATTTCATTTTTGTTCACCTCTTCGCTCAACTACTAATTGAATCACGGACACAAGCATAATTATAATACCTAATAAGACAGCCATTGCAGAACCCATACCAAGGTTATTCTGATTAAATATAGTTTGTTGTATAACCATTATTACCGACATGGTAGACTGAGCTGGCCCTCCGCCAGTAATTAAAAGTGATTGACCATATAGATTGAAAGATGCGATTACAGTCGTTAAAATAACAAACATCGTTATATTTTTAATTGATGGAAGTGTAATATGTCTGAATTTATCCCACGCATTCGCCCCATCGATAGACGCTGCTTCATACAATGCAGGATCCAAATTATCCAATGCATTACTAAATAAAATCATATTATATCCGACCGTCCACCACACTGTTGTTACTATAATTACTGCCCAAGCATATGGTTGTTGATTTAACCATTGAATAGCTGGCAAGTTAACTTCAGAAAGTAACTGATTAATATATCCACCATTACCATTAAATAACCATTTAAAAATAGACGATACAGCTGTTACTGAAACCCCATATGATATGAAGAAAATCGTTCTAAATATATTTTTTACCCAGCCATTTAAATTATGGATTGTTAGTGCTAAACCTAAACTAATAAGAACCAAAGGAATAACACTGAACACAACGAAAATTAGCGTATTTCCCATACCTAGATAAAATCTACTACCAAATACTCCGTCTCCTTGTATCAAGGTTTGATAATTATTTAATCCTACAAAACCTTGATTTCCTGCGAATACACTATATTGATGCAAACTTGTAAAAACCCCAAATGAAAAAGGTATTAACCAAAATAATACAAAAGCAATTAAAAATGGTAAAAATAGGAGAAAAGCTGACCACTTTGTTTTGCGATTTATATACATATTTATCTCTCCTTATATAAAAAATAGAGTAAAGTTTTACCGCTGATTCTAACTACAATCAGTTTGCTTTGGATGAACTTTACTCTATTAATTTTATTTAATGAATCTGCTACTTAATTAGTTATTCAACACTACCTGTACTACCAATTTCTTGTGCTTGTTGTGTAGCCATTTCTAACTCAACCATTAAGTCTTCCACTGTCAGACCCTCTTCACGAACTATACGGCCAAAAACAGTTTCATTCATATAACGAATTTGTTCTCCAAATTGATATACTTGTGGTGCTGCAACATAGTTATCAAATTGTAATTGATTTTGGTATGATAACGGTAATTCTTCTTGACGCTCTTCTACTAAAGCCATTGTGTCATTATGTAAAGGCGCTTGTCCTGACTCAGCCCAATGGATTAAATTTTCTGGTGTATATAGGTATTCAAAGAATGCTGAAATACCTGCTTTAGTTTCATCATCTTGAACATTCGACGACACTGAGATATTGTGACTATTACCATAAATAGCTTGTTCATTTCCTAATACAGGGATTTGACCAATTCCTAAGTTTTCACCATACGTATCACTAACTGCTTGATAATACCAAGGTCCAGTTAATGCTACTACACTTTGCGCTGCATCGTTTTCAGCATCAGACATAAACGTTTGGAATTCCCCATCTAATCCTAAACCAGCTGGTGAAATATTCTCTGTATAAATCATGTCATGATAAATCATTAATGCATCTGCCATTTCTTGTTGTGCGAAATTTAGGTACCCTCCACCATCTAAGTCAACACCATTTTGGGCTGCGATTGTCAGTATATAGAATTCAACTAAACCAGTATCTGGTATTCCTAATGCATATAAATTTTCATTGATAGCTGAAACTTCTTCATTAATTGAAACTAAATCTTCATAGTTTTCTGGAGCTTCTTCTACAAACTCTTTATTATAAAAAGTGGTCAATGGATGAATGTCTAATGGGACTCCAAAAGTACCATCCTCAAATCCAACGATATCTTCTGAAACAGGATGAAAATCATCCATTGATAAACCTGCTTCATCTAAGAACGGTGTCACATCTTGAATTAATCCATCTGCACGATAAGTTGCTAAGTTTGTTCCGTGCATTACAACTAAATCAAAATCACCAGTTACATATTGAACATAGTGGTCAACTTCTTGGACTTCATTAATAAAATACTGGTCCTGTGATTCATTGAACCCGTCTGTAATTTGCTTCATAAAAGCGCCATCGCCACCGGTAAATCCATTAAGAAAATCAATCTGAACCCGATCTTCTTGAGCTTGAACCTCAACAGATGTGTTAGACAGTGAAGTAAAACTAAATACAGAAGAAGCAGTTACGATCGCCAAAAGGGATTTCATCATTTTTTTCATTTTCCATTCTCCTTTTATTAACTAATAGTTCTCAATTTGTACAAATTGTTTGGTAAGCCCTTACATATTTATTATATTAGTACGACAATTAATACTCAATGCAACTTCGAAAAATATATAGATTTTTTTGAGCTTTTTATGTTAGAATAGTTAATAAAACCGCTTTCATTTAGTTGAGTGCGCGTTTTTTTGAACAGAAAGGTGAATAATCATGGATATAAATTTAACTAGTGAAAACTTACCTATTATCAAAGCCTTGGCCAACGAAACACGAATCAATATATTATCTCTATTAAAAGAGCGTCCTTTAAACGGAACACAAATATCTCATTTATTAGATTTAAGTCCATCAATTATTAATAGACATTTAAAACAATTAGAAGAAGCAAAAGTAATTCGCCTGCAATATATTGAAGGAACAGAACGTAAACAGAAATATTATATTATTGCAATTGATGAGTTACGTATAACTTTTCCTATCCGAATTTATGAAAAATATCAAAAAAAAATAATCGATATTTCAGTTGGGAGTTTTTCAAACTTTAAAGCTAAGCCTACTTGCGGCTTAGCTAGTGATGAAGGATATATCGGGGTTTTAGATGAGCCGAAATACTTTATGGTGCCTGAAAGAATTAACGCACAACTATTATGGCTCTCTTCTGGATTTATAGAATACAACTTTTTTAATCCTGTCACTTCTTCTTCAAAAGTTCATCTCATTGAAATCAGCTTTGAGATTGCTTCTGAATTCCCTGGTAGCAATTACGTATGGCCATCAGATATAGACTTCTTGTTTAATAACGTAAATATTGGCACTTGGACTTCACCTGGAAACTATGCTGATGTTCGAGGTCATTATACACCTTCGTGGTGGCCAGATAGCAATAGCCAATACGGTCAATTAAAAACGATTCGTATTACGCCTGAAGAAACTCAAATTGATGGAGAAAAAATATCAAACTTTAAGCTTTCAAATATTAACTTCGATCTTACTTTTTTTACTTTACGATTTTCGAATACTGAAAAAAATTTAAACAACGGGGGAATTACTCTTTTTGGAGAAAAATTCGGTAATTATTCACAAAATATCAGAGTAACAGTCTATTATAATGATTAGTAAATTATAATAATGAAATTATCTAATTTTTTAATCTGCGTCAATCACTTCCCTACACCACTTCTACCCCCATCAACCCAACCAAACCTAAGGCTTGTTCCCTGGACACTCGGCAACCTTTCAAGTCTTCGATGGCAACTCGGATTGAGTCAAAGTTTGATGTGCTAAGGTTGATGTCTTTTAAAGGTGTATGATCAAAGGTAATGTCATTGAGTTCACACTCTTCAAAGTTGACTTGCTTTAGTTTACATTCAAAGAAGGCTGCTTCTTGAAGTGACGACTCTTGAAAGTAGACTCGCACTAACTTTGAATCCGCGAATGTAGATAAGTTTAAGATTGCCTCTTGGAATAGTGTGTCACCTAACATGGTTTCAGAGAACTGAGTTCCGAGTAACTTACAATTTTCAAACTCTACTCGGTGAATGGATGCTTGGCTTAGATTTACATTCGAGAAGTCACAGCCGATAAAGCGCACATCAGTCAGATCTGCATCACTTAAATCCATATCGTTGAATATACCGTCACGAATGACGCAATTATATAATCGCACTTGTTCCACCTGAACGGTTGTAAAGTCAGGTTCATTCAAATCATAGCCATCTAGTTCTAAGATATAATCATGGGGTTGGTATAAGTCTTTTAACTCTTTTTCTTCTAAATCCGCTTGTATTACTGGTCGTTTAATTCGCATCATCTCGCACCCTTCTTTTTACTTATGGCTATTGTAGCATAGGCTCTATCTTTTTCTCATCCTTCTTTGATTATCAATTGCGACTCTTTGCGTATTCTGTTAGACTTTTTCTTATTAGTCATTTAAAGGAGGTCACCCGATGCTTATAAATTTAGTAGACAAGGATCCTGATGTAATAAAGGCTGTCGCTGATTTGTGGTTAACTGTGAATTTGGAAGTGCATGATTTTGTTGACCCAGCCTATTGGACCAGTCATTATGATGATGTGCTCTCAGCTTTTCATGAAGCGAATATGGTGCTTTATCAAGAAGACAATCGACTGTTAGGCTTTGTTGGTATAACGGGAGACTATATTGCGGGTATTTTTATTGAGAAGGAGAGTCGACACAGAGGCATTGGAAGCCAGTTGTTGACTTATTTAAAAAGCCAACACAAATCTTTGACACTTTCTGTTTATTCACGCAATTCGCAGGCGATACAATTTTATAAAAGGCATGGTTTTCAATTTATTGAGGAGTGTTTAGATGAAGAAACTCACGAGAAAGAATGGCTAATGACCTGGACAGCAACTTAGATTATCAAAGCCCCCAACCAAACTCAATATGAACTGCCCCCTGTCAAGTAGACAGGTAAATAATAAAAATAGTTAAGGCGAATCTTCAGATTCGTCTTTTCTTTATATAGGTTTGGATGCCCTTCCATTTCATTAAGTGCTAGACACACTTATGATTAACAGCGGCTTGTTGAAAGTGATTTAAATAAATAGTCCTACGACGATAGCCATAAATTCCATTACATGTTTTATGTGCTTCATGAATGAATACTATTATTTTTTTAAGCGCAATTCTGTATGTGACGGTTGATGATTTAACCATTTATAATAGCTCGATTGGCTCACTTTTAATGCTTGGCACAGCCAGATTACTTTTTAGGCTTTTTCTTCGTGAAATTTTTTAATCGTTTGTTACTCTGCTTCAAGCATTCTTTGGCTAACATCTACTCTCTTTCCACTTCATGTAATGTTTTTAAGGCATCTTTTCCATTTCTAGCTACTCATTTCGAGCTTTAAGGGCCTTATTTTTAACGTTTAACCGTTCTTCGTCTGTTAATATTGCAGTGGTTTTGATCTACCTCGGCTGTCGATAAGACTGCCAAGACCATGTTTCTTATATATGTTCACCCATGCGTAAACATTATTATATGAAACTTTAAACTTTTCTGACGTCTCTCTATATGACAGGTCGTTATTTAGATAGTCTTGAACAATATTTAGTTTTTCTTCGTAAGTCTTTGTTTCTTTCATCAGTCACATCTCTGACTCTGAATTGTAGGATTGATTTAACTCACTTTTTTATGGCGTGAAAGAAAAAGGTTATCATTGATAAAGAGTACCAATAAATAACGTTATTATCACGTTGTTACGAGAGCAATGAAAAAGCAATAAAGTATGGACGGAACCAACTACACGCATTCTTAATTCTCTCCTTCTCTGTATTAGAATCTATTCTCGCTATCGCTATGGATAACTATCCTACAGTGGATAATGATTTGCTTGAAACGTTCTTAGTCATTGACTGGGCCGGTAAACTTCAGCAGCTTGTTCGACAAAAGAAAGAAATTCAAAAAAACTCATTAGTCGGTGAATTAACAGCTGCTCTTTGAATGCGGAGTTAGGCGATATTACACGATTTGATAATCATAGGCAACTCAATGACTCAATGCCTTTGTTGGCATAGATATCCGTCGGTTTCAACCAGGTGAGTCGCCTAATTACGATAAAATTAGTATATGTGGGAATACATCGGCTAGAAAAACACTATATGTTGTCATAACAAATATGGTTCGTTCACAAACGTCAGGTCCGAATCATATCGATGATTATTATTATTGAGCAAAAAAACAACCTCACACTAAAAGCATAAGGTCGTTCTGATTGGATGTCAGGACCGATTTCTAAGATCCATTCACTATTTAGCACTACATGGGAAAGTATATGAATAATTAAATTGTACCAAGTTTCTACAAAAAGTAGTCTTTTGAAGAATTATTCGGTATGCCTATTATTCTACTGATGTCTCTCTGAATAGTACTTGACTAAAAGTAGGGATAGGACCTGGTTTACAAGTCCTATCCATTATATTAGAAGGTATTTTATTGTTTAGGTGTATAAATTAAATGTTCATTTAAGAAAGCAGTAAAGCCTAATTCACTTAATTCACGACCATAACCTGAGTTTTTAACGCCACCGAATGGTAATTCTGGCAGTGAGGTCCAACCAGAGTTCATAAAGGACATCCCTGTCTCCACTTTTTCGGCAATTTTGCGAGCGTGGTCTAAATCCTCACCATAAACTGAACCACCAAGCCCATAACTAGAATCGTTAGCTAACTCTACCGCCTCATCTTCATCTTTAACTTTATGAACGATAGCTACGGGACCAAAGATTTCTTGATTAAAGATTGGGTTGTCTTTTGTAATATCAGTCAATATCGTTTGCATTACAAAGTTACCTGGATGGTCAATCGGCTCGTTACCATAAACCACTTTTGCTCCATTATCAACTGCTAATTGAATTTGTTCTAAGACGTCTTCCTTCGCTTTGGCTGATGATAGTGGGGCTAAAGTTGTTTCTGGATCCATTGGGTCTCCCCATTTAACTCCTTTGAAGCTTTCAACTAATATCTCTAAGAATGCATCATAATTTTTCTCTGTCACGATGAAACGTTTAGAAGAAGTACACACTTGCCCGGCATTATTCAAACGTAAGCCTGGTAGTAATTCTTTTAGGCCATCTAAGTTCGCATCATCCAAGACGATAAATGCATCATTACCACCAAGTTCTAAAGTCGATTTCTTCAAGTTACGTCCGGCAATCTCAGCAATCGTTGCTCCCCCACGTTCAGAACCTGTTAGACAAACACCTGAAACACGCGGATCAGCAATCACTTTAGCAACTTGATCATAATCTGCGAATAAGTTCTTATAGGCTCCTTCTTGCCCGCCAGCTTCTTTTACTAAATCTTCAAAGGCTTGAGCAGATCCTGGACAAATGGAAGCATGCTTAAGAACCATTGGGTTACCTGCTACATAGTTTGGTGCAAATACGCGCATAATTTGGTAGTAAGGGAAGTTCCATGGCTCCACTGCCATAATCACCCCTGTTGCTTGGCGCACGACATAAGCGTCTCCTGTATCTGTTTCAAAAGGAATTGGTTTCAGGAATTCGTCAGCCTTATCAGCATAGTATTCTGCAATGGAAGCAGATAATTCGACTTCACCCTTAGCTTCTTCGAATAATTTACCCATATCTTTTGTCATAATCTCAGCGTATTTATCGATATCACGACGTAAAATTTCAGCTACTTTATATAAGACCGCTTTTCTATCTTCTAATTGCCCCTCTTTGCGCCATTGTTTGTATAACCTGTGCCCATTCTCTAGATGTTTCTCAATCTCCTGATCCGAAATATTATCATATGTCTTCAAAACCTCGTTAGTAAAGGGATACTTTGTTTCATATGCCATAAAATAATTCCTCCTTAGAATGATATATATTTTTATTATAACACAAATGATAGCGCTTGCTAGGATTTGGCTCATAACCCACTATGATAATTTATAATCACATATAAATTTATACAATTAATTGTAAGAGGTTTCATTAATAACTCTAAAACGAATAATATTTTCTTTACGCTATCAATCTCTAAATTAAAATCCGTTATAGTACATCCATTGCCACATGTCACTACTCCCGTTACAATCCGAAATAACTCCCTCTTGAATATATTTGTAAATTAGAAGATGGGGCGTCGTGAGTGGCTGCCACGGTCTGCTTTCTAGATTTCGGTGCGTAGCAGGAGGGTGCCACGCTCCATTTCAAATAATTCGGACCGTCGCAGGGAGGCACCACGCTAAAGTTTGACAAAACGGACCATTTCGAAGGATCGCGACGCCCTCAAGCCTTGAAATCAAATAATCTAGATAAAAAAAAAACGACCAGTAACTTTCCACAGTCTCTAGCAGTTTAGTTGTTTTAATCTTAGCATCTATTTATTTTTAATCATCCAGGACGAATATACCCGTTCCTAAGATAATTCCTCCGTGACGGTTGCTAAAGTAGCCAGTAATATTTGTGGACTTGAGATAGAATATTCTTCACGGTGATGTTTCCTAAAGCAAATAAATCAATCCCAACTTCTTCTGATAATTTACCTTCTTCAACAATGTTTCGCAATGACTCTTCGAAGCCACTACGCTCCCCCGTACGACTATCTAACGCCACTTCACCAAATGTATCTAAACCTAACTATAACTTATGTATATTCATATAGTAAAACCATCTCTGTGCTGTTTTTTATTATGCACATCATTCTAATTGTTATTTGAATTTGATGTAGTCAACAAAAACCCCACTCTGTTGATTAAACAACAGAGTGGGAAGGGTGTGGAAGAGATTACTTTAACTTGGCTACTTCTTAGATTAACTAGGCTAATTGCTCGACTCTTTGTCTTTCAATCTCAAACACTTTCTTCTTCAGCGAATCTTCAGACACAACCGTTGCATCTTGTGCTTGACGTCGATCAAAAGCATCTGACACAAGCGAATCGTGCGCATATTGGTTAAATATATCAGACTTCTCGCCAAGTATTTCTAACATTGTTTCATCAATACTTGCTTCAGTCAGCAGACGATATACAATAACATTTTTAGTTTGTCCCATTCGATAAACTCTACTTATCGCTTGGTTCTCAGTAGAAGGTTTCCATTGTGGTTCGCATAAAATAACAATATTGGCTGCTTGAATATTTAATCCTACTCCCCCGGCTTCTATTTGACTTAAAAGTATCTTCCCATCTTCAGCTTCAGTAAATGCATCAATCATCTCTTGTCGTTGGTTGGTAGAAACATCTCCAGAAATCATACCCACTACATCTTTTCCAAGTAGATTCAGTAATTTGTTTAAAACAATTTTAAAATAAGAGAATATTAAAACTTTATCTCCATTTTCTTTCGCTTCCAAGCAAATATCCATTAATTGTTTAATCTTTTCTGAATGCTTAGGTTCATCACCGGCAAAACCAGCCTGTCTCATCTTCATTAATCCACTAAGCCCTAATGACACAGCGTGATTATAATATTCCTGCTCTATTTCTGAGAAGTTTGACCATAGTTCAACCGTTTCAATTTCAGGTAGCTCTTTCAAAACCTCATCTCTTTTTCTTCTTAAGTAGACATAAGAAACAAGTTGTTTAAACTTTTCAGGATTATAATCAGCAAAATCTCGATCGATGCGTCTAACTAATTTAGGTTTGAGATACGAAATCAACTTCTTCATCTCTTCTAAACGATTTTCAATAGGTGTTCCTGTCATATATAAATGATATTTTGATTTTTTAGCTAGTGCATTGACATTTTTGGCCCGCTTAGTCGCTTCATTTTTTATGTAATGAGCCTCATCAACTATGATTAAGTCTAATTGCTTCAACTTGTCATCATTTACTAAATGGTGAGTTTGTTCAAAGTTTGTTAGTAAAATACCACCTTGTTCTTGCCATTTATTCAGTGAAATCCCCCTCAAATCTCCTCGATATATATAGGTTGGTAAATCAGACCATTTTTCAACTTCTCGTTTCCAGTTCGCCAACACACTAAGGGGTGAGACAACTATTGAATGTTTTTTATTATCTAAATACAGATGATTAATCATCGCAATACCTTGAATGGTTTTTCCTAATCCCATCTCATCACCTAGCAAAGTACTTTTATATTGTAAAGCATACTTTGTCCCAAATTCCTGATATGGTCTTAAGGTAACTTTTAAACTATCTGTATTAAGTGGGTACTGATTTACTTTTTCAACTATAAAAGAAGGCAGATCATTTGGTGAATATGTTTTAGATCCTCCCATAACTCTATCTAACATAGCAAAATAATTCGCACTATTTTTCTCAAAATCTTTTCTGATTTCATTTGTTGTTAACTGTACGAGTGGAATGTTTTGCACTTCACTAAATTGTTCAATAAATTGTTCTAAACTGTTAAACAGATTTTCCTTGTATTGAGTGATAGTATGCTTAATATCATCGTTATAAAATTGTCGTTTATAGTCGTTTGTATCTTTTTCAGCTAATATCTCTAAGATCGATTTCACTTGGGTTAACAGATTTTTAGCTTTATTAATAATATCTCTTTCAAATTTTCCCAATTGTTGGCGGTGGTGGAGGTGCCCTAGAAGTTCGATTTCCTCCTCAGAGAGATTATTTGACCTCAATTTGGGGTAAAAATCTTTTTCCATCGTCTTTACAAAAATATTTAACTGATTTATTAAATCATCATAGTCTTCTTCTGATACATTATCTTTTAATTGCTGTAATTTATCAGATTCCTTTTTCAAATCACCAATTGTTGTGATACCAATTCTATCCAGTTCATTAATAGGTAACACTTTCTCACTATTAGCTTGTAATACTTCAACCATCATGGAGTCTAATTCATGAGGAATTTGTATTTCTTTTGTCTTATTCCAGCTTTCACTAATGCGTTTTTCAATGACTTCCTCATCAAATTCCATCATTCGATATTCAAGCTCTGCAACTTTTTCAGCAATAAGTTTATTTAATAAATCTCCTTCCTTTGTGTCATATTCAATAACCGCCAAGATTCTTTCCATGTATTTTGAGGGATTTAAGTTGAAGTCGTTGCGCACCTCTATTTCACTGACTGATATTTTATCGAGAAGCTGTAGTTCTCTTTCGAGCGTCTCAATTTTATAGAAATTTGCCATAAATTTCTCTCGCGAATCATTAAGTTTTTTCTTAATTGATCCTCGTTGGAATAATTTCATAAATGCATTCTTATCATGTTGAATAATATAATCTAGTGAGTTTTTTAACTCTACTATCATTGGCATATACTCTTTTTCTATATTAATTTTTTTCACTTTGATGGTATCTGACACGAATAAGACTGTCAGCAGTTTGAGTTTTTGTTCTGATATTTCAGCTCCGATCATTTTAGGAAAGGTATTCAATACTAGTTTGTCTGATAAATTTTGCTTTGCTAATGATATATTATTAGCAGAGTAATTATTGGGCATTATCTTTGAAATAACTGACAATGCTCTTTGATTAAAGGGTTGATTTTCTACTTTTACTTCTTTTGAATGTGTTTCAAATAATGAAAGTATAACATTAACTGGTAATACATCTATCTTATCTTTTACAGCTTGATTTCTTAAATTGGTTGCTAATGAGCGAACATTATAGTCAGTAAAAAAGTCGTCTGATTCAGTTAAAAGCTTTTCAATGTCATTGATTTTACTTTGATATTCTTTTGCATTTTTATAACTTATATCCATACCCTCACGCCCTTATAATTTTTTATAATATCAATTGCTATCATTGTATCAAGATAATGAGAAATAAAATAGTTAAGTAGTGACGGATAGTATAATGATATTAGCAATCTTTAAAACTAAATAAAAAACGCCACAAATCAAATTTGCAACGTTTCTATTTCTTAATTTTTTTCACTTAATAGATAACCCTTCTCATATAAGCAATCGTTCGCTTAACCGATTGCTCAATATCTTCGATATTTTCTTCAAAGGCTATATCTTCCACTTCAATACTCGTATGCCCATCGTAACCAATATCAGACAAAGCAGACACGAACGCATACCAATCAACGTCCCCGTATCCAGGAAGCTTCGGTGCCATATACTCTAACGGTAGTGCCGTCACTCCGACTTTGGCTAATTTATCTTTATATAACTTAATATCTTTGAAATGAACGAAGAACAACTTATCCTTAAAGTCATAGATTGGCTGAATATAATCTAACTGTTGCCATACACAATGCGATGGATCAAAGTTAAGCCCCAAATAATCACTATCTAATATATCAAAAACCCTGTTCCAATTAGCTGGGCTGGTCATGATATTTTGCCCGCCAGGCCATTCATCTTCCGTGAATAACATTGGACAATTCTCAATCGCTATCTTAACCTGCTCTGCTTCAGCTAAATCGATAATAGGACGCCAAACGTCTTCTAAAATCGCTAAGTTATCCGTCACCGTCTTACCTTGATCGCGTCCTATGAACGTAGTTACTATATTCACATCCAGCATCGCAGACGCTTTGATGACTAACTTCAGATGCTCAATAACCGCGTGTCGCTTAGCCAAATCACTATCTAACGGGTTCGGATAATAAGCTAAGGCAGCAATCTCAATATCACGCTCTTGTGCATATTGCTTAAGGTATTGCGCTTTTTCAACTGTTAGATTCTTCACATCTATATGAGAAACACCTGCATAACGGCGCGCCCCTTCTTCTTGTGGCCAACAAGCTAATTCAACACTATCCAAGCCGTTCGCCGAGGCAAAATCAATCACTTCTTCAAAATTCATATGTTCCAGTATCGCTGTTACTAATCCTAACCTCATATATCCACCTACTCTTTTTGTTTTGACATTACTTTGTAATATGACCGCCCCAATGGATTCGTCAAATTGCTAATAATCACGGTTCACTTTTATAAAAGTTGACCGTCGTGATGGTTCGCCACGGGCCAAATCAAAGGAATTAGCCCGTCGCACACCTCCCACCTACTCTTTGTGTTTCGACATGACTTTCTGTAACATAACCGCTCCAATAATGATAAAGCCTTTGATTGCACCAACAAGAAAAGTAGGTACACCTAGTAAGTTCATTAAATTATTAATAATCCCAATCGTTAATGTTCCAAATACCGTGCCAACAATACTACCACGACCTCCACTCATCGCCGTTCCACCAATGACAACCGCTGCGATCGCATCCATTTCATATGAGCGTCCAGATGAGGCTGAGTTCATACTTCCTAATCGCGCTGCTTCTAACACCCCAGCAATTGCCACGAGTACACCAGACATAATGAACACACCAATCTTGACGCGGTGCACATTTACAGCAGCTAGAAAAGTTGCTCGTTCATTACTCCCTACCGCAAAGATATGTCGACCAAAAGCTGTCTTGCGAACAAAGACAATCATCAAGACACTCACTAATAACCAATATACAATCGGCATTGGAATCTCACCAAACAAACGATAGTTCGATATATTCGTAAAGGCGCTCGCATTAGTCGCTGTTGCCATCACGCCCCCACCATTATAGAAATATTGGGCAAAGGACCGGTAGATTTGCATCGTTCCTAAGGTCACAATAAAGGATGGAATCTTAAAGAAGGTTACTGAAACTCCAGTCAAGCCGCCTGTTAGAGCACCAATCCCTATACTCGCTAAAATGGCTAAAACAACACTTTCCGTATTATTTAAAACACTTACTCCAATTAATCCAGATAGTGCTAATTGCGACCCTACAGCAAGGTCAATGTTTCCTGTCAGAATAATTAAAGTCATTCCTAAAGCAATAATTCCAATAAAGGAATTATTCATCAAAACATTCATAAGATTATTGTAAGTAAAAAATATATCCCCACGTAATATAAACCCCACAATAATAATAAAGAGCAATGCTATAGCCGCACTGTGATTAGCAAGAATCGTTTTGATAGAATCGTTTCTTGATTGATTCGGATTATTGAGTATGTCTTCTCTTGTCTTAATCTCTTCCATTAATTGATCCTCCTGTCGCGACTAACATAATGTCTTCTTCATTTAATTCCTCGCGCGTAAACTCGCCCCTCACTTGACCTTGGAACATGACATAGACCCGATCGCATAAATTATGCATCTCAGGAAATTCACTTGATAAGATAACAAAGCTAATGCCTTCTTCAGCCAACTTCATAATGAGCGTATATATTTCTAATTTAGCACCGACATCCACTCCTTGGGTGGGATTATCTAAGATCACAATATCCGGATTGGTTCCCAGTGCTCTCGCTAAGACAACTTTTTGTTGATTACCACCTGATAATGATGTAATTAAATGATTCACATCCGATATTTTAATAAACAATTCTTGAATATAACACTGATTATGTTCCAAGATGGCTTGATTATTTAATAAACCATTTCGGTAGAAATTCTTAAGAATCGGCAATGTCATATTCTCCTTAATACTCAAGTCCGTTATAATACCATTCTCTTTGCGATTTTTCGGCACATAGGTAATACGACTACGCATGGCCTGCGTTGTATTATGTAACTTCACAGTCTTTTGATTGACTATCATTGACCCTGAATAAGGCATATTCGCTCCTGCCACAGTCATAAAAAGTTCACTGCGCCCATCACCTAAAAGACCAGTTACACCAAGTATCTCACCTTTTTTCAACGTCATATTAATATCTTTATACTCACGTTCTTTAGACAAATTGGCCAACTCAAGAATCGTCGAACCAAGGGGTCTTTCTCGGTAAATAACTTCTGTACTTAACTCACGCCCGACCATATGGCGACTCAACATCGCTTCTGTTAAATCCGGCGTAACTTCTCCGGTTGCGACAACATTTCCGTCACGCATAATTGTATAAGCGTCACAGATTTCCAAGACTTCATTTAACTTATGTGAGATAAATATAATACTCACACCATTCTCCCTTAAGTTACGAATCACATTAAAGACGTGATCAATTTCAACATCGGTTAATGATGATGTCGGCTCATCCATAATAATAATTCGTGCTTCTTGCATCACTGCTCGAAGTATCTCCGTTATTTGCTTCAGAGCCGGATTCAAACTCGACACCATCTGCGTTGGTTTTAAGGCAACATCTAATAATTCAATATAATGTTGTGTTTCTTCAATCATTTTCTGTTTGTCTAAGAAGAAGCTTTTTCTCAGTTCTCTACCTAGATAGACATTTTCAAAGACGGTTAAGTCATTGACTAGAGACAGTTCTTGATGGATGAAAGCAACTTGTTGGTTCATCTCATTACTTTCATAAGCTTCTCCAAATAACTTAATTGAACCAGAATCCTTGGGAATAATGCTCCCAAGGATATTCATTAACGTTGTCTTTCCAGTACCATTCTCTCCTAGGAGCGCATGAATTGATCCTGGCATTAATGTGAAATCAACATTCTTTAACACATGATTTTGACCAAATGATTTGGTTATTTGTTTCATCTCTGCTACAGGATTCATAAGTTCATTCCTTTATCTTATAGATTAATATGGAGAATCTGCGTCTAAGAAGTCACTAACATTCTCTTGATTCACAATCGTTGGTGATACAATTTGGTCTTTTTCAACATCTTCGCCGTTTAAGATCTTCCATGCTTCTTCAATCGCATCGCCAATCATCGAAGGTGAGTATGTTGCTGTAAACAAGTTAATACCCTCGCTGTCAGCAATTTGTTGGAAGTAAGCTTGTGAGCCACCCGCACCTGATAAGAATTGAACATCTTCACGACCAGCGTCACGAATAGCTTGTAAGATTCCTAGAGAAGACTCATCATCAATTGAGAAGATTGCATCTAGTTCTGGATTCGCTACTAACATATCGGTCGCCACACTTAAGCCTTCTTCTTGAGTAAAGTTCTCAACCGTCATATCAACGAGTTCAATATCAGGATATTTTTCTTCCATTACGGCCTTAAAAGCATCAACACGTTCATAACTAACTGATCCTGCACTTGGATTGTTCAAGACCGCAATCTTACCAGCTCCACCAAGTTCTTCGCCTAATACCTCAGCCGTTGCTTCACCAATTTCTGGGTTACTTCCAGCAACGTAAGCTGTGTAGTCAACATCAACACGACGGTCAAAGACGATTAATGGAATATCAGCTTCGACTAATTTTTGCGCCGAAAGTGACAATTCATCCGTATGTGGTAGTAAGACAACACCCGCTACTTCTTGTGAGAGCACTTCATCAATTTGCGATGCTTGTTCATTCACATTAGAACTTGTTAAAATACGATAGTTTTCGATCCCTAATTCTTCGGCTTTAAGTTCGGCATAATAAGCAATTCCTGCTAACCAACCGTGTTCTGCTCCTGGAATAATTATTGCTAACTCCCCTATTTCCTCCTCTTGGGCATAGGTAGCTTGATTGAAGGCGAAAATATTGAATATGCTTAGAGTAAATACAGCGAGTAATATTTTTTTAATTGTTTTCATTATGGATACTCCTTTAATGTGTGTTTATTTTAACCGGTTTACTTTCTTTTGCACTTATTAGACATGCATCGATCAACTTCATAACATAATGCGCCTCGTCCACCGTCACATAGCCTTCTTCATCATCTTCCACAATACCTCTATAGAAATTCCGAATCCCTTGTGTCACTGCGTCATGCCAACCAACAGAATGCCCATTAGGTAAGATCGTCAACTTCCCAGCATAATCTGTTAAATACTGTTCCGATGCATAAATTTCCGAGTTACCTATATCACGATTCCCAATCCATAAGCGATCAGGTCGTTCCTGATACCATTCCAAGGTCTGATTATCCCCTTCAATCGAGATAAGAAAGTCATTCTTCTTACCCGCCGTCACTTGCGATACTCGAATCAATCCCATTAAACCGCTTTCAAAAGTGACTAAAATAATTGCTGCATCTTCATTTTTAATCTGTCTTGTTTGATCACCATCTTTTCGTTCAGCAAATTTTTGTAACATTTTCACTTCCACTTGAATAATGCGCTCATCTAAAATATATTGAATCGTATCAAAACAATGAGATCCAATATCTGCAATCGCCCGCGACGGTCCGCCTACTTCAGGATTCATCCGCCAATCATAATCTGTCTCGTATAATAGCCAATCTTGCAGGTATTCAACATGCACGAACCACGGATGACCAATGAGCGCTTCTTTAACGCGCTCTCGCATCTCAGCAACCATAATATTTTGCCGGTAATTAAAGTTAATCCCACATTTCACGTTCTTTTCTTTGATCAATTTAACCAATTCTGCTGATTCATCTGCATCCAATGTAAAAGGCTTTTCTGCATATAGATGGATGCCCGCTTCAATAATTTGTTTATTGATTGAATAATGCAAATTATTGGGGGTACAATTATGAATCACATCAACTTCAATATCACTTGTTAACATTGCCTCGACACTGTCGAAAGCACGTTCAATACCTAATTCTTTGGCCTGTCTTTGTGTCTTCCCAAGATTCCTTCCAACAATCGCCACCACTTGAGTATTAGGAAGCCTACGAATCGCTTCAATGTGCTGAACACCTAAGAACCCAATCCCAATTACTGCTACACGAAGTGTGTTCACATCACCCCTCCTTTTTGTAAATCTTACATCATTATGTAAGTGTTTACTTTATTATATTGTCAAGGTATAATTAAATCAAGAAATTAATCTATGTAAATTTTACATTATTGTTAAAATATCTGATGGGAGTGAATAGAATGGCTCGTAAGAAAACAGCAACATTGCAATCCATTGCCGACGACCATAAGGTCTCAATTGCAACAGTATCACGCGTCTTGAATAATAAAGGCAATGTGAGCAATGGCTTAAAAGAAGCCATTACCCACTCATTGATTCAAAACGGCTACGAACTCGCTAACCCCGTAAAACAATCACAGACGGTGGCTGTATTCGTACCTGATTACTCAAACCCCTTCAATATCGATGTCCTCGCCGGCGTTGAGAAAGCCGCTAAACTCGCTGGATACCGCATGATTCTCATCCGAACAAAAAGCCAAGAAACAGAACTGAAACATTATCTATCTTTAATTGAAGATGTGGATATTATTGGGATTATCTCGCTATCTCCCTTTAACGATGTTAAAACTGTCCAGCAGCTAAACGCAATCATTCCCACAGTGATGTGCTCAGATTATATCTATCATGACCATCTATCGTTCGTGAGTATTGATGATACAAAAGCCGCATACAACGCGACCAACTTCTTATTAAAGGCAGGTTGTAAAAACTTAATTCACATCACATCCACACTGAATCATAACTATGCCATACTTCGTCAAGAGGGCTTTCTAGCCGCTTGCACAGATTACAATATTGAGGTTTCCGAAGATAATATTTTATACTTCTCAACGATTAATTATGATCTCGCGTACTCACAACTTAACTATACCTTTCGTAATAATAAGAACATTGATGGTGTCTTTGCAAGTTCAGATATATTCGCAGCTGCTGCAGTTAAAGCCGCACTGAATAATGATTACCGCATTCCCGAAGATATTGCGATCATTGGTTTCGATAATATTGATATTACCTCAATCATCCAGCCTACTATCACTACAGTAAACCAACCACGCTTTGATATCGGATTTCAATCTTTGGAGTTATTGCTCGAGAAGATTCGGAAAGAGAATACTGTTGAGAAACAAATCTTTTTGGAGACGACTTTGATATTGAGGGAGTCGACTTGAGGGGGTGGATTTGGGCTGGGAGTCGGGGCGTCGCGGAGGTGAGTGACGCTCCGATTTGGTGAATTTGGGTCGTCGTGAGGCGCAGCCAAGCCCCAGTTTTACAAAACACAACAAAACCCCGCTAATATCAGAGGACAATCTGATATTAGCGGGGTTTTTTACTCTACACCTTCTAAACTCTTCTCTATTCTATTTAAACCTTCAATTAATTTAGCTCTTGGGCAACCTACATTCAATCTTAGAAAATGTTCACCGTTACCTCCGTAAACCTCCCCATCCATAATCGCCACACGTCCGATATGAACCAAGCGCCTTTGAACCTCATCCATAGGTATACTTATTCCGGATAGATCTATCCACATAAGATAGGTTGCTTCTGTAGGCACAATGACTACTTTTTCAAATTTTTCTTCAAAAAAGGTTGTCGCTAAGTGAATATTATCCGCGATGTAAGTATTTAATTCATCAACCCAATCACTAGAATAATTATACGCTGCCATCGTCGCTTCCATTCCTAGAATGCTCGTTGAAGATAAGCCGTCTTTATTCTTTAAATGATTCAAAAATAATTCTCTATCTTCTGAGTTAGGTAAGATGAGATAAGAAAATATCAAACCAGGAAAGTTAAAAGTCTTACTTCCTGATGTAACTAAAGCAACGTTATTTGTCATGAATTGTGTGATGGGAAGGTGCTTGTGCCCTTGACTAACTACGTCCATATGAATCTCATCACTAATTAAAAATACATTGTATTTCACACATAAAGAAACAACGGGTCTCAATTCTTCCTCAGTCCATACCCTTCCTGTAGGATTATGAGGTGAACAGAAAAGCAATATTTTGTTGCGAGGATCAGCTAACTTCTCCTCTAAATCTTCAAAATCAATCCTATAATATCCTGCTGAGTAAATGAGCGGATTTTCAATAACGCGTCGCTGATTTCCTTCAATAGTCTTAAAGAATGCATCATAAGCCGGTGTTTGAATAATAACACCATCACCTTCATTAGATTCCATCTGAATCAGCTGAGCAACACTATATATGACCGATGGACTATATAGTATCCATTCAGATTGAGGTTGATACGCAAATCGCTTTTGATACCAATTCATAACCGCTTGTTGAAAATCCCCATTGTTCCACCGTGTATAACCAAATACTTGATGTGATAATCTCTTCTGCAAGGTATCCATCACCTCTTTTGGAACAGCAAAGTCAGTATCTGATATTGTAAATGGTAGTAAGTCTTCTTCACCAAATCGATCCGCAACGTAATCCCACTGCGTACAATAGGTTCCACGACGATCAATTACTTTATCAAAATCCACAGAACTACCCCCTTACAAATACGATTCTAATTCATTGCGGACACTCGTTACCTTCGTCCCAATCACAACTTGAACATTTTGCTTATCTAAATGAATGACACCTAAGGCACCTAAGTCTTTTAGTCGATCATCATCCACAATCGTACCATCTTCAAGCACTAGTCGTAATCGTGTTACACAATTATCCAGCGAAGCGATATTCTCAGCTCCACCTAATGCTTCTAAAATACCTTTCACATCAAAGCTCGTATCTTTGGAATAGTTTAATTCTTCTTTTGAATATTCTGTATCATCTTGTTGAACTGCTCGACCTGGCGTTGGTAAATCTTGTTTTAATATCACAAATTTAAACACCCAATAATAAATTGCAAACCAAATCGCACCAACAATTAGGACTAACCACCAACGCGTGTAAGATCCTTGCATAATTCCGAATATTAAGAAATCAAGTATACCACCATCAGTATTTCCAATTAAAACGCCTAGTAAACTCATAACTAAGAAGCCTGCTCCGGTCATAATCACATGGAAAATCCATAATAGAGGACTGATGAATAAGAATAAAAACTCAATCGGTTCTGTAATACCTGTCACCGCAGTAGCAACAACACCTGAAATTAAAAGACCTTTAATGCGAGCACGATTCTCTGGTCTAGCAACTTGATACATCGCAAATGCCGCACCTGGAAGTCCAAAGATAAATGTCGGCATTTTCCCTTGAGATAAGAAAGCCGTTGCTGCACCTGAAATAGCTTCACCTGAATTAAGTTGCGCAAAGAAAATATTTAATGCACCCGAAACAGTCTCACCATTCACAACTTCTGTACCACCTGCATCAGTAAAGCGAATCATCGCTACTAAAATGTGATGTAGACCAAAAGGTAATAATAAACGTTCCCCTGCACCAAACAAGAACGGTCCAAATGCACCCGCACGTTGAATTAAGTTACCAATACCTTGAATAATTAAAGCAAAGAATGGCCAAATAATAGGCAAGATTAAACCAACTACTGATAGAACTAAAGATGTAATAATAGGAACAAATCTTACACCTGAGAAAAAGGCAAAACTATCTGGCAGTTGAATATCGTAGAATCTTTCGTGTAAGTAGTAAACTAATACACCTACAATAATTCCTCCAAGCACTCCTAATTCAAGTGTTTGAATACCGAAGACCATCCCTTGGCCAGCTTCTCTTAATACGTTCGCTTCAGCAAGGCTTCCTGCCTCAGTTAAGTAAAAGTTAATGGCTAATATCATCACCGTATAACCAACAAAACCTGAAAAGGCTGCGACCCCTTTTTCTCTACGAGCAAGTCCTAAAGGAATTGCCATTGCAAACATAACTGGTAAATAGCTAAAAGCAAAACCACCAATCGTTGATAAAAAGCGTAAAATAATTTGTAAAATCTCATTATCTAAAAACGGCATTGCTTCGATTGTTGAAGTGCTTGAGAAGGCACTCCCAATCCCTAATAGTAACCCCATGAATGATAATAAGGCAACGGGTAACATAAACGTTCTACCTAAACCTTGTAGAAACTCCATAAAACTCGGTCTATTTCTCTTCTCCATATAATAACCTCCTAAAAAATAAAAGCGCTTTCTTTGTCGTTATTATACTTTATTCAATTCACTAAAAGTGCTCATTCTCAACCTTTGTAAGTGGTTACATTAAATTGTATGAACATTCGTTAATATTCTAACATTTCACTATACTTAATCATTAAATACTCAAGCACTGTAATAATAGCGACTCGCGAACTAATATCTGCATCTTTATGATATTTCATACGAGAAGGGGCATAAATACAATAATCAACTAACTCTTCTAAGCGAGATTCTTTAATCCCAACAATACCAAGCATTGGAACACCACTGTCTCTTAAATTCGTAGCAAAATCAATGATATGCTTCGTTTCACCGCTTAGACTAATTAAGATAGCTAACTCCGAATCCGTTTGAATCTTTGACTTTCGATTCAAATCATCCCAATCGATGAGCGCGTTGGCAGGCTTTCCTAAAGAAAGCATCTTCCTAGATAAATCAATCCCAATTGGTAAGCTAGACCCCACACTATAAATTTCAATATTCGATGCTTCTTTAATGGTTTGAAGGATTGTTTCCAACTTAATATCATCTAACAATGCCATCGCCTCAACAATTTGATCAATCACATAAGTTTGATAGTTTGTCGCATCAAGCGATTTATTATTTTGTTTAGTATTAGTTTGAGAATACTGTTGAATGGTAAACTTTAATTCCTGAAAGTTTTGAAAACCTAACTTCTTCACTGTCCGCGAGATAGTAGCGGTTGATACATAAATAATTTCAGATATTTGATGAATGGTCTCATTCGCAAAGGTTTCTGGACTGGATTTCAAAAATTTAAACACAGCCTTCTCCAAATCACTTAAATCCACTGCTTGTTTCTCTAGTTTATAAAATAATTCATCCATTGTTGATCCACCTTATATTTTGACTTTATTCACTACAATTATAACATGATGAAAACAAAGAAGCCGTTGGGATGAAGTGTTATGGTCAGTTTTTGGGGGGCGTGGCGAAGGTGCGCGACGGGCAGCTTTGTCGAATCTATTGACCATAGTAACTATATAATGATAAAAAATTTTTAAACTAAAAACACCTACAAGCTATCTCAACTCGTAGGTGTTCCTCTAAAAATATATATTTCATCACCACTCCGCATTCTCATGCTCCCATCCAGTCCATGGGTGTGGCGTAACGAAAATAACTTCTCTCGTTTCTGGATGTTCAACAGCATCGTAAGTTTGATAGTGATTATCATATACCTGAACCGTTAAATAAAAATAACTATTAGCATCTTCTATATCGACAAAATGTTTATAAAATGCCCCGAGCGACATCCCATCTTGGCAACAATGTCCGAAACTTTAACTTGGCTTAAAGGTTGATGATGGAAGGTCTCCAACAAGATCGACTCAATTCGTTGGCGCTTAGGCAAAATTAAATTAAAAAATGTATCATGTGGCATCATAAACATCCTTTGTAAATAGATTGAAAAAGCTGACATATAAGGTATTTTCGATATTAAATGATTATTATTGAAAAAGATTTAATCAAAAATGACACTTTGTCACTTTTAGAGTATAGATAGCTTAATGGACTTGTGAATAAAGAAAGTGTTGTGGATTTATCAACCTGCACCATGTAATCATATAAATTCTTGAACACATAAAAAACCCCCGAAATTAACATGAGTCTCGGGGGTTTTATGTGATAGTCAAAGCCAAATCTAACTCTCAACTAAATCAATACGTTTTCCATATATTTCTTAAACATCGCATCATAATCTTTGTCAGACTGCGGTTCAACAATCCGATATTCTCTGAGTAACTCTATCTCTTTAACAGCTGCAATACTTCCCATTGTTTCTGCATTTTCTATCAGTGGAATGTATAATTTATAGCCTAAGATATCGGCAATTAATTGTGGAAATGCTTCGAGTTTTGTAATTCCACCCACTAAACCAATGGCGTTAAAATCAGCAAGTTCTTCCAAGATACTCACATTGTGCTTAATATTAAACAACATTCCTAGAATAATCGAGAATAATACAGATTCTCTCGAACTTGTGCGTGTTAAAGCCAGTAAGTTTCCTGTTGCCGCCTCATCCCAAGTAGGTGCTCGCTCACCGTTTAAATACGGTACAAAGATACTTTCTGTATGTGGCCGTTTGGCTGCAATTGCATCCAACTCTTCAAAACTACTATTGAAGACTTTGTTGGTCCAAGATAGAACATCTGCTCCATTGTTACTGGGTAAACCAAGTAAATATTTATTTTCCCTAATATTATAGGCAAAGTTTTGGTATTGATCGTTTAATTGGGCCTCTGAGTGAATGACACGCGCAGCATGGCTAGTGCCAATCGATAATACGGCCAGTTCATCCAAGTCACTAAATACGTAATTCGATGAGATGCCATCCGACGTTCCAATCGTAACTGTTACCTCCGCATCAAAAAGTGAAGGTAAAGCTGGCCGATTATAGTCAACCGCTTCAATTCGTGGAAGATGATTAACACCTAAGCCAATCTCACTTAACGACCTATCATCCCAAGTCAACTCCGCCAAATTCAACAATCCACTGCTGGAGGCATTACTTACATCAAGTACCCATTCCCCTGTCAATCGGTGGAATAATATATCTTTTAATGAGCCAACCCGCTTGTCCTTTTGATACATACTCAATAATTTGTAATACGGATTCATGCTATGAATCGGCGTTCCAGTCCGGTAATATTGTTCTAATAATATTTCAGGACTCAACTGTTTAATCATCTCAGCCCCGCGAGTATCAGCCCAAGTTACCAAAGCCCCAAAGAGGGTATCATCTTGATTGATTAATTGAACACTATGCATTGCAGTTGTCAGAATGATTTCCAAGTTGCTAATGGCATTTCTCGATATCAAATCTTTCAAGCCAGCTCTAATATTCACCCAAATTTCTTCCAAATCCAACTCAAATAGTGAGTCCGTTTTGTAGATAGTTAAGTGAGGCGCTTTAACTGTATCGATGACTTCATATGTTGCATTAAATAAATTAATCTTGATATTCGTAGTTCCTACATCGATACTCGCAATGAATTTATTCAATATTCCTTATGCCCACCAAAGTTGAATCTCATGGCAGATAGCACTTGGTTTGAGAAGGGCACCTCTTTCAAGGACGCGTTACGCTTCATTAATGATAAAGAAATGACAGGGGTAGGAACTTCCTCCTGTAGGGCTTCACTTACCATCCATTTTGCTTCACCAGATGCATGAACTTTCTGATTAAATTGGGCTAAGTCTTCATCTCTAGATAACTCTTCATGAATATTATCCATTAAAGCTGACTCGATAATTGATCCATAACGCCAATTATTGGTGACACGACTTAAATCAAAGTCATAGTGACTCTGACTATGCAATAGTTCTAAGCCTTCAGCGATCGCTTGCATCATGCCATATTCAATCCCGTTATGAACCATCTTTAAGTAATGCCCACTTCCTGGTTGGGGGTAAAATTCAAAGCCGCCTGGTACGCAAAGTGAGGCTAATAAATCAAGTAATGCTTGGTCCGTCTCAGCTTGGCCACCTAACATCATACAAGCCCCATTCAGTGCCCCTTCCACACCACCCGATAGCCCACAATCATAGTACTTAATGCCTAAATCACGCAGTGCTTCAAAATTATCAATCGAATCTTTATAGAATGAATTCGAAAAATCAATAATCACATCATCTTTTTTCAGAAGACTTGACAGTTCATAAATCGTTGCTTTTGTTGGTCCACCTGCTGGTAGAAGTAGAAATACTAAATTTTTCGTATCTTGAACTGCTTTTAAGTCATTGATACTACTTAAGTAGTTTAGACGTTCATCAGAATAAATGTCAGAAATTAACGGATTCACATCGAATCCGTTAATTGTCTGACCTTGCTTATTCAATTGTTTAGCAAGCGATAAGCCCATCTTGCCTAATCCAATAATTGTTATTTCCATAAAGTCCACCTTAGTGTAATTCTGGCCAGAAATCACCATTGGCAACAATTAAATCATCTAATACTTCACGTGCTTTTGTTGCACTTGGTATCGTTCTAGATAATGTATAAGCTTGCCACACTTTTTGATAACTTCCTTCAATAAACCCTTCAACTAATAGTTTTTCCGATGAAGCCTGTTGGAACATTAGCGCTTGTTCGAACATTGGAATCTTTCCTTGAGCTAAGGGCTCTGGTCCTTTTGAACCAATAATACATGGAACTTCAACCATGACATCATCTGGGAAGTTGGCAATCGCCCCATTATTTTCAACAATCATAATCATTCGCTCATGAGTATTGAATGCGATCGCTCGCGCTAAATCCACAATAAAAGATGCGTGACTATCAATATGGAAGCCATTTTCTTTAGCTGTTCCAGCGGCAATAATTCCTTTTGCTGTATCAAAGACATCTTTTTCACGTCCAGCCATTACTTCGTTTGCACGGGTGAATTCTGGATTAGAATGTTCAACCATTTCATCTGGGAACAGGTAATATTGTAAGTATGTATTTGGCAAGAAGCGTGGCTCAACAGCGAATAAATCACGTGCTTTTTTATGTGTCTCTTGCCAGCTTGGGTCAGTATGTTGCGTATCAATCTCTACTTGGTTCAAGTATCCATTCTCTTTTACATAGGCTTTAACTTGTTCTGTGTAATCCGTTCCATCTTTTCCACGGATTGATGTCCACCAACCAAAGTGGTTTAAACCAAAGTAATCCACTTCTAATTCGTCTGGTGTCATGCCTAAGATTTGAGACATACGGCGTAACGTACCAACTGGCATATCACAAATATTTAAGACTTTAGATTCCGGCTTTAAGACGCGGCACGCTTCTGCTACGATTGATGCTGGGTTGGAGTAGTTTAACATCCAGCAATCTGGTGCATATTCTTCCATTAGGTCGATTAATTCAATCATGCCACCAATACTTCGCATACCGTAAGCCATTCCACCCGGTCCACATGTTTCTTGCCCGATTAAGTCATGCTTTAACGGTATTTTTTCATCTTGTTCACGCATTGCATATTTCCCTACTCGAATGTGTGCCATACAGAAATCCATACCGGTGAAAGCTTTCTCTGGATCTGTCGTATAAGCGAAATCAATATCTGGTGCTTCTTCTTTTAACATAATATCAATCGCTTCACCTAAAATCGCTTGACGCGCTTCATCATTATCATATAGATACAATCTTTCTAAGGGGAAGCGGTCGATATTTTCAAGTAACATTTTAACAATACCTGGCGTAAATGTACTTCCGCCTCCTGCAATAACAACTGAGAATTTCTTCATAATTTAATGACGTCCTTTCCTAATGACTAATCTTTTGAACTGAAGCCTAATACTTCATCAACTGATTTTCTAATTGATCCAACTTGAACCCCGTAAACTACTTGTACATTGTTCCCTTTGACAACAACTCCACTCGCTTGAGTTTCATTCTTCAACCCAGCTTCATCAACAAGTTCAGGATCTTTTAATACCGTTCGAAGTCTTGAATAACAATTCGTGACTGATTCGATATTATCTTTTCCACCTAACAACTCAACCACAGTAACTCCGATGCTTCCACGTTCTTGAGTAGCGACATCTACGTCATCTTCATGGCTAAGGTTCGTTTGCTTATCTAAATAATCTTTTTTTGAATATAATCTTGTCTCTGCTCCCTCAGTCTCACGTCCGATTGTCTTCAAGTCCATCATTTTAATTAAGAGTCTAAAGACAACAAAGTAGATGACAAAGAACACAAGTCCAACCAAGATATACATTGGCCAGCCCGTTTTTTCAATTCCCAAAGGTACGTTCATTAATAAGAAATCAATAAAACCATTAGGACCAATTGAACGGACATTGAATATGTTTAATACAACCATACTTAAGCCACTTAAAGCCGCATGCACAACATATAAAATGGGTGCGATAAACATGAATGAAAATTCAATTGGTTCAGTAACTCCAGCAATAAATGAAGTAAAGGCTGCCGGAATAAGAATAGCTTTCGCACGTTGTTTCTTATCTGGATCTGCTGTAACGTACATTGCCAGACACGCTCCGATTAGACCAAACATCTTCGAAATACCACGCGCGTCCCAGATAACACTTTCAGATAATTGACGTATTGACGGTTCAACCATCTCAGCATAATAAATATTACGAGACCCCTCGAATACAGCTTCCCCAATTACTTCAGTCCCACCAAGTGATGAATATAAGAATGGTGTATAAACTAAGTGATGTAAGCCTGTTGGGATAAGTAATCTTTCAAGAGCACCATATACGAACAGACCAAAGTTACCCGCATGTTGAATCCACCCACCAAGTGAATTAATACCACTTTGGAAGAACGGCCAGATGTAAGTCATCACAATCGCAAAAATAACCACGACAGGAATTAAAATTATAAATGCAAAACGTGTTCCACCATAAATATTAAAAGCATTATTGAATTCAATATCTGCATACTTGTTGAATACATATGCGA
This sequence comes from Ruoffia halotolerans, assembly GCF_014049385.1. Lineage (GTDB taxonomy): Bacteria > Bacillota > Bacilli > Lactobacillales > Aerococcaceae > Ruoffia > Ruoffia halotolerans. The sequence continues at coordinate 92,623 of NZ_JACAOA010000002.1, read as the reverse complement.
TGATGACACCAAGTAGGATCCCAGCGAATACACCCATGTCTAAAACTTGAACCCCTAGAACGACACTCTGACCAGTTCCTCTTAAAGCTTCTGGATCAGCTAATGTTCCGTTAAGTTCCATAAATTTGTTCATAGCGTTAATGAAAACTAAAAATGCTAACATTGCAGTGAAACCAGCTTCACCTTTTTTATTATCAGCTAAACCAACCGCAATTCCGACACAGAATATGATACCTAAATTCTGTAGAATTGTTACTAATGATCCGGATATAATCGTTCCAAATCCGACGGTGTATGGATTATCTAGAAATGGTACCACCTCTAGTAAATTTGGATTCGTAAAGATATTCCCAATCGCAATCAACAAACCAGCTATCGGTAGAATCAAGACGGGGATGAACATTGCTTTTGAAAAACGTTGCATGACATCCATTATACTTTGCCCTTTGTTCATACATGAACCTCCTTTTTGTTTGTAAATATACACTACCATCAAAACGCTTTCATTAACATAGGGAAGGGCTTCTTAGGAATTTTTTCCAAAAAAAAGAAAAGTTTTTCTATAATTTAGAAAGACTTTTCAATAAGATACTCTAAATAGAGTAATAACATCGAATAAAATTGGGTGGAGTTAATATTATTTCGATCCAAAAACTGATTGTCATCAATCGTAAAAGCAATATCTGATAGCTTTGCGAGTGAATTATCACTGGAGTGGGTAAATGAAATAACACCTATACCTTTCTCTTTCGCAATCTCAGCTTTAGTATTCACGAGATCTGTTTCGCCACTTTTTGAAACACATATAATATCTGAAATACGATGTAAATTATTGAGAAATAAAGCATTTGTATCCGCCCCATTAGAGTAATAAACCAACTCGCCTTGCCCAAGTATTTTCTTATATAAATACTCTCCGATAATCCCTGAATATCCTGTTCCAATAATGTAAAGTGAACGGTCATCTTTTTTTGTCCGCTCGACAAAATCTAGTAAATTTTTTTCATTTTGTATAAATATCTTCTGAATACTCGTTGATAAGTCACCAATATAAGTATCCACTTCGCCGTCCACCGTCTTAACTTGCTGACGACTCAAGTGATAAATCATATCTGTAAATCCATCGAATCCAAGCTTCTTAGCTAATCGAAAAATTGTCGACTTAGAAGTAAACGTCTCGTCCGCTAACTTTTGAATCGTCAAATCTTTTAACAAAGTCTGATTATTGTCGATATACTTCAGGACAGTATTTTCAATATCGGTAAATTTTTTGTTCGTTGTATAATAATTATGTTTCAATATGGTATCCTTTCTAAAATGTAGTAGTTTATGATTCCGTTCATTTCATCTGTCTTTATTATACATCTAATTAGTTACTGCACCAAAAGTTACTTTGATATTAATTTACAGGTATTTTGAGAAAAATATTCTTATTATTGGCATTAATCCGTTTTATTTTATTTTACAAGGTAAGTTAACCATAAGTACCTATAAAAAAACCACAGTTTATCAGCTGTGGTTTTCTATCTCTACTAATTCTTCCGCATCCCACTCCGCCAATAATCGTAAGCCGTTTAAAATAACTAAGATGGTTGACCCTTCATGGAACACAACACCCATTGGCAAGTCGAGCGCACCAATAATATTTAATTTGACGAACTTTACAATCACTAAGTTTGAGAAAATGAATGATACACATTTCTCAGTCTCATCCTGTAAATAATTCAACAAAAATTCTTTTTTCTCAAGTTGATTAATAATTAAGTTTGGATCATATTGCGAGCCATTTGATAGCAACATGTTCAGTCAATACTGGTTCACCAAGTTCCAATTGACAGATAGACGTCGTTAAATTAACAGTCCCAAAATCACCAGTTGTTGACTTTTTTAAAGCCAAAACAAATCATTGACACTTTCTGTTTATTCACGTAATACGCAGTCGATTCACTTTTATAAACGTTATGGCTTTCAATTTATTGAGGAGAGTTTGGATGAAGAGACTCAGAGAAAGAATGGCTGATGACCTGGAAAGCGACATAGATTAACAAAGAACCCCCAATCAAACTCGCCGGATTTGGTTGAGAGTTATTTACTTTATTAAACTATCAATTCTTAAATTACCTTCTATCTAGATACTTTTTAATAAATCCAATTATCAAAGCGTTCACTAAAGCTGAGCCAAAAATTGTTGCAATCCAAATTGTTCTTGGTGAAGATCCACCAGCCATATAGCCGACAACTGCCCCTAAAGGAGAACCAATCCCTCCATAGAAATGAATATTTTGAGAAGCGATGATTCCTCCAGTCAAAGCAGATGTAAGTGTGTTAGAGATAATAAACCATGGATGAGTACCTATATATGGAAGTGCACCTTCTGAAACTCCCATAAATCCCATCATAAGTGTGGAAAAACCAGTAATCCTTTCTTGTTTTGTAAATTGATTTTTAAATATTATAGTCGCTAAAGCAATACCTATCGGAGCAACAGCAATTGCCGCTCCAGTTGCAGCTTGTGGAACTCCATTTACACCCAAAGGTCCATTACTTGCCATAGTATCGATAAATATGGCTGAAGATACTAGAGATGCCGTCTTATTTATAGGACCACCTAAATCAAAACCAATCATTCCACCTAAAATTGCTCCATAGATAATTGGAGCTGATGCATTTTTCTCAGTAATATCGTTTATGAATTGGTATAGTTCACTCATCCCAAAAGATAGCGGTTTGCCAATGATAAAGTAACTAATTATAAATGTTACTACTGTTGTAAAAAAAGGAATGAATATCATATGGACTGTTGACTCAACATAATTTGGCCATTGAATTTGATTCAAATACTTAACCAAACAACCTACTCCAAAGCCAATAATAATTGCACCAATAAAGCCTGCTCCTGATTCTGTATCTAATATACTTGGGTCATTAATTATATAACCACCCAGTAATGCAGGCGCAATTGCCATCACTCCACTTATAGAATAAGCAATCCCAGCTGCAAATACAGGAATCATTAAAGTAAACCCTAATTGACCAACTTGATATAATTTTGAAAATAACTCTCCCCAAGCTGTCTTGGGAAATTGCCAAATAACTACTTCGGGATTGACAGGACTTTGTTGAAAAGCCATTGCACTGGCTATAGCGATTATAAATCCAGAAGTAATCGTTATTGGAATCATATAAGTTAATCCCGCCATTAACAGATTCAAGAACCCTTTATTTTTTTGAGCTTCTATATCCACCACTCCTCGATTTATTGAATATAAATCGGGTTGGATACAAGCAGAAGATTTCCTTCAATTCCCTTAAGAGAAACAATACTCTCGCCATCCCAAATTTCTATTCTTATAAATTTTCTATTTTTTGTTGTCTTATTCATTTGAAGTTCTTTTATATTCTCTGTGATTCTAGTAATTTTTGTTTCTTTATCATCAATCACTTTAACAATATTTCCTTTATTCAAGTTATGAATAGTGATTGAAATATCTTCACCAGAATGTGTAGTTTGACCCATATAACTCCCATCACTTGCTCTCATATCAATCTTTGGTCCGTTCACATTATTAGTAATATAAACTGCACCTTCTTTTATCGCTTTTAAAATATCACTTCGACTCTTTGATTTAGAAAATATATGCGTAGTGGGTGAGCCGAGAGAATGAAACTGATCGAATCGATGAAAGTCACTTCCACCAATGACCGGCACTTGATTACCATTCACTAATTTTTGGTGCCACCACTCAATTGCTTTCAGATTTGCACGTGGATCTGAACCCCCATTAATAATTTCAACCGCATCATAATTCAATTCCATTGTCCATTTCCAAGGAACATTTGAACAGAATGGATGATTTATGACAAAGAGGGCTCCTATATCATTTCCTTTATTAATCATTTCTCTTAATTCTTCATCGGATGTTGTCACAAAAGAAGATGACAGAGGCGCATCAATATTAATAAAATTCCCATGACCATTATATTGTGTCCACTCTACTCCTGGTATCACAGTAAGCTGAGAATCAGAGAGATAGCTTGCTTCTGGATGGTAATTATTATGATCTGTTAGAATAATAAAATCCAGTTTCATGTCTTTTGCTACATTTACTAATGTTTGGCTAGTGAGTTGCCCATCAGATGCTTGCGTGTGCATATGTGTATCTCCTTTGAACCAACGATGTCTTTTTTCAGTTGTTTTAAATTCATATGTCACATCGATACCACCATCTGGAATTTTATAAGCTCCAATTAGTATAGTCCAAACACCTGCCATTTGTTTTAACTTTTCAAACCCGATAGAACTTTCCAATTCAGAGAAAAATAAATATTCTCGATCTGAGCCAGATGAGCCAAGAAATTGCTCATTAGGACCGATTATTGAGAAATCTATGACTGCATTTTCTTTTACAGAAATCTGATTATCTTCGACTATCTCTTTATAACGATTATAACTGTAATGAATTTCTAATTTCTCAATATCTTCGACTTGAATTTCTAATGGTATATATTTTCCTTCTTGCTGTTTTTGTAACCTGATTACTTTATTTTCCATTCTATCTCCTCTTTATGAAAACACCACACTCACATAGAGTGTGGTGTCAAATACCTTAACCTTTAACTGAGCCTATGATTGTTCCACTTACTAAGTATCTTTGTGCAAATATATATGCAATCAATAAGGGTATTGTTGATATAACTATAGCTGCCATAATTGCATTAGGTGGAACGAACTCACTTCCTGACACCGATGAACTATTAAAAACTAAATTACGTAAAACCATCGGTAATGTATACTTATCTTGGTCTGTTATGATAGTGACTGGTATCATTAAACTATTCCACTTGGAAACAAATGCTATAAAGCTAACAGTGGCTATACCCGGCTTGGATAGTGGTAAATAAATACGAGTAAATATTTTGAATTCCCCTGTATTATCAATTAATGCAGCTTCCGATAAACTCCTTGGTACGGATTCAAAATAATTATTTAATAATATGATACTCAATCCTGATACTAATCCATTAATGATAAGTCCTGAATAAGTATTTAGTAAATTTAAATTCTTATTCAAAGTATAAATTGATACTAAAGTTAATTCACCTGGTATCATCATAGTAATCATAATAAAACTGATAATTAGTCGCCTAAATGGTAAATCTTTTTTCATTAAAATATACGCTGTAATTGCTGACAGAAATGTCTGTAAAGCAGCTCCTACCACTGATACGAAAAGAGAATTTAAAAAAGGACTCCATAACTTAGCACGTTGCCATATATAAGAAAAACCTTCCGTAGAAAATTCTTTAGGAAAAATAGATATCCCAGGTGACATTGAAGCTTGTCGGCTTGAAAACGCAATTGATAAAACATTTAAAAATGGAACGATCATAGATAGCATTAAAATGATTAACATAATGATATTCAGAAATTTTAATGTTGGTGTTAATTGATTTCTATTACTCTTTGGTTGTTTTTTACTCAACTTAGAGGGACTAAAAAGCGCTGGTAATTTCATTATGATTCATCCCTTCTGTATAATATGTATCTTAGCCCTAACGTTACTACCCCAGTTAATAATAATACAATTACTGAGGCTGCTGTCGCAATTCCAACATCAAATGCCTGAATCCCATTCTCATATATGTATAATATTGGCGATCTAGTTTTTTCAATCACAGCAGGGTTTGCCATAACAAATATCTGATCAAAATTAGTAAATAATCCCATAATACTTAGAACTAAAACAGTTTTCATTGTAGAAACCATTTCTGGTAACACTAGGCGTCGAATTTGTTTCATTCGAGGAGCTCCATCTATTTGAGCTGCTTCAAATATATTTGGATTAGTTGCTACGATACTTGTTAAGAACAAGACAGCATAATAGCCAAGATCTTTCCAAACACCTGTTAAAATCATAATCCATCTACCATATTTCTGGTTTGATATAAATAGAATTGGCGATTCTTGTCCAAAAAATCCTAATATTCCATTTAATAGTCCGTTTGGACTGAGAATAAATATCCAAATACCACCCACGATTGTCCATGATAGTAAATATGGAATGTAAGTAGAAGTTTGAACAGTAGTCTTTTGCCATTTTGTCGTTAACTCATTAATACCAATAGCAATAGCCACACCACCAATAAATATTAAAATCCACTTTCCTAAACCAATAATTAAGGCATTCCAGATAGATTGAATAAATTTCGAATCATTTAAGACTTCTTGATAATTTTCCAATCCAACAAACACACTGTTGCCCGATAGTTTTACATCATTAAAACTTTGGACAATCCCCATAATGAGTGGTGTGTATGAAAAAACAATGAAATATAATAAGATTGGCAGAAGGATAATATAGATAAAACGATATTTTTTAATATTTTTCCATGTATTCTTCTTTTTCTTCATAACACACCCATCTCATTTCTTAATCAATAATACCAGCGTCTTGTAGATTAGCTTGCATTTGTGCTAATCCCTCTTCAACACTAATCTCACCAGATACAATTGCAATCGCACCTTGTCCAACGATTTCTAAATATTCAGGAGATTCTGGTAAATATGTTTCAGTTGATGCAAATTCTAAAAATTCCATTGCTTCATCTACACCAGGATTATGTTCTAATGGTGCTTCAAATTGCGATGAAATTGGGAATGGTGCACCGTGGTCCTTAGCATGTAATTCACCTTGTTCCGTAAGGACATACTCACCGTTTTCAAGGTTATAGTCATATCCTTCAGAACCTAATGATAGTAAGATTCCACCTTCTTGAGTGGCGAAAGTTTCAAGAACTTTCATTGCACCTTCAACATTGTCTGAAGTTGTAGGTACACCCCATAATGAGCCAGCTCCACGGTGCAGCATATACTCTCCATCTGGAGTAGTCGTTCCACCAAAAGGTACTGCTTCAAAATTGTCTGGGTAATCATCACCAGCATTAGCATTGTATAAACCAGTCCATGCTGCCCAATCAACTACTAATCCAGTTTGACTTGACTGGAATTTGTTTCTTAATTCAGCAGTGGTATCTGTTAAACTAGCTGGATCTAATAATTCTTCTTCGTATAATGTTCTTAACCATTCCCAAACAGGAGCCGATTCATCAGATACGATAGGTACAGTTTTATTTCCATTTTCATCTACAACAATACCAGTTTTCAATCCTTGACTTGCGAACCAAGGTTGTACATCATTTAGATCACTTAAAACAATATTAATTGGATAAAATCCTTGAATATCTATTTTTTCTTTCATTTCCGTAAATAAATTATAATATTCATCTAAAGTTTCTTCTTGTAATGGTTGAATATCGTACTCATTTAACAAGCCTTGGTTAATATTTGGTAAACGATGTACTTCTTTTTTATTGAAACCAGCATATATTTGTCCATCTAGAGCAATATTTTCCCATTCTTCTATAGGAATGATATTAGGATCAGAAAGTATTTCAGAACCTTCAACGTATTCTGTAATATCCATGATTCCCTCTTGCTCAACTAAGTCAGCCATAGAATCCTGACCGAAGTAAACTAAGTCTAATCCTTCTCCGCCATTTGCTAATTTTTGTAACATAACCGTTCCATAGTCATTCGCAGGTTTTTCCATATTAATAGTCAGACCAGTCAACTCTTCCAATTCAGCAACAAAAGCTTCCATATCTGCGTCGTCTTTACCACCTGTTACGTTTGTTAATATGTCAACTGTGCCATTATCTTGAGCAGAAACATGAAATGGTGTGAATAGAGCACCGATTAAAGATAAAACAATTCCTGATTTTTTAAGTAAATTCATTATTATTTCTCCTTTTATATTAAATTCTCGAGCCATTTTGTTTGTCAAATATATATAATTTTTCTGGATTAAATTTTAATTGATAATTATTATCACTTTGAAGTTTTGACGATTTATGTACTTTTACAATTAATTCACCTTGTGGTGTGTCAAAATATAGTAAATTTTCAGAACCTAAATACTCGATAAGCGCAGGTTTTAGCCCTGCTTGATCAATACTCAATTCAATTTCTTCAGGTCGAATCCCAACTATCACCTCCTTTCCAAAATAGTCATTAGCCCTTTCTAGTACGTTATTAGGTAATTGTATTTCTGCATTCCCTAATTCAATACTTCCAGATTCATTAAAATTACTCTTCATTAAATTCATTGAAGGAGTTCCGATAAAATTTGCTACAAAGGTATTTTTAGGCTCTCGATATATTTCTTCAGGTGTTCCAATTTGTTGAATAACTCCTCTGTTCATTACAACAATCTTGTCACCTAAGGTCATTGCTTCAATTTGATCATGTGTCACATAAATCATTGTCGCTTGTAATTTATTATGCAAATCAGATATCAATTTACGGGTTTGCACACGTAAACGGGCATCTAAATTCGATAAAGGCTCATCAAGAAGGAATAATTTTGGGTTCTTTACTAAAGCTCGTCCAAGTGCAACACGCTGACGTTGTCCACCAGACAATTGTTTTGGTAATCGTTCTTTTAAATCCCCTAATTCTAATACATTTAAAGATTGATCAATTTTTTCTTCAATATCGTTTTTTTTCATTTTGGAATTCTCTAATCCGAAACCCAAGTTATCTCCCACACTCATATGCGGATAAAGTGCATAGTCTTGAAAGACCATTGCAATTGCTCGTTTACTAACTTCCACCTCATTAATAACTCTCTCGTCTAATATTATTTCGCCTTCACTAATATCTTCTAAGCCTGCTATCATTCGTAATAAAGTTGATTTACCACAACCAGAGGGTCCAACAAATACAACTAATTCGCCTTCCTCTACTGTGAAATTTGCTTGTCTCACTGCATAGTTTTCTGTGTCCCGATTATCAAAGTAGACTTTTGATATGTTTTTAAATTCTAAGTAAGCCATATACCTCTCCCTTCACTCTCTCAATGAACCTTTAATTTTAATCTCACTTTTTACTATTTCTCTTTTGGAAATATCTTGATTATTTATTTTTTTAATTAGATTGGCAGCTATCTTCTCTCCCAATTCCTCTTCTTTTAAATCTACATATGACAAAGGAGGAGTAAAGAACTCACTGGATTCTAGACTCTCTGAAACTGCAATAATAGACAATTCCTCTGGAATACTTAACTGATTATCCATTGCAAATTTATACACCCCTTGTGCCATAAAATCATTATCTACAATGATTGTGTCAATATTATTTTCTTTCCATAATTCTGATAAAGTCTCATATGCAAATGTAGCCGGACTTAATCCTCTTTGATAATTAACATGAAGTGTTTGAATATCAAATTCTTTATTGTTTATAATTGCTTTAGAAAATCCTTGTTCTCTATCCCTAGAAACGGTCATATCTTCCGGTGCATTCATAAACAGAACACATTCTTTAATATTAGGGAGTAATAAATCCATTAATCTTTCCATTACTTTTTCGTTGTCATTATCTACGAAATATGAAGTTTCAATAATAAAATAATTAGGTCTCCCCAGCCAAATATGAGGGGTATCCACTATTTCTAAATCAGTTAATGTTGGGTTCATTTGGATTAATCCATCAATCGGAAAATACTCTTTTTCCTTTGCTGTATTTGGCATCAACAGCAAGTAATACCCTTCATCTGAGCAAACTTTTAATATCCCATTCGTTACTTTTTGTTGGAACATATTCATTGATCCAGTTGGAGAATCAAGTTGAATTCCAATGACTTGTGACTTGTTTGTCGCAAGTGTTTTTGCATAATAATTGCTTTTATAATTTATTTTTTCCGCTGCTTCAAGAACACGTTGAGTTACTTCCTCGCTGGTATACTTTGTATTATTAAACACGTGTGATACCGTGCTTTTGGATACTCCAGCCAGCTTTGCTACATCATTTATATTTGCCATATCTCACCTCAGAAAACCGGTTTTCTCAACAGATTTATATTAACAAAGGATTGTAAATATGATGTAATTTTTATGTAAATTTGAGTTTTAAATTGTAAAGAGTATGTAAATTTCACAGTTTTTATTGTAAAGATGATTATTTTGTAATTTAATATTACGACAGACAAGTCAAACAACCCCCAACCAAACTCAATAGATTTGGTTGGGGGCTCTTAATTTTTTGTCTCTACAAACGCTGCAACAACTTATTTCATTTTAAGTATAATTTTCCCTTTTGCTTTGCCTGTCTCGGAATAGTTTAGTGCGTCTTCTGCTTCTTCGAAAGGATATACTCGGTCGATGACTGATTTCACGGTACCTTCTTCTAATAATTTAGTAAGGGTTTCTAATTGCTTACCGTTATGTTCCATAAAGTAGAACATATAATCGACACCATATTCTTTTTCTAAGTTAGTTACTTTACGGCTAATAGTAGAAAATATTTTTCTCTTCACGAAACCAAAGCCCATTTTTTCAGCAAAAGCTTCATTAGGTGGTCCTGCGATGGATATAATGTCTCCACCTTTTTTCACGGACTTGAAAGATTTTTCTAACGTATCCCCGCCAATAGTGTCTAAGACCGCATCAAAGTCTTGAATGATATCATCAAAATTCTCTGTCTTATAATTAATCACTTGATCGGCTCCCATTGATTTGGCTAGATCAATGCCATCACTGGACGTCGTTGCGACATAGGCCCCCATTGCTTTGGCTAATTGGATCGCGAACGTTCCGACACCACCGGAGCCTGCATGGATGAGAATTTTGTCGTCTTTGTTTAAATTCAAAATATCGTTAAATACTTGATAAGATGTTAGGCCTACTAAAGGAATACCAGCTGCTTCTTCAAAACTTAAGTTCGTTGGTTTTAAAGCAATTTCTGCTTCATTTAGTGCAATGTATTCTGTGAATGTCCCCATCTTTTCTGAACGTGGTTTACCGTAAACTTCATCTCCAATATTAAATTTCGTGACGTTCTTCCCTTTTTCCACAACGGTACCACTGAAGTCATTACCCAACACGAGTGGCATATCGTATTCTAATAGTGCTTTTAACTCACCCTTTCGGATCTTACTATCTAAGGGATTAATACTTGCGGCGTGAATTTCGATGAAAACCTCTTCGTCATTGATTTGGGGCTTTGTTTGGTCAATGAATTTAGGGTCTTGATTATATGCTTCTATAGCGAATGCTTTCATTTTATAACGCTCCTTTATTATTGTTATTTGTTTTTAGAGCGGTCGTTCTAGAATATTAAAAATAGAAACCTAATCTAGCACTTTTAATACTAGATCGAGCATTCTTTCAAATTCTGCTTTCGAGTAATCTGCCTTAACTAATACTCTAAAGCCAACAAGATTATTATGAAGATATTGTGCAGTCAGCTGTGGATTTATATCCTCCTTGAATTCTCCATTAAGACGTCCTTTTTCCAGTAATTCTTCAAACATCCGTTCACTGTCTCTAAACATCTCTGTGACAATTTTCTTTATATCAGAATCGATCGAAGAAAGTTCTGTCGTCGTATTCACTGCGAGACAACCAACGGGAGAATCATTTAATTCCATGGAATTTAAGACATACCGAAAGATATTTCTGATGGCATCTTTTGTCGTTGGGGCAATCACAATGATTTCAGTGAATTTTTGGTGTACAAAGGATTCATAATATTCAAGGCTAGCTAAAAATAACTCATATTTATTCCCAAACGTATCATAGATACTTCTTCGGTGTATGCCCATCTGATTGACTAAATCTTGTAATGAGGTTTTTTCATAACCTTGCCCCCAAAAAAGATCCATTGCTTTTTTAAGTACTACTTTTTCTTCAAATTCTTTATTTCTAGCCACAGTATCTCCTTCTCCTTATAGTGTTATTTTCTAATAGATTTTAGAACGCTCATTCTAATATGAGTTTAAACTGTTTACAAACTAAAGTAAAGCTGAAGGCCTCTTAACGACATACGTCATTGGTATTACATTCAATGAATTTGTGATAATGTCCGCGGTTTCACACCTTTATCTGTGCATTTACTAAATTTTTCGATATTTTTGCGCCAAAACACGAACGTTCGCTAATTATTTCTTTCTCATTATTCGTTAATCTATTGAGTATTCTATGAGACTAGTTATAATCCATTAGTAGTTAATTTTTATTTTAATCAAGGAGGAATTATATTTGTCTTCTAAACAAATCCCGTACGTTATTATCACTCCGGGATTAATCCTTTTAGTTGTATTTTTAGTATTGCCTTTACTTTCAATCATTTGGCCGACGTTCTTTGATGGGGCCTTTACGTTTGAGTCGTACACGAATTTCTTCTCAAGCAGCTTTAACTTGAGTATCTTATGGCGAACGATTAAGTTATCGCTTATTGTGACGGTCCTAACGATTATTCTAGGTCTACCAACGGCTTACTATATCTCAAAAACAAGTAAACGCTGGCGCTCGCTTTTAATGGGCCTGGTTTTATTCCCATTACTGACAAACTCAGTCGTACGAAGCTTTGCTTGGATTAATATCTTAGGTACCAATGGTATTATTAATCAATTTCTATTAAGTACTGGGATCATCTCAGAACCTTTAAAGATGTTATATACAGAATTCGCCATTGTGATTGGTTCAGTTTATCTTTTCCTACCATTAATGATTACTACTTTAGTGGGAATCTTGGAGAATATTGATAGCGAAATGATTGAAGCCGCTGAAACGCTTGGTGCGAATCCCTTAGTCGCTTTTGTGAAAGTGATTTGGCCTTTAAGTATTCCTGGGGTCATTGTTGGAAGTATCTTAGTTTTCACTGGGTCATTCACGGCTTATACCACACCACAATTACTTGGTGGTAACCAAAACATGATGATGTCGACGTTTCTATACCAACAAGCAATGTCTTTAGGCAACTGGCAAAGTGCTGGAGTGATTGCCTTAATTATGATTGTGACAACAATGCTAGTAATGAGCCTATTCAATGGTCTCGCAAATCTAGTTGACCGACGAGGAGGTGATTTAAATGCGTAAACAATTTGGTTTGAAACTTTTCGTCATTCCAGTCTTTTTATTCCTATTTATCCCATTATTCATTATTATCGTCACTTCTTTCGGTGAGAATCCGACGATTCAGTTCCCGATTGAAGGTTTTACCTTAGATTGGTACGCCAATGTCTTTAGAACTGGTGGGTTCCTTTCGAGTTTCTGGTTAAGTTTACGAATTTCTTTCTTAGCAACAATCTTTGCTTTATTGATTGGAGTTCCGGCAGCTTATGCCTTATCTCGCTTTAACTTTCCAGGTCGTCAGGGGCTGAAGAGTTTCTTCCTGTCCCCAACGATTATTCCTGGTGTTGTGGTTGGTTTTGCGCTTTTCCAATTTATTGTGATTCGGATGCAAATTCCAATTTTCATTGGTTTGCTTTTAGGACATTTCTTAATTAGCTTGCCTTACATTATTCGTGTCGTGGGCTCAAGTTTAGAACAATTGGATATGTCCCTTGAAGAAGCAAGTTGGACTTTAGGTTGTACACGTTTGGAAGCCTTCTTTAAGATCGTTTTACCTAATATTACTTCAGGTATTTACGCTGCTTTTATGTTGGCCTTTATTAATTCATTCAACAACATACCGGTGTCACAATTTTTAACGGGTCCGGGCTTTACAGCCTTACCTACGAACTTAATGGGTTATATCGAATATAACTATGATCCAACGGTTTCGGCATTATCTGTTCTGTTAATGCTACTGACAATTATCTTAATGATTATTATTGAGAAGACTTTAGGTCTCGCTTCAATATCTTAATAAGGAGGACGCCAATACAATGGCTTTTGTTAATTTGAATGACATTCGCGTCAGTTATGACGGGAAGACAGATATATTAAAAGATTTAAACCTCTCCATCGAAAACGGAGAACTTGTGTCACTGCTCGGTCCATCGGGTTGTGGAAAGACAACAACTTTGCGGGTCATTGCTGGATTAATTAATCCTAATGATGGGCAGTTTACAGTGGATAACGAAGATTTGACTGCTACACCCGTACATAAACGCCAATTCGGAATGGTCTTCCAGTCTTACGCCCTGTTCCCGCATTTAACGATTTTTGAAAATGTGGCCTTCGGTTTAAAAATGCAAAAAGTAGACAAACAGACGATTAAAGAAAAAGTCACTGCCATGCTTGAAGTGACTGGCTTAGCTGACTTTGCTGACCGTTATCCTAAACAGTTATCTGGTGGGCAAAGACAACGGGTTGCCTTAGCTCGCGCTTTAGTTATTGAGCCGAAGTTATTATTACTAGATGAGCCTTTAAGTAACTTAGACGCTAAATTACGTGTCTCTATGCGTATGGAAATCAAACGAATTCAAAGACAATTAGGTATTACAACTGTCTTTGTAACCCATGATCAAGAAGAGTGTTTCTCAATCTCAGATAAAGTTGCCGTGATGAATCAAGGTGTCATTGAACAATATGCAACACCAGAAGAAATTTATAATCACCCTAAAACTGAATTTGTTGCTCGTTTTATTGGCTTTGAGAATTTTATTAATCTAACGAAACAAGCAAGTGGCGCTTACATTACTGATAATGGGACAGCGATTCATACAACTCAAGCGGACTTAGACCGTGCAGAAGTGAAGGCGACGATTCGCCCAGATGATATTCAAATCATTGCCCAAGTAATTTCAGAAGAGAATACAATTGTTGGTAAGATCTTAGTTCGGACATTCTTAGGTAAAAGTTACCAATACGAAGTGGAGACTCCGGTTGGTAAGTTAATTGTCAATGATGACTCACAAACTCTGTATCAAAGTGGCGATCAAGTTACTCTTTATCTAACACCAGAAAAATTAATTTTAGTTTAAAAACATTCTTAAAGGAGAATATATAATGAAAATTATTAAAACATCTGTATTAGCTTTAACATCAGTTATGGTCCTTGCGGCTTGTGGTAATTCAGACACGGCTTCTACTTCAGACACAGTGTCTGCTCAAGATAACGGTGAATTAATTGTCTCAACCTTTGCGATTTCAGAAGATGTGATTCAATCTGACGTCTTTGCTCCATTTACTGAAGCAGAAGGTATTAACATTACGCACGAAGTTGGGAATTCAAGCGAACGATTTACAAAATTACAAAACAACCCACACTCAACGATTGATGTCATTGAACTCTCTCAAAACAACGCAGCTTCTGGTGTTGCTGAAGGAATGTTCGAGCCTTTAGACGAAGAAAAAGTACCGAATCTAGCTTTATTAGTAGACGGTGCCCAAGATGCTGTGGATACAGCTGGAGCGCCTTATACAATGAATAGTATTGGAATTATCTACAATGAAGAAGCGGCTGGCATGACTATCGATGAGTGGTCTGATTTATGGGATCCTGCTTTAGAAGGTAAGATTTCGATTCCAGATATTACAACAACATTTGGTCCAGCGATGTTACATGTTGCAAGTGCTCACGCAGGTGTTGATATTACAACTGATAACGGTGACGCAGCTTTCCAAGCTTTAACTGACTTAAAACCAAACATTACAAAAACTTATACAAAATCATCTGACTTAGCGAACCTTTTCCAATCAGGTGAAATTGTTGCAGCCGTTGTCGGTGACTTTGCTTACCCAATTATTTCTGAAGCAAACCCAGATGTGCAATTCATTGTCCCTGAATCTGGAACTTACGCAAACTTCAATACTTTAAACGTCGTTGCTTCTTCAGAAAATAAAGAAGCGGCTTATGCTTTCATTAACTGGAAACTCAGTGAAGAATTACAAACACAAACAGCAAGCTCATTAAATGAAGCCCCAACAAATGCGGACGTTGAATTAGACGAAGAAACAGCTGCTAATAAAACTTACGGTGATGTTGCTCAACGCGCCAAAGCCATTGACTTTACTTTTGTTAACGAGAACTTAGACGAGTGGATTAACACTTGGAATGAATTGATGAACCAATAGTCTTTAGCTCACTTTTGAAAAGATGAAATTTCGGGGAGTCACCTGAAGTTTCATCTTTTTCTCATTGTTCTTGAAAGGATTGAATAAATTGATTGATTTACTCATTGAAAATGGGCAAGTATTTAATGCCTTCTTAAAATGCTTTGAAAGAAAAAATATCGCGATTATTAACGACCGTTTCTACTATATTAAAGAGACTAATTTGCGTTATTTAAATCCGAAAGAGATTGTGGATGCTTCGGATAAATTTATTATTCCAGGCTTGATTGATATTCATATGCATATTGAAAGCTCGATGATTCCCCCATCAACCTTCTCTGGAGCTGCCCTGTTTCATGGAGTGACAACTGTGGTTGCGGACTCTCATGAGATTGCGAACGTCTTTGGCATTGAAGGGATCTATGCGTTTATGGCACAAGACACGGTGATGGATATCTTCTACGCAATTCCTTCATCGGTTCCGTCGACGGTTCCCGAACGCGAAACAACTGGTGGAATCATTGGTACCGCTGAAGTGACGGAGTTATTGGAACATCCGAAAGTAATTGCTTTAGGCGAAGCCATGAACTTTAAAGGCATCACTTCAGAGCCGGATTCACTGATCCGAAATATTCTACAAACAGTACAGACAAACAAACCTTTCATGCCTCTCGAAGGCCACATTCCCCGCGTTGAGGGTGAGGACTTAGCTAAGTTTATGTATGCCGGTTTAAACGCTGACCATACCCACCAATCCCCTGAATCGATTCTAGAAAAGATTGGGAGTGGGATTTTTATAGAGTTACAAAAGAAATCACTAACAAAAGAGAATATTGCGGTAATTAATGAACATCAGCTCTTTGAACATGTCGCTTTAATTACTGATGATATTATGCCTGATAACTTAATAGAGGGTCATTTGAACGCCAACTTGCGTCTTGGTATTCAGGAAGGCTTAGACCCGGTCGATGCCATTTATATGAGTACATACACACCGGCGCGCCGAATGGGCTTTCAAGACCGTGGTGCCATTGCGAGTGGGTTAAAAGCGGACTTTATTCTGTTGAATGATTTAGAATCTTTCGCTATTGATTGCGTCTATAAAGATGGCCGTTTAGTTCATCGATCCGGTGATGCCTTGGCTTTTGATCAAGAGGCTTTAGACTTTCCAAGCCACTTCTATTCGTCGGTTAACTGTGCTGAACTCACCCTCGATGATTTGCGGATTCCAGTGAGTCGTGATGTATCCGAAGTGATGTGTAATGTGATTCAAATTCAATCTGTCGGGACCTTTACCGAACATGTGAAGCGACCGGTTAAAGTGAAGAATGGCTATTTGGATTGGGAAGCTAGCGGCTTGTCGTTAATTATTGTTCAAGAACGATATGGGAAAAATAGGCAAGTTGGTTATGGGCTCGTAGAAGGCGCATTGAGTGACAAAGGTGCTGTCGCAACGACTTGGGCACATGATCATCATAATTTAATGGTCATGGGAACGTCGAGTGAAGATATTTTACAGGCTCAACGCGAAGTTTTAAGTCTGAACGGGGCTTATGTTGTTTCGCAAGACGGAGAAGTTGTCGCAACTTGTCCCCTGCCGATTGGCGGGATCTTAAGTGATAAAGCCCTACCTGAGATTGGTCGCGATTTAAAAGCGGTCCGTCAAGCCATGGTTAATTTAGGGTACGACAATACAAATGAAATTATGTCTTTTTCTACGCTATCCCTTCCAGTGTCGCCTCAAATTAAAATCACAGACTTTGGTATGATGGATGTACATACACATCAACTGATTCCATTAATGGAGGATTAAGGATGAAAACATTAATCAAAAACATTCATTTAATTACCATGGACGCACAATTTACACAATTCGAAGACGCCTTTTTAACGATTGCCGGTACGCAAATTGTGGGCTTTGGCGACACTAGTCAAGCTCCTTCTGAGGCGGATTTCGATACAGTGATTGACGGAAATGGTGCCATAGCCATGCCAGGTATGGTGAATACGCACACGCATGTAGGCATGATTCCTTTTAGATCGCTTGGAGACGACACACCCGACCGGTTAACGCGCTTCTTATTTCCTTTAGAGCATGAATGCATGACGAAGGAATTAGCCTACCACAGTGCTAAATATGCCATTGCAGAAATGCAACTTGCTGGCGTGACAACTTTTTTTGATATGTATTATTTTGAAGAAAAGATTGCAGTAGCAACGGATGAAATGCATGCTCGCGCGATTTTGGGCGAGTCTATCATTGATAAAAGTCCAGACAGTGAAGTTGAATTCGGTGGGTTGGAATATAGTGAAGCCTTTATTCCGCGTTGGTTAAATCATGACCGCATTACGCCGGCGGTTGCGCCCCACGCGCCTTACACAAATACGGATGAATCTCTCCTTGCGGCGAGTGAATTGGCTCGCAAATATAATATTCCTTTCTCAATTCATTTGAGTGAAATGACCTTTGAGATGGATAAATACTATGAAGAGTATGGTCAAACACCCGTTGAATATTTAAGTCAGCTTGGCGTATTGGATGAGAAAACCTTGGCTGCTCATTGTATATTCGTGACTGATTCGGATATCGCCTTAATGAAAGAAAAACAAGTTTCAGTCGCTCATTGTATTGGTGCGAATACGAAATCAGCTAAAGGTGTGGCACCACTTTCTTCAATGTTGGAGGCGGGTTTAGCTGTCGGTTTGGGAACGGATGGTCCTAGTAGTGGCAACACGCTCGATTTATTCACACAAATGCGTATGGTGGCGAATTTTCATAAGACGCATACTGGAAACCGCGCTGCCTTCCCTGCACGAGAGATTGTTCGCTTAGCGACTCTAGGTGGGGCTGAAGCAATCGGGATGTCAGATTCAATCGGGTCGATTGAAGTTGGGAAAAAGGCAGATATTGTCTTAGTTGAAACTGATTCGGTGAATATGTTCCCAATCTTCGATGTTTATAGTGCTTTGGTTTACTCTGCGAATGCATCGAATGTGAGCCATGTCTTTGTTGATGGGAAGTTAGTTGTGGAAGATAAGAAACTGCTCCTGGCTTCGGTTTCTGATTTGCGCGGGAATTTAGCTAAGGAAATGACTTATTTCACCGAAAAAGCACTGGAGTTTAGTGAGGATTTATAATAATAAAAAATAGCACTACTTCATAATTTCTATTTTTAGCATTTTTAAGACGCTTAATATAGAAATAATGAGTGGTGCTATTTCATTAGTTTAATTTGATAATACAATAGACCGATTTTGTGATCTAATTCATAAAATATTAAAGGAGTTTTCTTCTGACAGCGAAGTATATTTTAAAGTTTTTTTGATTATCTTCCAGTAAAATTAGCTTGACGTTTTTCAAGAAAAGCTACTACGGCCTCGGCATGGTCATCTGTTTTACTTGCCTCAACCATATTTTTCGTTTCGAGAGAAGTAAATTCTGATAAATCTTTATAGAAAAACTCATTTAGAATTTTTTTATGCTGAGCTAATGCTTTTGTAGGTAACGAAGCTACTTTTTGAGCGAATTGTTTTGTTGCCTCTTCTAAAGTTCCATCCTCAACTGTAAGTGTTGATAAACCTAACTCTTTTGCTTCTTTACCTTTCACTTTCGGTGATAACATCATCATTTCATTCGTTTTGGCTGTACCTAATATTTTTTGCAGATAATAGGAAGTTGCCGTATCCCCGGGGAATCCCATAAAGATAAATGATGTAATTAATGTACTTGATTCTTCCATAATTCGAAAATCACTGGCTAATGCCACCCCTAGCCCTGCTCCAGCAGCAGCTCCATTAATTGATGAAATAATCGGTTTCGGACAATTTCTGATTGCAATACTTAATTGTCCTGTTGCATCTACAAGATGATTTGGTAATCCTTCCGAATTTGGATCATCTAAGATTTCTTTAAACTGATTCACATCACCACCACCACAGAATAATTTCCCTTTACCTGTTAAAACGATTGCCCTAACGGATGTATCTTCATTTGCTTTAGATAAAGCTTCAGGGATTTCTCTAAATGAAGTTTCAGAGAATGCATTTCCTTGCTCTGGACGGTTAAATGTAATAAACGCTATATTATCCTTTACTTCATAAAGTATTGCTTCAAACATATTTTATATTCTCCTTTACTTATTCTAATGTAAGAACTCAAATACACCTGCAGCACCCATACCGTTACCTATACACATAGAAACCATACCATATTTTGAATCTGGTCGTCGTGACATCTCATTTAATAAACGTGCAGTCAGAATCGCACCAGTCGCACCTAATGGATGCCCTAAAGCTATTGCTCCACCATTAACATTAACGATATCCGTATTTAACCCTAACTCTTTAATCGAAGCAATAGCTTGCGAAGCGAAAGCCTCATTTAATTCAATTAAATCAATATCTTCAATATTTAAATCCACTAATTCTAATACTTCTGGGATTGCGTAGGCAGGGCCCATTCCCATAATTCTTGGATCTAAACCAACCGCTTTGAATCCTAAAAATTTAGCAATTGGTTTTACTCCTAATTCCTCTACTTTTTTAGCTGACATTAACACAACAAATCCCGCTCCATCTGATACTTGAGATGCGTTTCCAGCAGTTACCGAACCACCTGCTTTAAATATTGTTGGTAGTGAGTTTAACTTCTCAACTGTAGAATTCGGACGAATACCTTCATCTGTGTCAAATACAAATTCTTCTACAGATGGGAATCCTCTATCATCATACGATACTTTATTCGCATGAACTGGGATAATCTCATCATCGAATCGTCCTGCTTCTTGAGCGGCTTTGGCACGCATATGACTTTCAACAGCAAATTCATTCTGTTCTTGAGCTGATATCTTAAATTCTTCTGCGACGTTTTCTGCCGTTACACCCATCGGAATTGATGTACTTCCGCCATTTTCTTCTAGATATAAATTACTCGTTGCCTCTGAACCACCAATTGGTGTTGTACTCATTAATTCTACTCCACCGGCAGCTACGATCTCCATTTGTCCATTTGCAATTGCATTTGCTGCCTCAGAAATAGATTGAAGTCCTGATGAACACCAACGATTCACTGTTAATCCAGGTACTGATAATGGCAGTCCTGCACGTAAAGCGATTGTTCGAGCAATATTAAAACCTTGTATTCCTTCTGGAAATGCACAACCGACAATCAGATCCTCAATTAAATCTTCACTAAAATCGCCACCAACTCGGTCAAGAGTTCCTCTTAGTACTTCTGCAGCAATGTCATCTGGACGAGAATGGTAAAGAGACCCTTTTGGGCTCCCTTTACCTACTGCTGAACGTCCATAGGCTACTACGTAAACATCTTGTTGCATATTTTTATCTCTCCTTTTAGTTGCGTAATGGTTTCTTCGTTTTAAGCATATGCTCCATACGGTCTAATGTCTTCTGGTTATTACAAAGCTCAATAAATGCTTCTTTTTCAAGCGACATTAAATATTCTTTGTTAGCTAATGTGTTTAATGGCACTCTGCCTCCAGATAAGATTGATGCAATGTGTTTACCAATTTCAGCATCATATTCAGAAGCAAAATTCCCGACAATCATTGCATCTAATTGTGCTAAAGCAATTGCATAGAAGTTTGTACCTTCTACTGAAAATCTCTTTGGTGCTTGTGGAATATAATTGTACGATGCTTCTAAATCTGCTTTTTTAATCGCCGCTTCTAAAACTAAGTCTTCATTTGCAACGATCATGTCTGTATCACGTAAGTAACCCATTGCTATAGCATCATAAGCATTTTTTGATACTTTAGCTGTTGCAACTCCCATAAATGCTTTCTTCAATAGTCGAATCTCATCAGCACGCTCTAGATTTTGTACATAGATACGTTCTGCTAATTCACTTAGTCCGCCCCCTGATGGAACGAGACCAACACCTGCCTCTACAAGACCAATATAAGTCTCAGTGGCTGCCACAACATATGGAGAATGGAGTAACAATTCTGCTCCTCCTCCTAATGCTTGCCCTTTTACTGCTGTAACAATTGGTTTGTTACTATATTTAACCGCTGATACAGCTTGATGTAAGGAGTCGACTATTTGACTTACTGATTCTTTTGCGCGACCTTCTCTAATTTCAGTAGCGATATCTGCTAAATTCGCGCCAACACAGAAATTTTTCCCTTCAGATTGAATAACCATTGCACGATAATCACTAGTTTCTAAGTAATTTACTGCTTTTTGCAAGTCATCTGAAAATTCTGCAGTGATTGTATTATTTGGAGTTCTCATAGTATAAATTAATATATTATCTGAAGTTGCTTGTAAGTCTGATATTTTTTCTTTCTCCCAAATTGTTTCAGATACATAATCATTTAGTGATTTAACTTGAACTAATGATTCATTTTCGTCATAAAATTTGTTAGTACGTTTCTCAACCCACTCTGGCAATTCTCCATGTTCTTCTCGAAGTTTATTTTTCACCTCTTCAAAACCAATCATATCCCAAATTTGGAATGGTCCAACTTTCCAACCGAACCCCCAAATTAACGCTCGATCAATATTTTTGTAGTCATCTGTTGCTTTTGGAACATTTATTGCTGAATAATATAAAAGATTTGAAAGTGTGGTCCATAAGAATTTTCCAGTTTTATCTTCTGCATTAAAGATAGTTTGGAAGTTTTTAGATAGATTTCGTCCTAACTCATCTAAAATTGGTAAATTAACTTCTTTTGCTGCACTATAATCCTCAGTATCAGAATTAAAAGTTAAAAATTCTTTTTTTCCTTCCCGTTTATAAAATCCTTGTTTTGTTTTATTTCCTAAATTTCCTAATTCCATTAACTTTTCAATAGACTTAGGAACTACGAAGTACTCTTCCTCTGCCGGATCTTCTCTCATGCCTGTAGCTACGTGATAAGCAATATCTACACCAACTAAGTCTGCTAATCTGTAAGTTGCAGTCTTAGGTCGTCCAATAACTGGTCCTGTGATAGCATCGACTTCAGAAATTGATATTCCTTCTTTTTCCGCACGATTTATAATATCCATCATAGAATATACGCCTACACGGTTTCCAACGAATCCATTTACATCGTTTGCTACCACTACACCTTTACCTAGAGTATTAATCGTAAAGTCTCTTAGTTCAGAAACTACATCTTCCTTCGTTCCACTATGAGGGATGATTTCAATCAATTTCATATGACGTGGAGGGTTAAAGAAATGGAATCCCAAGAAACGTTCTTGTTGTTCCGGTTTTAGAACAGAAGCAACTTCATGTATAGGAATACCAGATGTATTCGATGTTAAAATTGCATCTTCCTTCGCTACTTTCCCAACTTTAGTCCATAAATCATGTTTAATTTCTAGTTCCTCTGAAACTGCTTCAATAAAAAGGTCTGAATCTGACTCATCTTTTAAATCTGTTTCAAAGTTTCCATAGGATAGATTTCCAACAAATTTATCTGAAAATAATTGTCCCTTACGTTTATCTGTGATGCGATCATAAGCAGCTCTTGATAATTTATTTGGTTCATTATCGTCAATGACGATGTCTAACATTTTAACTTGTAGTCCGGCATTTACTAATAGGGAAGCAATTTGACTTCCCATATTACCTGCACCCAAGATTGTTGCTTTTCTTATAGTCATTCTATATCCTCCATTTATTAATTAATATACCCAGCTTCTCTTGCCTGTTGAGTTAACTCTTCTCTGAAATCCGGATGAGCAATCTCTATTAATCTTTTTGCACGTTCTGGAATTGATTGACACCATAAATCTGCAACCCCGTACTCTGTAACAATATTCATTATATCCTGTCTCGGAACAGTCACAGGTGTCGCAGATTTTAGTGAGAATTTAATATTGGATTCTCGTTCACCAGTTTTCTTATTAACATAAGATGATGGTAGACATACAAAACTTTGTCCACCTTTAGAGTGTGTGGCTCCACGAACAAAATCCCCTGCTCCCCCAGTCGAACTAACTTGACGAGTTCCGATAGCTTCTGATGCAATTTGTCCTGTTAAATCTACAGCTAAAGTCGCATTAATTGATACAAAGTTATCATACTCTGAAATAACTGAAGCTTTATTTACTAAACTTAATGGTTTAATGTGTACAGAATCTGTTGCTGTTGTCCAATCATATAAGTCTTGTGTTCCTAGTGAGAATCCTCCTACAATTTCACGTGTAATAACGCCTTGTTTTTGTAACTCCATGATCGACTCAGTAATCATTTCTGTATGAGCACCCAGTCCAGTTACTTTTCCAATTAATCCGTAACTAACTGCATTCGTTAACCCGCCATATCCTACTTGTAAAATAGAATTTTCTTTTATTAGTGGAACAATATGATTTGCAATCTGCTCTTCTATTTCTGTTGGTTGTGCTGCAGGTATGGTTAATACAGGAGCATCTGCTTCGACAATATAATCTACTTCACTAATGTGGATTAAATGATCTGATCCCATTTCTTTTGGTAAATTTTTATTAACAGGTTGCACTTCTTTATTGACCTGAATAATAACTTTTTCAGCCACGTCTATGGCTTCACGTCCATATGCTACTCCTAGCATTCCAAGATTCATGAATCCATCTTCATCCATGGGTGAGGTTTGTGCAATAAATATATCAGGTTTTACTGTGTTTTTTATGTAACTAGACAAATCAGAAAAGTTTACTGAGTTAACACGGAACAAACCATTGCCATATAGTTTACGTTCAAAAGGTCCCATAAACATAGTTTCATAATTAATCTTTTCTGCTACTTTCTCGTCAGTTAGAAAAGGATAAGGTTTCAAAGCGAACAATGAATAGATGGATACATCTTCTAATTCTTGGTATCTGTCAGTAATTGCATCAGACAATTCACTTGGGTAACCGACAACTGGATTTGCTACGATATTATCGCCAGATTGCACAATTTCAGCAGCCTTTTCCATTGAAATTAATCGTTGATTGTAAAGTTCTTTGACATTTGACATAAAATCCCTCTTTCTGAAATTTAGTTGTTTTTATACAAAAGCACTCTTACCTGTTAAAGATCGTCCAATAACTAACGAATTGACTTCATGAGTACCTTCGTAAGTGTGGATGGCTTCTGCATCTTGGAAGAATCTTGCAGTATTGTAATCTAACACAATTCCGTTTCCACCACAGATTTCTCGCGCATAAGAAACTGATTGACGCATTAATAAAGAATTTTGTAATTTTCCAATCGAAGCACGAACTTCATCAAATTCTCCTTTGCTTTGTAAATCAGTAATACTAGCATTTAATGAAATTTGAGAGGAAATATTGCTAATAATTCTTGAAAGTTTTTCTTGAATTAATTGATAAGATGCAATACTTTTACCAAATTGTTTACGATTAGTTGTATATTCTAAAGCTGAACGATATGCTCCAATTGTTAATCCAGTTGCAATGACTGCAACCATAGATCTTGTAACATATAAGATCTGAGCAACATCTTTAAATCCATTTATTTTTGGTAAACGATTTTTTTCACTCACTTCAACATTCTCAAGATAAATGTGACCATTTTGAACCATACGAAGAGCAATTTTGTTTTCAATCTTATCGACACGTAGACCTGGTTGACCCTTTTCTATAATAAAGCATTTGATTTTTCCATCTTCAGTATCTCGGGCATAAATTGGTAATAGATCAGCTGTTCCTGCTCCACCAATCCAACGTTTTTCTCCGTTAATAATCCATTTATCGCCTTTTTTCGTTGCTGTTGTCTCTAATCCTCCAGCAATATCAGAACCATGATCTGGTTCGGTTAATCCAAAACAAGTCTGCAACTCAAATTTTTGTAATTTGGGTAACCATTCTTTCTTCTGTTCTTCACTTCCACCTAAAAGGAATGAATAATAACCTAAACCAGCGTGCACGCCGACAAATGTCGCAATACTAGTATCGATACTTGCAAGTAATTGGTATAAAAACATTAAATAATATTGAGAAGGTAAATACTGTTCTTCATCATCGTCAGAAAATAATCTTTCATCAGAAAAAAACTGTACTTCATCAGTAACTTTTTTAAAGGCTTCAGTTGGAAATTCCGCTTTTTCTGTATATTCAGTCAAAAGTGGTCTAATGTGTTTTTCCATCGCTGCTTCTAATTCAACGAGCACATCCACTTCCCCTTCATTTAAATTGTCACTATGTAAGAACAAGTCCTCAGGAAATAATTTTTGTAATTTTTCTTGCTTTGTAGCCATTTTTTCTCCCCCTTATAATTTAGCGCTTACTTGAAGCTTTAACATAAGCTTACCTAATGTTGATATCGCTTACAAATTAGCATTAATAATGTCACCATTACTTGAAATAATATATCTTCAATTTATTGTTACTACAGCTATTTATTAAATTGATTCCAAAAAACCAATAGTTGTTAGTAATTAAAAAAGATAATATAGTTGATAATTAAATATATTACGAGTATTGTTATTAATAAGACTGGAGTGATTAAAATGGATGAAATGCATATTGATCTAATTCAAATGAAATATTTAGTTGATATTATTGAAAATAATTTCAGTATTACAGAAGCCGCAGAAAAAAACTTTGTTACTCAATCGGCTATTAGCCAATTTGTGATTAACTATGAACATAATAATCAGGTAAAAATTTTTGAACGGAGTTCAAATAAACGGATTATTGGTTTAACGAAATTTGGAAAAGCTATTTATTCTTATTCAAAAGGTATTTTAGAACAATATAAAGAAATGAAGAAGTACTTAAAGACTATCGCAGGAAATCAAGTAGAAGAGCTCACTTTTGGCTTAACTGCATCCTATTTAAAAATGCTGTTTATGAATGTATTTACTGAATTTGCAATTGCTCATCCTTCTATACATGTTAAAGTTATTGATAAACCCATGCCAGAAATACATCACATGTTCAAAAAAGGGTTACTAGATTTCGCATTAATCTTAAATCCTTCCGAGGATTTATTACAAAAAACTGACACTGTTTATATTGGTTCTGATGAATTAATGGCCTTTATGACAAAAAACCATCCATATAAAGATAAAAATCTAATTTCATGGAATGATTTGAAAGGGTATCCAATAATCAGTTTACCCGAACAATTTAACACATATCAAACATTAGAAAAAAAATTGAACCTCGAAGGATTAGAGAATCGAATATTCACCACCTCACCGGTTTGGGAACATTTGGTGGATACTGCTCATTTGACAGAAGGTATCACAATATTACCTGGAACAAGACCAAATATAATTACTAATAAGCATATTATTGTTAAAAAGTTCGAACAGCCAGTAAAATATGATATGGTATTAGCTCGACTGAAAAAAGAAGTCGAAACTGAAAGCTCTGATATATTATTTAACTTCATTAGAGATACAAGACCGTATACTGATTCTGAATAATAATTCTAAAAAAGGAGAAAATCAAATGACAAAAAAAGCATTATATCTTGAAGATTTAAACATTGGGGATACTTTTAAAAGTGAAGAGTTTACATTAAGTAAGAATGATATTATCACATTTGCTAAACAATACGATCCCCAAGATTTTCATATCGATGAAGATTTAGCGAAAGATACATTTTTTAATACATTAAGTGCTAGTGGCTGGCATACAGCTGCTGCAACAATGCGTGTACTTGTAGATAGTATTCCACTAGCTTCTGGAATGATTGGTGCCGGTGTAGAATTATCTTGGCCAAACCCAGTACATCCCGGTGATACTCTTAGTACAACAAGTGTTATTAAAGATATTACATATTCACAATCCAAACCCGACCAAGGTATTGTTGTTTTGGAATCAACAGTAACCAATCAGAATAACGAAGTTTGTATGATAAACACATCTAAATTGGTAACATTCAGAAGTAAATCATAAGTGTAATTAATAACACTCTGTCAAGTTTATAACGCATTAAATATAAGGCGCACTTTCAATAATGATAAGCTATTCCTAACTGATTACAAGTTAAGTTTACACTTGAGTTTAGTGAGGATTTATAATTTTGCAGGGACTATTTTTATAGTTCCTGTTATTTTTTTCTTGCTTTTGTGTTTGAGTTCCTTTCTGTTCAATTCCAGACAAATTGAGTCTTTAATTAAGGAGGCCATGTTATGAAATATTCAAAAGCAACGAATTACGCCCTGCATTCGATGGTTCATTTAGCTATGTAATCGGATCGTGAAGCGGTTCGGGTTGAAGATTTGGCTAGTCGCCAACATCTGTCGCCGAGCTATTTATCTAAGTTTTTGACAAAGTTATCTAAAGCTGGGCTCATTACATCAACGCCTGGGGTTAACGGTGGCTACCAATTACTTGGTTCGCCTGATTCATGTACATTTTTAGATATTATTCAAGCGGTCGAGCGACAAGAAGCTATGTTAAATTGTACGATGACTCATGAAAGTACGCATCATCATGAATGTTTAATCGAAAATGCAATTTCTGAGGCTGAAGTTAAGATGCAGGTAGTTTTGGCGCAGAAGGCAATCGGAGACATTTTAAAAGAAGCGCACGCAAGACATTAGCATTAGGCTAATGTTGGATTAATTATTAACCAACTGGTCTCGCACTACGACTCACCTAATAATATGAAGATGTCTTCACTCGCGATTGAAGACATCCGCACACATTGCCTCTGTCCGCTTGATAGATTTTGAAAAAGATATTCAACTCCCTGAAAAAGTCGATACGATTATTATGTCACTTCTCTTGCACCACATTCCTAATTACCAAGCATTGTTAGCGTCACTAATTGAACAGTTGAATGAAGACGGCCAATTATTATTAATTAAAAAGGGTAAACAAGGTCATGGACACGGCTTTGACATGAATCAGTTGGCTGAAGAAGTTCAAGGAGCGGGTTTTTCGAATGTAGAAGCAGATCTATTCTTTGAAGATCAGAATAGTTCGCGTTTTTTATTGCGCGCGACAAAATAATAGAGAAAAACCACTTCAAATTTCGGATTTGAAGTGGTTTTTTGTTTGCGGGGCGTCGTGGGGTGGCGCGACGCTACGCATTTTGATTTGCAGTGCGTCGTGAGCCAGTACGACGCTACGGAAACGAATTTGCGGTCCATCGCGCTGAGTCACGATGAACCGCAAGACTATTTATCCTATAATATAGATACTTATTGCTGATATAATACAGAAAACTCCTAGAATGGTCATCGCAATTGATGTGAGGTTCCATTTTTTGTCATTTTTATAATAAATTTCCCAGGCAGTATACAGCTGTGGGATTGAAACAGCTAAAAGTAGTAGCGAAGTGAAGATATGCCTTGATATGAGGTCATTCATTTGAGCAATAAATGCTCCAATGATGATAACAGCACTGAAACCTCTTGTAATTGAATTTAGATTTTTAATTTGTCTCACCTCTTTATTTTCATTCTAACATAAACTGAAATTAAAGAGGTAGGACACAGCGAACACTTGCTTACGCGTGTATTTTGAAATGCCTATTAAAGTTGACTTAAAAATGAATGTAAGGGAAACAGAATAAAATTGGCTTTGCAGGGCGTAGTGAATGAGTACGAATTTGGGTTAATGACCCTGATGATGCGATTGATGTCGAGGGAAGCTATTACAATCTATTCACCGATGCTTTACATGAAGCCGGTCATCCAATTCCAATGAGTGAATCATCATAGATGAATACAATGGTTCACGTTGAGTCAGAAATTGCTGATGATATATTTTCTTAAAAGTAAAAGACGCCTGAGGTAGGCGTCTTATTTTTATGCTTTTTCTTCGACTTTATCGGATAGTTTACTTGTGAAACGGTTTGAAAAGAAATCAATCAACGGACCAGCCATGAAACCAGTGATGAAGGTTGAAACGCCAACTGGACCCCCAAGAATCCAAGCAGTTATTACAACAACAATATCTTGAATCATTCTGACAGTTTTGTAACTCGCTGAAACGCGGTCCGTGATGACTGGCGCAATCGCATCATAGGGTGATACCCCAAGATCAGCGTCCATATATAACGCGACACCGAAAGTAAAGATTAAAATTGCGACAACTGTAATTAAAAGCTGAACGATAAAGGCTAATTGAGTTGGGTCTATGAATGACTCTAACATGCTGATAAAGAATTCAATCATGTAACCAACAAGCACTAAGTTAAAAATCGTCCCCCAGCCAATAATCTTCCGGTCAAAAAACAAAATAATTGCCAAAATCGCAGCATTGACAAATAACTGATAATTCCCCAAAGTAAAGCCAAGTAACTCACTCGCACCTGTGTTAATCGCAGTGAATGGATCCAAGCCCATATTCATTGTTTGGCTCAATGCAGCCCCAAAACTGATGAGGGTAATACCAATTAAAGACATTAACGCCTTCCATATAAATTCTTTCCCATTTATTGAAAACATATATAGCTCCTTAAAATTTAGTTTTATATCTGTTCTTTAAGGTTAATACAATTGGAGGTAAATATGCAACTGATTCGATTATAAGCGCTATTACATTTCAAAAAAATGTCTACTAAATCTTCTGATCTAGTAGGCATTATTGACTATTTAAATACACTGTTTAAATCCTTTCTCAATAACATGGGTCAATTTATTCGCGCTCTTTTGGTCTTACTACTAATACGTCACACGATGCATGACGAATAACATTTTCCGATACAGATCCCATAAAGAATCTTTCTACAGCACCCATACCTCTCGCACCCATAACAATTAAATCAATATTCTCGCGTTTTGGAATATCTTCAGCAATGACATATTTTGGAGATCCCATCTCAAGGATTGTCTCAACATCTGTTAAGCCACGCTCTATCGCTAAATCCTTCGCATCACTCATCACCCGGTTGCCTAGGTCTCTTAATGCATCCCTAAAATGAATATCTGAATTTGATGTTGCTTGGATTGCTCGTGTATCTAATACATGTAAAATAAATAGTTTGGCATTATTCCGTTCTGCAATTGCTACGGCTTTATTCAAAGCCAACTCAGCGCCTTCAGATCCATCTGTCGCAACTAATATGCGTTGATACTCTTGTAACATTTTACACACCTCCTGTATGTCTTATATATTTATTATAACACATAATGAATGCGCTTACTTTAGAGAGGGTTAATATTTCTATAAAATGGATATTATTTTAGATAGTGACTTGTTTATAGTAGAATTTAGTTAAAAGGAGGAGAGATGTGTCAAAGAATTGTGGCAATTTCAAATTCGAGCGCATTTTAGAAAGAGGGATTCAAATATGGAAAACAACGCACTCAAACGTATTCTAGCGTCCATTCTATTCGCTGCGGTACTATTTGCCGGCTTTCGCTCTGCAGTAACCGCTGAAGAAGCAACTGAAAGTGTTGATACTAGCAACTACGCACCTGGTTTGTTCTATCCCTATTATGATCACATAGGAGTAGGCATGGAATTTGCGCCTTTTACCTTAACTTTAGATCATGAACCTGATGAAGACGGGATTTACCAAGTAAGTCATGCCACTGCTGGTAATACAGTCTCTTATGTCTATCAGTTGACTGAGGATGGTGTTATCGAATTAGCTTACTATCCAAACTCATACGAAGGTGAAGACTTCCGTTATCACGAAGACTCCCTAGATGAGCAAGTCGCGGCATTCTTCCCAGCTGAGTTAGCAGTTGGAGACACATTCACAAGAGGTTACCGCGATGAGCAAGAGTATACAGTCACGGATATTCTCGCTGAACATGAAGTTGAGGGTGAAATGTATCATGATGTCTTAGTGATTGAATCGGTTATGCCAGAAGGTGAAGTGCAACGATACTACTACGCCCCTGAAATTGGTGAAATCGCTTCTGAATATATCTTTGATGACGAAGGAAATGCTATTACCACTGCATTGAGTGAATATGGGGAAGTACCAACTGAATAATTTGTATGAGTCAATTGCAAATAAACAAGGGGGCTGACAGTTAATCATTGTCAGCCCCTTGTTAAGTTTTATAGATTGGATTTTAGTTTACAAATAACGCACTCTGCTCTCCTGCTTGGCGACCAAAGATAATTATATCAGCTATAGCATTTCCGCCAATGCGATTTGATCCGTGAACACCACCACTTGCTTCACCAGCTGCATATAAACCAGTAATTGCTTCATCAGCTTCGTTTAATACTTGAGCGTTTGTGTTAATTTTTAACCCGCCCATTGTATGGTGAATTCCTGGCGCAATTTTTATTGCGTAAAAAGGCGCTTCTTCTAATGCAATCTCCATACCCGTTGTTCTTGCAAAGTTGTCATCAGTTCCGTTTGCTACACTATCATTCCAAATCGATAGAGTTTGACTCAATACTTCTGGATCCAATTCTATAGTAGTAGCTAATTCCTCAATAGTATCTCCAACTTTAACCAAGCCCATTTTTTCATACTGATCTATGGCTTTCACTCGCCCTCTTAGTGCTTGGTCGAAAATTACGTAAGCAGATGAATCTGTTTGAGATAAGATTGCTTGTGACACTGCATCACGTGTATCTAATTCATTAAAAAATCTCTCGCCCTCTTTATTAACCAAAATAGCACCTTCACCTCGTACAGCTTCAGTAATTAAATATGATGTCTCTTGCTCAACTGTTGGGTGAATTTGTATTTGATCCATATCTACTAACTGAGCTCCAACTTCTTGGGCCATTACTAAGCCATCTCCGGTCGCTCCTTCGTGATTTGTCGTAACAAATCCTTCTAAATCCGGATTATTATCTGTAACCATTTCTAAGTTACCGCCAAAACCACCCGTTGCAATAATTACAGCTTTTGCATTCACTTGATGTTCATTACCTTCAATATTAACTTGGACACCAGTGACTACTCCGTCTTCTTCTAGTATTTCAGTGACATTGGCATTTACGAAAGTTGGAATTTCACGTTCAAATACATTTCGTTGTAAGCCGTCCACTAGATATCCTCCAATTGCTGATCCAGCTTCAGGACGATGAGCTCTTGGTACACTCATACCACCTGTAGTGGTAATACTACTTAAAGTGATACCCATAGAGTCTAACCACTCTATTGCTGAAGCAGAATTATCTACTAAATAATGAACTAACTCTTCATCGTTTGTATCGTGTCCGCCTGCCATTGTCTCTTCAAAAAACAATTCATTTGAATCTTCTATACCTTCAGCTTCTTGGAACTTAGATTCAGATGCATTCATTCCAGCTGATGATTTCAGAGTATTTCCACCTAATATTGGCATTTTTTCGAATATGGCCACATTTGATCCAGCATCTTTGGCAGCAATTGCTGCAGCCATTCCTCCTCCACCAGCACCAATAACTATGACATCATATGATTCTGCTAAATCATCTGGGTGTGTAAAGTCTGCTGTGACTTCCGATGCTCCAGTTTCTGCATCTGTTTCGCTATCTTGTGCACTAACGTTCAAACTACCTACTATACTGCTTAATACTAAACACATAATCAATACTGACTTCATTATCTTACAAACGAACTTCATACTTTAACCCCTTTGTGATTTAATACACATATTATACATATTAATGAAAGTCATTTCAATCTGTTGAATAAATAAAATTTATAACTTATGCCGGAATATTTCGGTTTTACGTCCTAATGTGTATTTTTTTGATTAAATCTGCAGTCCTTTTCAATTCGAATGCGCATTAAACACATCTAAAAAAATAAACCAAACACCTTTAAGTGCTTGGTTCGTTTTACTACTGATTCATTTCCCATTGTTCTACTAATGCTTGATACACGGCTTCAGTCTCTGCTTGCGTCGTTTGGTTAAAGATCAACCACCCTGGTGACTCCCCACCACTTAACTGAATATCGATATGGTAAGGATGACTGTCATAGATGAAGAGTTCTACTGGTCCGTAACCCTCTAAGTTAAAATGACCAAAGCGTTTCTCCATTCCACCAAAACCATTTGTGCGTGAGCCTTCTAACGGACCTTCATTTAATTCAATCGATTCGATTTGGTCATAGGCCACTTCAAGTCCGTACATCGGTGCTTCGACGGCAACCGTATCTGCTTGGATTGAAACATCATATTCTGACAGACTCATCATCAGAACGAGCCCAATAATACCGACGACTAAGATTCCGAGGATCGCCATGATGACCTTTCCAGATGGATGAGCGACATTAATTGTCGTACCCATTCCGGATATACGTTTAGGGACGAATAATCTGAAATCATTTGGATTATAGTAGGCACCCCATTTATACTGGCCTTCTTCTTCAGGCATTTGCCACTCCGCTTGATCAAAGAATTTTGCTTGGAGGTCTTTATTTTTCTGAGTTGTTCGGGCCATTAAAGCAACAATGGCTAGTAAGAACACACCCAATAATAGGATTAGCCACAGATCCGATGGATTAAAGAGAATGAGTGCTGTGAAAGCAATAAAGAAGATATTGACCATTAAACTCATCTCCAAGTAGCTCACCGCATTATTTCTTTCAAAATGACGCATGTAAGCTTGGGTCACTTCACTATCTTTGGACACAAACGGCGTCTTACTGCTAATCACCATATCATAAGACAAGGGTATCACGATGAGCGTTAGCGGTACAAGGATTAAAGGCAGAAGGAAACTTCCTGAACTTTGAGCGACCCATGCCATGATTACTGGCACCCAACTCAGTAACCAAATGAGCCATGCCCATTTCTTGCTAGGCGCTGCTTTTCCTTTTTCTCGGGTCACACTGATATCGACCACGCGTTTTTGTGTTTCATATATCCAACCCTTTTCCTGCTTTAAGACCATGAATTTTCTTTGCCAAATTGATACTGGCACATAAGATAAGACAAAATAACTAAATAATATGAGTATCCACATAAAATCTCGCAACCCTTGGAATAGATCCAAACTCACCAAGAATGACAAGCCAATAAAGACGGCTCCTATAATTAGTTGAGTCACTCTAAACTGGCGTTGTAATGTCTTAACTTCATCTGTTTCAGCATGTTCTGGCGCAAAAGACAGGCCAAATATGTTGAAATTTTGGTAACTGACGGCGTAATTCATCATCATTACAAAGACTAGGATTAGAATAATCGTCATTAAAATCATTGATTCTCTCTCCCTTCAATTAAATTTTCTACCATCGACACGACTTTTTCTTTAAAAGCTTGATTATCTTCCGTCTTGGCTAAGCCTTCTGCCAAAGTCACTTCCAGTCGGTTTAAATACTCACTTTCAATCATATCGTCTGGATTCTCTCGCACTTTTGTTCCAACCCGACGGTCCACTACAATAATACCTTCCCTCTTCAAGGTTTGATAAGCCTTGTTCACCGTCATTGGATTGACGCCCAAATCTTGAGCCAGTTGCCTTGCGCTTGGTAAATTTTCTCCGTATTTTAAATCACCGCGGCCGACTCCTAACACAACTTGATCGCGAATTTGTTGGTATATCGGTGTTTCCGCTGATAAATCTATCTCCATTAACATGTTCTCACCCCTTCGATTCACTTCTTTCTATCTTCATTAGTTGTATTATATCATATAATACACCATATACACAAATCACGATAAAAAATAGACCGTTTAGTTAAAAACGCTCCATCTCATTGCTTACACCGCTTGAATAAAATTACCAATATTAACTGCACCTAGAATTAGAATCATAATAAAAATATAAGTTCTAAATTTGTCAGTGTCTATTTTGTTGTAAATTTCTCTTCCGATATACATGGCTAAAGCAACGACTGGAACTGAAAAGGCGAAGTAAATAGCCACATCCCAATTCCAAAAGCCACTTAAGGCATGACCGGAAATAACAAATACGCTCGAGATCAAGAAATGAGATTGAACTGTTCCTAGAAACTGACGTGGCGTCCAATCACGGGCCGCAGCATAAAGTACCACTGGAATACCGTTCATATTATAGGCACTCCCTAACATACCGCCTAGAAATCCGAATGGATAAGAGTAATTTGGATTTTCAAATTTTGCTTGTAAGTATTCTCGACGCGCGGGTGAGACCGTGAGTGAATACAGTGAATAAATCACTAAGATACTCCCTAAAATCAAGTTAATCACTGACTGTTCTGCAAAGCGAACTAGGATCAGTCCAACCGGAATCCCGATAATCGTTGCGAGTGTTAATTTCTTAATCACGACTGGATCTATATCTTTCCAACCTCTTTGAATTGACATCAATGCAGTTGTCATCCCAGTCAGACCAATTAATGACACCGATACGGAAAATGGAAACGGTAGTAGCTCTAATAATGGCATACTTACAACTGAGTCCCCAAAACCAAAGGTTGCACGCATGAGTGAGCCTAAAAAGACCGCTCCAACAACCATTAAAATTAGAGTATAATCCATCAAATAACCTCTTTCACTTAAATTTCAACTCTTTGAGTGTAGCATAGACTAAAGGGGGCGTCTATTAAGGAAAGGGGCATTTAGACAACAAAAAGCCCGAACACCCCCCATGTTCGAGCCTTCTTAAATTAAGCTTCTAAATCTTCACCATTTGTTGCGATAACTTTTTTGTACCACTCAAATGAATCTTTTTTCGAACGGTCGAGAGTTCCATTCCCTTCGTTATCACGGTCAACATAAATCATTCCGTAACGTTTTTTCATTTCACCGGTAGTGAATGAAACTAAGTCAATAATTCCCCAAGGAGTGTAACCCATTAATTCCACTCCATCATAATCGACTGCTTTAATTAACTCTTCGATATGGCCTTTTAAGTAGTTAATACGTTCTGGGTCATGGATGCTGCCGTCTTCTTCAACCGTGTCTACAGCTCCAAAACCATTTTCAACGATGAATAAAGGAACTTGATAACGATCCCACAAGCGATTTAATACATATCGTAAACCAATAGGGTCAATAGTCCAGCCCCAATCACTCGCTGATAAGTACGGATTGTCTACTTGATAAGGAATCTTACCATGAACGTTTGCTTCCTCATCTTCACCTTGCCCGCTATTAATATCAACCGCATTCGACATGTAGTAACTGAACCCTAGATAATCAACGGTTCCATTAGCTAAAATATCTACGTCGCCGTCTTTCATTTGAATATTCAGGCCTTCACGTTCGAATTCTTTTAGAGCATAATTTGGATAGTAACCATTTACTTGAACATCTGGGAAGAAGTAACGTAGGCGCATTGATTCTTCAGCAAGCATCACGTTTTTAGGGTCTGAATTGATTGGATAGATTGGAATATGAGAAACCATTGCGCCAATTTCGAAATCCGGATTAATTTCTTTACCAATCGCAACAGCTTTTGCACTTGCTAAAAGAACATTATGCGCAGTTGTATACATGACTTCTTTAGGATTCTCGCCTTCTTTAACTTGAACCCCGACGTTCGTCCATAAGAAGATTGGATTAGTATAATCCATCATGTTATTAATTTCATTGAAAGTCATCCAATATTTTACTTTATCTTTATAACGGTTAAATACAACTTCAGCGAATTTCACAAAGAAATCAATGACTTTACGGTTTCTAAATCCCCCATATTCATGAGTCAAATGCAGCGGCATTTCAAAGTGAGTTAAGGTAATCACCGGTTCGATATCATGCTTTAATAACTCATCGAAAAGATCATCATAAAATTGTAGACCTTCTTCATTCGGTTCTGCTTCGTCACCTTTTGGAAAAATACGCGTCCAGTTAATAGACGTACGGAACGCTTTTAAGCCCATCTCAGCGAATAACGCCACATCTTCTTTATAACGATGATAGAAATCAATCGCTTCGTGGTTTGGATAGTATTTACCGGCTTCAACGGTTTCTGTAATTTCACGAGGTTGTCCAATGGCACCTACGGTCATTATATCCGCAACGCTCGGCCCTTTACCACCTGCATTCCAGCCACCCTCTAATTGATGGGCAGCTACTGCCCCGCCCCATAAGAAATCTTTTGGTAATTTACTCATAAATATATCCTCCTCATTCTTTGTCAATCTTCATATTCTTAAAATTTTGAATAGTATAGGCATAATATTAATTATACCCGTACATTTTGTCAAGCTAAAGCTTCTATGGTATATTAATGAGGACAAACAAACTAAGTAAAGGACTAATAACATGCTTAAATACGAATATATAGCCAAAGAAATAATGAACTTGATTGAAGATAAAGATCTTCGTCAAGGTGACAAGTTACCAAGCTTAGATGAACTTGTGACTCAATTCGAAGTTAGCAAGAATACAGTCATTAAGGCTTTAGATGAGTTACAAAGTCATGGTCTGATTTACCAAGTACGAGGTAGCGGGATTTTTGTGCGCGGTCGTCGCCAAAAAGGGTATATTAATATGATGGAAATTGAAGGTTTCAACAGTATGCTACGCGAATTTGACCTCACATCAAAAGTTTTAGAACTAAAAGAAGTCATCCCGTCTGAAACCGTTCAGGAACATCTACACATCGACGCTGACCAACCAGTTTATTACTTGAAGCGACTCCGTTATATCGAGGGACGCATCTTTTGTATTGAAGAATCTTACTTTGATAAAAATATCGTCATGTATTTGAATGAACAAATCGCAGAAGATTCCGTCTTTAATTACTTAACGAACAATCTAAAACTGCAAATCAGTTTCTTAGACCATTACCTCAGAGTTGGTAAGTTAAACCAACAAAATGCCGTTTACTTAGAACTACAAGAAGGCGACCCAGGTATTCAAGTCGAATCGATCTTTTATTTGGCTAATGGTGTGCCATTTGATTATTCAAAAATCATCTACCATTATGAAGAGTCCCAGTTCTTTATTCAAGGAAATAGCTACTACAACTTAATGAACTAAAAAAAGAGCAGGCATCTTAGAATCATTGATTCTAAGATGCCTGCTCTCACTATATTTAATGTTCAGTCTTTCGGATTAACAAGTTAAAGATTAATTGTGTAATAAAAACGATAATTAAGATCAACACAGTTGCAACTAGGATAACGTCCATACGACTACGTTGGTAACCTCTCGCAATAGCCATCGTACCTAATCCACCCCCACCAACAGTTCCGGCCATCGCTGTTAAACCGATGACATTTATAACTGTTGAGGCACTTACACGTAATAAAGCTGTTAGCCCTTCGCGTAAATAAACACGCGTAATAATATCAAAACTTGATGATCCCATGGCTTCAGCAGCTTCAACTACCCCTGGATTAACCTCTAATAAGGCAATCTCAACTTGACGAGCAAAGAATGGAATCGTACTTACAATAATTGGAATTGTTGCAGCTGTTGGTCCAATCGTTGTTCCAACAATCGCTCTTGTTACATTTATTAATAAGGCCAGTAAAATAATAAATGGAATTGATCGGAAAATATTCACCAGTGAATCTAAGACCTTATAAACGACTTTATTCTCTAAAATCCCATTGAAACCAGTCACTGTCATAACAATACCTAGTATCAAACCGATTAAACCACCGATTCCAATAGATACGAGCATCATATAAACTGTTTCCCAAATGGCTTCCAAAAATTCTTCTCTTAATTCCCAGGCATATGGAATATGTGTTTCTAAAAATGTAACAATACCTGACGACACTTCTTTCGAACTACTTCCAATTGTTAAGACTAATTCGCTCATGTTATCCCTCCCTCTTCACGTATTCTTTTACTAAATCATTAAATCTTTGTGTGCTGACATCACTATTTTCAAGATGCTCAATCACTTTATCAACATTCTCTGATGTCCCTTCGACTGCGATTAACATATTCCCAATCGGTGTATTTTGTAAAATTTCCACATGTCCATAAAGGATATTGACGTTTACATCAAATTCGCGTACTAAGTTACTTAAGATTGGTTTCGTTGTTTCATCTCCAACGTAACTCAAGCGAATAATCTCACCATTCTCATCAATGTTTTGAATCATTGGATGCGTGAGAACTAAACCGATTTCTTGATCAAAATGGGTAGCTGTATTAATAAATTCTTTTGTCAATGATTTTTGAGGATTTGTGAACATATCAACGATTGAACCTTGTTCTAATACATGCCCGTCTTCCATAACAGCTACGCGGTGACATAGGTCTTTGACTACAGACATCTCATGTGTAATAATCACGATGGTTAAACCTAATTGTTCATTTAATTTGCGTAATAAATCTAGGATTGACGATGTTGTCTTGGGATCCAAAGCACTTGTTGCCTCATCACATAGCAGTACATCTGGATCATTCGCTAAGGCACGTGCAATCGCGACACGTTGTTTTTGACCTCCAGATAATTGACTTGGATAATTATCTGTCTTCTCTTCTAAACCAACGAGATCTAATAACTCAGCCACTTTATGAGCGACCTCATCTTTACTTAAGCCACTTCCTTTTAACGGAAAAGCGACATTATCAAAAATTGTACGCGAATCCATTAAGTTAAAATGTTGGAAAATCATTCCAATCTTTTTACGCGCTCCACGTAATTCTTTCTTACTTAATTTTTGCATTTCTTGTCCATTTACCGTAACCGTTCCTTGTGTGGGTGGCTGTAGTAAGTTAATCGTACGTACTAAGGTACTTTTACCTGCCCCACTGTAGCCAACAATTCCGAATATTTCACCGCGATCAACTGTAATATTCACGTCTTTAACCGCCGTGACAACTTTGTCATCATTACTAAAAATAACATCGATATCTTTTAATTCAATCAATTTTTTATCCTCCTATCTATACAAAAAAGCACATTCATCTCTTTAAAAAAGGACGAATGTGCATAAAAAGTTCGTGGTACCACCTTAATTCGCCAAACCATTACTAGTTTAGCCTCATACAGTACAAATCTCTAAAAAATATTTATACTGCGACGATGTTAACGGTTGTTTCCGTTCATTCTTACTTACCTTCAGAATGACCGCTCCATGGCCATGTTCACAAGCTATCTCTTTACTCACTTTCACCATCTGCGAGCTCTCTTTGAAAGTTGTCACTTCTTACTTACCATTTCATAGCGTTTAGTATTTTTTTATCTGTGTGTAAGCATATCTAAAAATGAGAATAATGTCAATGCACTTTATGTATTTCTCATAATCAAAAACAGCAAAAACTACAATACTTAAAAAGCACACTATCACTTCAATCTTCCTAAAGTTAAATAATTATGGTATTATGATGTTGATATTAAGATTAAAATCAGATGAGTTTATTCTATACAATGCAATACTCAGGAGGAATATATATGACAAAAAGGAATACAAAAGAAACGTTAAAATCTATCAAACCGAGTCCGATTCGTACCTTTAATGATAAAATTTCAGGTATCGAAGGCTTAATTAAATTAACTTTAGGTGAACCAGATTTTCCAACACCACGTTTCATTAAAGATGCAGCAATTCAATCCATCGATAAAAGTTTTAACGGATACAGCCATTCAAAAGGGTTGGCTGAATTACGTGAAACGATTAGCGGTTATTTAAAACGTAAGTACGACCTAGATTACCGTGCTGAAGATCAAATTATTGTAACCGTGGGTGCGACTGAAGCGATCTTCGTTTCATTATATACATTACTAAATCCTGGCGATAAAGTTGTTACCGCTGCGCCGAACTATGCAGTTTACAAAACTCAAGTAAACTTAGCTGGTGGGGAATTTGTACCGGTAGACGTAACAGAAGATGACTTCATCTTAACGCCAGAACGCTTAGACAAAGTGTTAACTGAAGATAAAGACATTAAAGTCTTACTAATGAACCACCCATCAAACCCAACAGGACATACTTATACAGCTGAGCAAATCGAAGGCCTTGCTGAAGTCGTTAAAAAACAT
The DNA here is from genome assembly GCF_014049385.1 of Ruoffia halotolerans. Taxonomy (GTDB): domain Bacteria; phylum Bacillota; class Bacilli; order Lactobacillales; family Aerococcaceae; genus Ruoffia; species Ruoffia halotolerans. The sequence goes on along the minus strand of NZ_JACAOA010000002.1, from coordinate 51,094 downwards.
GATATTTGGGTGATTTCAGATGAAATCTATTCAGAGTTAACTTACAAAGGCAAACACGTCTCAGTAGCCAAATATCTTCCAGAACACACGATTTTAATCAATGGTGCATCTAAATCGCATTCTATGACTGGATGGCGTATGGGAATTGTGGCTGGGCCTGCAGATGTCTTAAAACAAATTTTTGTTATTCATCAAGGTGCAATCAATGCGCCAACAACGCAAGCACAATTTGCTGGACTTGCTGCTTACTCAGAAGAAGGAGACGCAGCCATTGAAGAAATGCGCTTAGAATACAAGATCCGTCGTGATTACTTATTGGGCCGATTCCGCGATATGGGCTTCGATGTCTCAACACCGAACGGTGCCTTCTATCTATTCATCAAGATTCCAGATTGGTTTGAAGGCGACGACATGGACTTCTGTCTTAAAGTTGCTCACGAAGCAAAAGTTGGTCTAGTGCCTGGTCAAGCATTCGGTGAAGCTGGTAAAAACTACTTCCGTCTAAGTTATGCTGCAAATCTAGAAAACCTAGAAACAGCCGTTGACCGTATTGAAGCATTTGTTGAAGAGAACAAACCTAAATAAGTATAGTGATAATTATCAACACCTCCAAGTGATGCTTGGAGGTGTTCTTTGTATTGGTTAATCAGTGGTTAAGTAGAAGAATTATTATTTATTCTTCCGGTTAAACCAATTAAATGGAACTATTTTTATTTATTCTTATGGTTAAAGTGATTATATGGAACAATTTTTATTTGTTCTTCCGGTTAAACCGATTAAATGGAGGAATATTTTTTTATTGTTCCGATTAAACCGATTAGATGGAAGAATATTTTATTATTGTTCTGGTTAAAGTGATTAAATGGAACAATTCTCGCCTATTCTTCCAGTTAGCACCCGAATCTTTAAAAATCTGCAAAGAAAAAACACACAGCGGACTGTGTGTTTTTATTGTTAATGAAAACGGTCTGTTGCTATATGGTTCTAGAATTGAACGACACCTAAGAGTGTTGCAGCTATTAATGTAATGATACTTGCTGCCCACATAATTGGTAAGTTTGCTTTAATATGCTCACCAATGGTTGTACCAGCCAATGATACCCCAACGTAGTTGGCAGCAACTGTTGGACTGATGTAAGTACCATAAGTACCTGTAATTAAGAACGTTGCAGCAACTGTCGATGCTGAAATTCCAAACGGCTCTACAATTCCGATTACAATTGGGAGTAATGCGAAGTAGAAAGCATCTGTACCAAGAACCATCATTAATGGTACTGAGAATAATGCTAAGAACCAGTGAGTATGTGGTGCGATAAATTCTGGTAATGCGTTAATAATCGTTGTAGCCATTGCTTCAACCATTCCAGAACCTTCAATAACACCAATAAATATACCTACGGCGAATAATGTCATCGTCATAACGATAGCGTTATTACCATATTCTTGGATCTTCTTACCTTGTTCTTTCACTGATCTAAAGTTACCTAGGATTGCGAATGCGTAGGCAACCATGAAGATAAAGTGCATTGGTAAACCAGTATCAATGAATAATAAAGCTAACATAATTAATGTTACAACTAAGTTATAGATATAAAGACCTTTGCTTGTTTTTGGTTCTGAAGTAACATCTCCAGCTAAATCAACAATATTTATATTACCATCGACTGAGCCTTCACGTTTACGACGCGAGTTAATCACAGCGTTAATGATAGCTAATAAGAACATTACAACAACAGCTGGTAAGATGAATGAATAAAGATCTGAAACCTCTACCCCTGCAACAGAAGCTGCACGAATTGTTGGTCCACCCCATGGGATAATGTTCATTGCTGCCATTAATCCAGTCACTGTCCCTAAGAACACGACCGGTTTAACCCCTAATTTATCCATGATTGGTTTGAAAGCTGGAATGGCGATTAAGTATGTTGAAGCCCCACTACCATCCAAGTGAGCTACAGTTGAAACTAGTAAAACCGCGATAAAGATTGCAGTAATTTTGTTACCAACTTTACTAATTACAAAATCTACTAACGGGTCGAATAACCCCTGTTCTGACATTAATGTAAAGAACGAGATCGAGAATAAGAACAGCACTGCTGTATTTAAGATAGACGCTAACCCATCGTTAACATATAAACTTATATCCGCAATACTTGCTCCAGAAACTACCGCTGCGATTAATGGTAAAATGATGAAAGCCATCGGTGGAGACATTTTCTCTCCGATTAAGACAAACATCAATATGATTATGAGTATAAAACCTATTATTGCTAAATTCATTTTTTCCTCCTATATATATTATTTTGTGAAACTTCCCCCAAACACTCACTCAGAAACCGTTTACAGTTACATTCTAATATAGTAATCCTATTTAAACAATATGCGCACTGTCTTTTAACTGTTCTTTGCATGTATATTACTTCACATAAAACCCAATAGAAAATCGCTTATCCTAAAAGAATATTCGCGATTGCTTCTTGTGATTCTTCAATTGAATGTTTACGAGAACGAGCACATTCTTTAGCTGGACGGTCGCAAATATAACATTGACGCTTTCCTACTCCAACCTCTTCACGCTTCAAACTGCTTAATTTTCCGTCTTCTAATTTAACGACATCTAAATCAAAGACACGGCCTTTTGAATGCATTTCTTCAAGTGCTACCATTCTTTTTTTCAATTCAATACTATCAATATCCACAAAGAAATATGCTTCTGGCCCAGTTGGTAAGTTCAAAACTTCTGAAAACCGAATCGTCACATCGTCTAACTTTGTTTTTATCACTGTCAGCATTTCTTCAAAGACACCCACTAGATAAAGAGATGTTTTAATATTACCTGGTATATTCAAAGTGACAGATAATAATGAACCCGGAGAATGTTCATTTATAATCTGGGTCTGTCTGAATGCACGTTTTTCACGCGCATCCAGCATCTCCATTAAACTCACTTCCGGGCCATTAAATACTTCATCCTTATACATTGCGAACAACGTCGATCATCGTACCATCACGGTATTGAATTAAAGCAACGTCTTTCTCTCCATATTCAATTGGTTGAGGTGTTCCTACTATTGCGTAAGCTTTCTCTTTTAATTCTTCAATTGTAAATTGTGGAATATCAACGTTCTTGAAGTGTTCTACTAAATCTCGACGTTGTGGATTAATGGCAATACCAATTTCAGTAACAACTACGTCAACACTTGATCCTGGTGTAATGACTGTGTTAACTTGCTCAACAACTGTCGGTATTCTTCCTCGAACTAACGGTGAGATAACTAATGACATCTTACTTGCTGATGCTGTATCTGGGTGACCACCAATTGCCCCACGAATTACTCCGTCTGATCCAGTAACAACGTTAACATTGAATTCTGTATCGATTTCAAGTGCCGATAAAATACATACATCCAGCTGGTTGATCGCAGCCCCTTTAAATAATGGGGAAGCGTAGAAAATCGCGTCAATTTCCGTATGCTCAGGATTACGTCCTAATGATTCTCCTGATGGTGCATCGAAGTCTTGAACATCAATTAATTTATCTACTAAACCTTCTTCATGTAGCTCCACCATTGCATTTGTAATACCCCCTAATGCAAAACTAGCTGTGATATTCTCTTTAATCATATCTTCACGCAAGTAACGCGATACAGCTAATGATGCACCACCTGTACCTGTTTGGAATGAGAATTTATCTTTAAAGTATGGTGAGTTCGTAATCACTTGGTTAGCGTATTTTGCGATAACTAATTCTTTAGGGTTTTGCGTGAATCGAGTTGCCCCTTTAGCAATCCCTGAAGGATCTCCGATCGCATCAACTTCAACAACATAGTCAACATCTGTTTGAGGAATGCTGATTGGTGTATTTGGATAAGGCATTAATGAGTCTGTAATGGCTACAACGTTGTCTGCATATCTTGCATCCACTTTCGCGTAACCTAACGATCCACAAATTGCTTTACCTTTAGTACCATTTATATTTCCATACGCATCTGAACTTGGCGCACCTATGAAGGCAACGTCAATTTTGATTTCGCCTGATGCAATTGCTTGTGCACGTCCACCATGAGAACGTAGTACAACTGGGTTTTCCATAATTCCGTCAGAAACTGCTGCTCCGACTTTATCACGTAAACCACTTGATGTAATGTTTGTGACCACACCATTTTTAATGTGTTCGATTAATGGCTCATGAACGTTAGCAATTGAACTTGGTGCAATCGTTAAATCTTTAATTCCCATTGCTGCAATCTCATCCATGACCATGTTTAGTACATAGTCACCTTCACGGAAGTGGTGGTGGAAAGAAATTGTCATACCGTCTTTAAGTCCTGTTTTTTCAATCGCTTCACGTAAGCTATCTACTAATTTGTCATCACCTAGTTTAATAGGATTGATTTTACGGATAGTCTCTTCATATTGTGTGCTGTATTTAGATTCTTCTCCATAAGCACCGTATTGATCAACAATATGTTGTGGAATATCGCGACCGACTGTATTCTTAACCATAATTATAGTTCCTCCTCTGTAATGATATTCGCTGCTTTAGCTAAAGCAATCACACGCTCAGCACGTTCAACGATTGGCTTATCAACCATTTTTCCGTTAACAGAGATAACCCCTGAACCTTTTTCTTCAGCTTCTTGAATTGCCCAAATAATTTCTTTTGCATTGTCAATTTCTTTTTGAGTTGGTGTGTATTCATCATGAACAATTGGAATTTGACGAGGGTTGATAATTGATTTTCCATCGAAACCTAATTGTTTAATACGTTGTACTTCATTTCTGAAGCCTTCTTCGTTATCTACGTCTGAATAAACAGTATCTAAAGCTGCAATACCTGCATCTCTCGCTGCATGTAGAATGAAGCTACGTGCGAAGAATAATTCTTCTCCAGTGGCACTTCTTTCAGTCTTCATGTTTGTCACGTAGTCTTCTGCTCCTAGAGCGATACCGATTAAGCGGTCTGACGCGTGAGCAATCTCACGTACATTTAAAATACCTGTAGCTGATTCAATCGCAGCCATAATATTTGTTGTACCCACTTCGATGCCGTTTTCTCTCTCAACTCGTTCGATAACAGCTTCGACGTCTTTGATTTCTTGTGCATTTTCAGTTTTTGGTAAACGAATCACGTTCACGCCACCTAATACTGATGCTTCGATATCCTGATCTCCACCAGCTTTTAAATCGTTAATACGAACAACCGTTTCAACGTTACTATAGTCAATATTTTTTAATGCATTATGTACTAACATACGTGCAGTATCTTTCTCGTTCAATGATACAGCATCTTCTAAATCAAACATTACTGCATCTGAGCCGTATAAAGGTGCATCTCTAAGCATCGCTGCGTTAGCACCAGGCACAAACATCATCGTTCTTCTTAAACGCTCCATGTTGCAATCTCCTTCCAGTTAAATGTTGTTTCATCAGCAGCGCGGTAAACAGCTGCAATTGTTCTTGCTTGAACGGTACAATCTAATGCACCTTGGTCAACAGCCGTTACTTTTGCGTTTTCCACTCCAAGTTTTTCTAAAGTTTCTTTGATGACTTTACGGATTTGTGCTCCGAATTGTTTCTCTACACTACTTTCTAGTTCAATCACGATACCATTATCTGATTGAGCCACAGTGACCATAATGTCAGAAGACTCTACTGTCCCTGCGACACCATTTTGTTTAATTTCCATCTTTTTCACCTCAAATTTATTTTTTGTTTTGAATATAGTCATACGTTGTACTTGGAACTAAATTCTTAATGCTTTCCGGATGACCTTCCGAAAGTGCTTGACGTACTTTCGTTGCACTAATCACTTCACCTTCTACTTCTAGTCTTGGAATAATTTCTAATTCCAATTCATCTTGAAAAACTTCACTCATACTTTCGTTATAAATCTCTGTTACGCGTGAATAGGGCTCTTTACCGACGAGGCGGTGTTTGATATTAAGAATCGGAGCCACTCTTTCTTTAAATAACGTAGCATCAACCGTCGCTTGAATTCGTGCGACACTTTCTTGAGCACGATCTCGCAAGAAGTATGATGGGAATGTTGCCGAAGAGACCATGTAATCATTCGTTGGTAAGACAATGACATTTGACATGTCAGCGGTTGCACGTTTTACCAACATCATTCGCTCCTCATCATTAAATTCAGAACGATCTTCAGACAGAACGAATACATACACGTAATCACTTTGTTTGGCTGTTTCTTCAATTAAGTGAAGGTGTCCATGAGTAATCGGGTTGGCGTTCATAACGACTGCACCATTGTTTCCTTCTTTTTTATGATTACTTAACATAGATAAGTAATCTTCAAAATTAGGATGACCAAATTCCATGAAGGTAACATTCGACGTCTCTACAATTTTATTAAAGCCTAGTGATTTAAAGTAAACACTATTCTTTGGACATGTATAGACGAAATAATGATTTGAGCCATTACTTCTTAGTTGATCCATTAGATGGACAACAATATCCGTCAGAAAGTTTTCTGATCGATAGTCTGAATGAACGGCTACACATTTAATAACGTTGCCAGCATATGAACCAGTTGCAACGAGATCATCACCTTTATAAATCCCGACTGTATAATCGGTCTGTTCCTGAGTGCTTAAGTTGGAAGCTTCTAATAAGTTTTCCCAATCTTTGCGTGCACTTTGGCTTCGATGAATCCATAAACGTTTCGTTGTATACACTATCATCATCCTTTTTTATTGACTAAAAGTTCTATTGCCTGCCCCAAACCAATATTGTATGAAGAAAATCATTTATTTCTTCATTCCACTATTCATTATATATTAATTATATTAATCGTGTTGTTTTTCCCCTGTATTTTATAATTCTAATCCTTATTCTGCCTAACATGTTAACGTTATCAGTCGATTAGAATGTTATTCTGATGTAAATATTATGACAGAACAAACCTGTAAAACAGCTGCATTGAATTTACTTCTTCTATAAGAAGCCGTTTTAATTAGGCGTTTATATAAGTTTTTTTAGAGGTATATTTAGTCTTGTTTTTATTTTATGCAAAAATTTATACGCAAAAAAACACCATTAGAACAGTATTTTCCTAAAAAAGAATTTCATTCCGAGGTGTTTTCGCTTACAATAAAGATAAATATAACTTATGAGAAAGGTTGATATATATATGGTTGAAGTACGTATTAATGAAACCGTCTTGAGAGATGCGCATCAAAGTTTGATGGCAACTCGCATGTCGACAGAAGATATGCTTCCAATTATTGAGAAAATGGACTCGGCGGGATATTACGCACTTGAATGTTGGGGGGGGGCAACTTATGACTCAGCGATTCGTTTCTTAGATGAGGATCCATGGGAACGACTACGCGAAATTCGTAAACGTACGCCGAATACGAAATTGATGATGTTACTTAGAGGTCAAAACTTAATCGGTTACCGTCACTATGCTGATGATGTTGTTGATAAGTTTATTCAAAAGGCTGTTGAGAACGGCATTGATATCTTCCGAATCTTCGATGCGTTAAACGATTCACGTAATGTTCGCGCTTCACTTGAAGCAGTTAAGAAATACGGTGCACATGCACAATTAGCAATTGCATATACAACAAGTGATGTTCATAACGTTGAGTATTACACAAAACTAGCAAAAGAATACAACGATATGGGTGCTGACTCAATCTGTATTAAAGACATGGCTGGTATCTTAACTCCGGCTGTTACTCGTGAATTAATTCCAGCGATTAAAGCTGTGATTGATGTTCCATTAAACTTACACACGCACGCAACAAGTGGTGTGTCACAAATGACTTACTTAGCTGCTGTTGAGAATGGCGTTGATATTATTGATACAGCGATTTCTCCATTAGCTGAAGGAACAAGTCAACCACCTACTGAATCAATGGCATTAACATTAGAAGAATTAAATATTAATACACACTTAAACATTGATACTTTAGAAGAAATTGCGGACTACTTTAAAGGCATTCGTGATAAATATTTAGCAGACGGAACATTAGACAGTAAAATGATGTTCGCTGATCCTAAAGCTTTAATTTACCAAGTTCCTGGTGGTATGTTATCGAACTTAAACTCACAACTCCGCCAAGCAGGTGCTTTAGATAAATACGATGCTGTACTTAACGAAGTTCCTTCTGTTCGTGAGGACATGGGCTTCCCACCACTTGTAACACCCTTGAGTCAAATGGTTGGAACACAAGCGGTATTCAACGTCTTAGCTGGAGAACGCTACAAGATGGTGCCTAACGAAATTAAGGACTACTTAAAAGGCTTATATGGTAAATCTCCTGCACCAGTGGATGAGGAATTCCGTCGCTCAATTATCGGTGACGCAGAAGTCATCGAAACGCGTCCAGCAGATCGTTTAGAGCCAGAGTTCGAAAAACTTAAAGCTGAATTAGGCGACCTAGGTAAAAATGATGAAGACGTATTAACTTACGCTTTATTCCCACAAGTGGGTCAGCAATACCTAGAAAGAAAATATCAACCTAAACCAGTCGCAGGAGAAACAATTAAGATTCATGCCCGCTACGGTCAATAGTAAGTCGATGAACGAAGGAGGAATTTAATTAGATGGAATCAATTAGTATTATAGACGGTTTAATGTTAACAGTCGTTTCTATGCTTACAGTGTTCGTAGTCCTTATAGCTCTTTGGGGTATCACAGAATTAACTGCAAAGTTTGTTAACGGAAGCGAAAAAACAGAATCTACACCCGCACCTGCTGAACCAAAGCCTGCAGTAAACACTAATAACTTAGCACCCAACAAAAAACATCAACAAGTTGCTGAATTAGTTGCTTTAGCATTAGCGTCAGAAGATGAGCCCAACAAGAAGTTAGAAATCCAAGAATCAAAACGAATTAAATAATCGGAGGATATAAATCATGAAAAAATACGAAATCGAAATTAATAATGAAGTATACCGCGTATCGGTAAAAGAATTACCTGCTGATGCAGATATGTCAACGGGTCAAACAGCTGCTCCTGCTGCTCAAGAAACACAAAGTGCTTCAGCACCTGCTGCAGCATCAGGCGGAACAGAAATTAACGCACCAATGTCTGGAACTATCTTAAAAGTTGCTGTCACACCAGGTCAAACAGTTGCTCAAGGGGATACATTAATCGTCTTAGAAGCTATGAAGATGGAGAACGAAATTGTTGCACCAGCTGACGGTGTTGTTGGTGAAATTAGTGTCAGTCAAGGTGACAGTGTACAATCTGATCAATTACTACTGACTATATAGGAGGTATTCGTTTACATGTTAGACACAATTAATGAACTTATACAAACTTCCGGGTTTTTAAGTTTAACTATACAAGAAATCATCGTCATTATGTTGGCATTGGTTTTAATCTTTTTAGCCGTTTCTAAAAACTATGAACCCTATTTATTAATTCCAATTGGATTCGGTATGTTACTTGCTAACTTACCTCTAACTGGATTAATGGATCCTGCTACTGCGACTGAGAATGGTGGACTATTATACTACTTATATCAAGGGGTCGGGCTCGGAATATTCCCACCACTGATCTTCCTCTGTTTAGGAGCTTCAACTGACTTTGGTCCGCTTATTGCGAATCCAAAAACATTGTTATTAGGGGGAGCTGCTCAATTCGGTATTTTCGCTGCATTCTTCGGTGCTTTAGCCTTAGGAATGACGCCAAGCGAATCTGCTGCCATTGGTATTATTGGGGGAGCAGATGGCCCAACAGCTATCTATATTTCTTCTCAATTAGCTGAGCATATCTTACCAACAATTGCGATTGCTGCTTACTCATATATGGCGCTTGTTCCAATTATTCAACCGCCAATTATGCGCGCGTTAACAACTGAAAAAGAAAGAACAACTGTTATGAAGCAAGCACGTCCAGTATCACAGAAGGAAAAAATCATTTTCCCAATCGTTGTTACTTTATTCGTAAGTTTACTAATTCCTTCAGCTGCATCATTAGTTGGGATGTTAATGTTAGGAAACTTAATTCGTGAAAGTAAAGTTGTACCTTTAATCACAACAACTTTAGAGAACTCAATGATGTATATCATTACAATTCTTTTAGGTGTTTCAGTAGGTGCTTCCGCAGATGCTGCTACTTTATTATCACTTGATACAATCAAAATCATTTTCTTAGGTTTATTCGCCTTTGTTATTGGTACGACAAGTGGTGTCCTTATGGGTAAACTGATGTACAAAATAACAAATGGTAAAATTAATCCATTAATTGGCTCTGCAGGTGTTTCTGCTGTACCAATGGCTGCGCGTGTTGCACAATCTGAAGGGATTAAAGCAAACCCTAATAACTACTTATTAATGCATGCAATGGGACCAAACGTAGCTGGAGTTATTGGATCAGCTGTTGCAGCTGGTATCTTACTAAGCTTCTTTGGATAATCAATGTAACAAATGAGTTTATAACGAAGGTATACTTTTAACGAAGTATACCTTCGTTTTTTGTTAATATTTTATATATGTATGTTGAATTGAAGCTATTACCATAGCTTATTGAATTTCAACTCAAATAAGTATACAATTCAAGTGCAATGTTTAATCACATATTTTGTTCTTTGAAAAGAATAATAAATAATTTAGGAGGTATACAATGGATTCTACAGTTGAAGCCGTTAAGGCAAATTTAGATATCAATTCCAATCAAACGTTAAAAGTTTCTGTCTATCATGCATTTAAGCGTACCATTATCTTAGGTGAAATTCCCGCAGGTGAGCGTATTAATGAATCGGTTTTCTCAGAAGAAATGAACATTAGTCGAACTCCAATTCGCTATGCGCTCGAACAACTTTTAAAAGAAGAACTGGTTGAACATGTTCCAGGTATCGGGATGATTGTTAGAGGGATTAGCATTAAAGACGCTTATGAAATTTATGATATTCGTAAAGCACTCGACACACTTGCCTTTACTAAAGCTATGCACCTGATGACCGAGGAAGAATTCGATGAACTTGAGCGGCATTTACAAAGCGGTGATAGCATTCAGACAAAAGAATCTGATGACCGCATTGATAATTTAATTAATAATTTCTCTGGGTTTAATGCGTATGTTTATGAAAAGTCACAGATGCGTCGTCTACCGAAAATTATTGATGAGTTGCAGGCCTATCTCGTTTACTTTAGAGAATTATCCATTCGTTCAGAAGTACGCAGTAAAATTGCGTTAGAAGAGCACTTCTTAATCTTAAGAGGGATGCGAAATAAAGACGTTGAAGCGATGACTATGTTAATTCATGAGCATCTCGATCATTCATTGGAGTTTATTATTGAAGATATGGAGAATCGTAATATTGGATAATGTACACTCAATCCATAATCGCATTCCCCGTCTCGCAACGAAAGCGTTGATGTATGAAGTCTCTTTATCACCTAAACCAGGTTTAGTGGATCGTTTCAATAACGGTTCGCACCGAGATATGAACTTTTACACGTTTGTTGATAGCGTACTTTCTTTTGAACCCTTCTTTAAGCAGTATTATGACTTAGGAAGAAACTTACATCAAACAGAAGATTTAAGTGAATTATTTAACGGATCAAGACGTATTGGAATTAATGCGGAAATCGCTATGTTTGAAGCAACGCATGGTATTAATACTCATAAAGGTGCTAACTTTTCATTCGCCCTTTTTCTTGTAGCTGTAGGTTATATTATTGAGCGTGAGCAGTTGTCGACTTGGTCAGCTTCTCACACAACTGAGGCGTTTCAATTGATTCGTTTAATGACCAAAGATATCTTACTGAAAGATTTTGATGATGTTCATACAAGAGAAAAATTATCTCATGGCGAGAGATTGTATATTGAACATGGCATTACGGGGATTCGCGGCGAGGCAGTCAGCGGCTACCCTATCTTACAAGATATATTGATGCCTTATTTACGAAGTTTAGATGATCCAATACTAGAACATAATTTATTAAAAGCATTGCTACTCATCATGGGACACATTGAAGACGGCAATATTATTCACCGGGGTGGGTTCGAAGCTTGGGAAACCATTAAGATGGAAGCACTTACTTTGTTTGATGATCCTAATGAGCCGAGCGAATTTCTAGAAGCGCTGCACGAATATGACCAAGTGATGATTGAACGACATCTGAGTCCTGGTGGAGCGGCGGATGCTTTAGCTTTAGGTATCTTCTTGTCTCTATTAGAACAAGCGGAGTTTTAATACAGCGCCCTTCTTCCTTAGTGAGCTATATTTTCTAACAAAAATACAGTATAATGAAGATATAATTGGAAACAATTAAATAAAAGATAACAGAGTAAAAAATAAGCGTGAAGTGTTCTTAGATGGGATGTTGCTAAGAAACGAAACTTGGTTCACTGAACTAGGTGCGATTTATTTTTGCATTCGCTGCATATCACTATGTGGCTCTCTGTGAAAGAGGAGAGTATTCATATGAACAAGAAGGTAGACGTCGAGCAGAACATTAGACCAAGGAAAGTTACAACGTCGCAGTTAACTTTAATGGCGGTTATGATCGCCGCAAGGATTGTCTTAAGTTTCATACCGTCTTTAAATTTCGGTAACTTAGTTGAAATCGGCCTTGGCTTTGTCGGTACAGCCTTTAGTGGGATTTTATTTGGTCCACTTTTCGCTTTGCTCGTGTCAACAGTTACGGACTTAATCACTTTTTTCATTAGTGGGAGTGGGTTCTTTTTCCCTGGCTTCACGTTAAGTGCCGCTTTAGGTGGATGGATTTACGGTTGGGTTCTATGGCGTAAGCCAATCAGTTGGAAACGTGTGTTTGTTGCGGTTTTACTCGTGACATTAATTATCAATTTAGGTTTGAATTCCGTGTGGATTCGCATGATGTATGGCCGCGCATGGGCTGCCTTTATGCCAATGAGAATTGTTAAAAACCTAATCTCATTACCAATTAACACGATTATATTAACGTTCCTATTCAAGTCACCAACCATCGAAAAACTCATTAAAAAATATCAATTTTAAAAACATTCAATAAATACCCTCTGTCTAGCGTGCGAGTCCAGTGATTACTGGCACGTTGGGCAGAGATTTTTTGTTTTTTTACATAAAATTCCTTTATAATATAAGGAACAAGTAATCAGGAAAGGTGATAGTATGGTTAAAAAAATTGCAATTATTGGTGGGGGTATTGTCGGTTCAACGGCGGCTTACTATTTAGCGCGATCTGGTCACACAGTCACAGTCTTTGACCACGGAGTTGGCCAAGCTACGCGCGCTTCTGCAGGTATTATCTGTCCTTGGTTCTCTTTACGTCGGAATAAGCCTTGGTACTTTCTAGTATCTAAAGGGGCTGAGTTTTATCATCAGTTTATGCAAGATTTGAAAGATGATGGTTATAATACAGACGCCATCTATCAAATCGATGGTACGATCATGATTCGAAATACAGATAAACGCGTTCAAAAAGACCTTGATCAAGCAGAAGCGAAACAAGAAGCTTCACCTTCAATTGGAGAAGTTAAGAAACTTTCAACAGAAGATATCTCGGATTATTTACCTTTAATTGAATCGGATCATCCAGCGACGTGGGTTGAAGGTGGGGGTCGCGTTCATGGTGATGCCCTTATTGATACACTTCACCAAGCGATTCAAGACTTAGGTGGGAAAATTATTCGTGAAAAAGCCCAACTTAAGAAAGAAAGTGGGGATATCTACATTTCTACCCCTTCGGTGGCTAAGCATAATTTTGACCGCTTACTTCTTTCTCCTGGTCCTGGTTTAACAAACTTATTAGAACCTCTAGGATACAAGGTTGATATTCGTGCTCAAAAGGGTCAACTCTTTGTGCTTAAACATACTGACTGGATTTACCAGCATTGGCCAGTGATCATGCCTCCAGGACAAAGTGATATCATCCCATTCAATAATGGTGAAATTATCATTGGTGCAACACACGAAGATGACCAAGGCGACAACTTAGATGTTGATGAAGCTGTGCTACATGAATTACGAGATGAAGCTAGAAAATGGATGCCAAGTGTTGATGACCATGACATCGTTGAATCTAAAGTAGGAACACGGGCGCATACGTCAGATTTCTCAGTGCTTGTTGGTGTAGTACCAGACTTAGACAATGTCTGGGCAGTCAGTGGCTTAGGATCATCTGGTCTAACAAGTGGGCCATTCTTAGGCTATCAGTGGGCAAAGCTCGTTGAAACTGATGCTTGGGACATTGATAAAGAAGCTTTTCCGATTGAAAAGTATATTCAGGCAAATAACGCTCAATAGTCAGCTAACACTGCCAAAATAAGTAATTCTTATAATCACATGATTAGAGTTTTAATTGAAAACGTGGTATATTTGAATTAGCAATTTATTTTTATTATTATCATTGAGGAGGATGTTCTTATGTGGAAAGAGTTTAAAGGCTTTATTGCGAACGACAGCATTATCACTATGGCAACTGGTATTATTATGGGTTCAGCATTTACTGCAATTGTTAATTCATTAGTTAACGATATTTTCATGCCGATTATTGTGGCACTTACAGGTCAAGCAGATGTATCCGGTGTTGCTATTTCAATTGGTAACACTGAATTAGCTGTTGGGTTATTCTTACAAGCTGTTATTAACTTTATCTTAGTGGCTTTATTTTTATACTTAACACTTAAAGCTTTAGAGAAAGTACAAAATAAAAAAATCGTTGCTCCAGACGAAGAACCTGCTGGACCAACTGAAAATGAATTATTAGAAGAAATTTTAGGAGAATTACGTAAAAAATAATTCTTTAGACATCAAAACTCAGGCACCCTGTTAAATTAACAAGGTGCCTGAGCTTTTTTTTCTTTTATTCGTTGTTTTGACTTCTGAAGTCCACTACACCAGATAGGGCTGCAAAGATCATAGCTGCAATCGGCCAAAGGAACCAACTGCGTCCCCAATCCGCTGTGATAAACTATAACCAAAGAAGATGGCAGTCACTATTGGCCAGTAAATACCGGCTATACGATCAACCACTTCACTTTCCTCATCCTCTGACTGACGGTGATTAAGTAATGTATTCAAACTGCCCCAATAAATCCCTGTAGAAATCAACATATAGATAGCCATAGAAACCACTGCTAGAAAAACCCCTACAACATAGCCAATATGTTCCTCTGCAAAACTTGGAAATAGTAGGTTAATGATAATGATTGGAAGTACGCTCACTATGATTAAAGCAACGCCAAAGGATAATTGTCGCGTATGAATCGGACGATAATTCTCAATCTCTTTCTCGACAAATCCGCGAACACCGAACTCCAACTCAAAAGCTTCTTCTAAAAACGCAAAGTTTTGCATACGCATATTCGCAAAGATCATCACACCGACACCTAAGGCTACAAGTAAGAACAGCGCACTAATTCCAATCGCTTCACTGACATTCTCTGGAATTATTCGAAGCATCGAGGGTGTTGTTAAAGTCAAATCGGAATGACACTACTTATTAGTAGCACAACCCCTATACCAATTCGGTGAGCAAAATCTGACTTCTCTTCTATTATTTTACACTTAATTTATTTTAGAACCTATTTAATTTTTAACGAAAGTCACACCCTAAATCATGGTCATTGATAATGCCAATGGCTTGAAGGTATGAGTAAATCGTGACACTGCCAATAAATTTAAAGCCTCGCTTCTTCATATCTTTTGTCACTGCATCACTTAAGGGGCTTTGAGTAGGACGTTCCTCATCTAATTGACTCACGACTTGCTCACCTGAAACAAAGCCCCAGATATAGGCATCAAAACTGCCGGACTCTTCTTGAACTTTCATAAAGGCTTGTGCGTTTGCAATCGCCGCTTTTATCTTCCCTTTGTGGCGAATAATTCCTGCGTCGTTCGCTAAGCGTTCAATATCTTCTTCACCGTATTCAGCAACTTTTTCATAAGCAAAATGATCAAAGGCGTTTATAAAGTTCTCTTTTTTGGATAAGACGAGTTGCCAGGACAAGCCGACATGAAAGCTTTCCAATATTAACCATTGAAATAACGATTGATCGTCATGTTCCGGCACTCCCCAGATATGATCATGGTATTTCACATAATAATCCGGTTTGCCCGCAATCCATTCACAGCGTTTGATTTCAGTCATTTTGTCCACTCTCCTTAATTTAAAATATCGAACAAGCCAATCGCAATTAATAAGATGATAAAAGCGTAATTCAGCTCGCTAGTAAGTAAAATATAAGCTATATATTCACGAATAATTGAGAATGGCCATAAATACGATGGTGTACCTGCGCCTTGATAGTAGGCTTTAAAGCGACTTTGGCGCGCAATATAGGTCGACCGCATCAAGTGAAAGCGGCTCGTAATGACCGCCACTTTCCCGGACAGGCGATGTTCTTTAATTAGCTCATTGGCGAATTTAAAGTTTTCATCCGTATTTTTCGCTCGTGGTTCTAATAAGATATCTTCGGCTGGGATTCCTTTTTGAATTAAATAATTCTCCATCCCTTCAGCTTCTGAATACGTTGATTGATGCTGAGGACCTCCGGTAACAATAATTGTGATTTTTGAATGAGTTCGGCTCTTCTGTCTATAATACATTTGAATTGCCTCGTCTAATCGTCGTCTCAAGACATTCGTCACATTATCTATGTCATCTAACTGACTTCCTAAGACTAGTAAAATCGTTGCTTGCTTCCCTCTCGACCACAAACTAATCGCAAAATTTAGCGTAATATAGCACAGAAACGTCCCTACAAAGTAAATCGATAAGTAAATATAAATACCAATAATTTCTTGGATTTGAATATCATTCAAACGTAACAATGCCCAAATCGTTGCCCCGACAAAGACAAGCAAGGTAAAAGCTAGGATAAGATTAAAAATCGTCCTTGAAATCCTCGGTGAAGGTTGCCGGACGGTCTGATTAATTGCTAAGATCGCAATCAGTAATAAGACAAAGGGCACTGCCGCAATGAAAAAGCCACTAATAATATATAAAAAATATCGAAACATAAAGACAGGTGTCCAATTACTTTGTAAAACCAAGCCCATTAAAAAGCTATTTAAACCGTACAAAGCGAAGGCAGACGGTTGGAGCCAAGAATAATTCGTCAAAAAAGAGAGGAGAAATAGCACCAAAAATACAATGGCAATTCCATACAATAGCACTCCTTTTCCCCCCTCTGAATATTTTTAAGTTAAGTTATGATAATCATTATAAACAATTTGCTTTTTAACTTCACGAATTTTTGCAACTTCTTTAATGGCATCTTTCGCTTGAATCCCTTTGGTGGTCATCATTAATTCCACATGTTCTTTATAAGGTAAATTCGATACCGCTTCGTCTATGGCTGTTTTCACAGAGCCACCTTCGATTAATAGGACGCATTCCCCTTTAAGTTCACGGTCTTTAAGATGTTCACTCACTTCCGCTGCACTCGCGCGAATGTATTCTTCATAACGTTTTGTTAGTTCACGCGCGATGACAACCTGCGTGTCTTCTCCTAAATGCGTCACAACTTGCGATACAGCTTGTTTAATCCGGTAGGGTGATTCATAAAAAATCGCCGTCTCGTCTCTTTGCCCGACAATTTCTAAAGCCGCTTTTTGATCTGCTTTACCTCGTGGGAAAAAGCCGTAATAAGTAAACTGTTCACTTGGTAAACCTGAAGCAACTAGGGCAGTTAAAGCCGCATTCGCTCCTGGTAACGCCACCACTGGCAAATCCTCTTCCAGACAAGCTTGAACTAGAGGTTGCCCAGGATCATTAATTAAAGGCATTCCGGCATCACTAACTAAGGCGATTGTCTTACCTTCATGTAGTTCATTAACCCAAGCTGTGACTTCATGACTGCGTGAATGTTCATGAAAACTACGTAAATTCGCTTGAATATCAAAATGATTTAATAACTTAATCGTATTTCGTGTATCTTCAGCTAGGACAATATCAGCCTCTTTTAAGATATTGACGGCCCTAAACGTCATATCTTCCAAATTACCAATCGGTGTTGGCACTAAATATAATATTCCTGCTTCTTGTTGTTGGAAACTATGTTGTTGCACACTGATCCTACTCCTCTATTGGCTCTTCGTCTTTATTATCGGTAAATTTATTTACAAAGACAAGTTGTTGGCTTTTAACATCTGCTTGTCCATGCTCTTTTAAGTATTTTTCCTTTTGGGGGCGGGTTAATCGTTTAAATTTTGCTTCAGCACTCATTGCTAACGACTTGCTCTCCCAACGTTCCGCATAGATCATGCGAACCGGAAGTCGTTTGCGAACACGGGTATATTTCGCTCCCTTACCCGCATTATGGGTAGCCAAGCGGTTAGCTAAGTCAACGGTATAACCTCCGTATAGCGTGCCGTCTTGACAGAATAAGACGTAGAAATAATATGCCTGTTTACTCGCCATTATACATCGCCATCAATGTCGGTGTATATTCATTGTTATCTTCATGAACTACAATTACCGGTTCAATCTTCACACCGCGACGTCCTCCGCGATATATCGCTTCAATTAGGACACCATTCGCATTCATGTCTTTCTTCGGATGAATAAACTGAATACGGTGAATACTGAAATGGTGATTTAGCAATGTTTCGATTAAATCATCTAAACGACTCGGGCGGTGAACGATAAATAATTTACCTTTTTCTCGCATAATTTGACTTGCCTTTTTGACCCATTGTTCCATCGTCAGCATCAATTCATGACGCGCTATAGCATGACTTGTCAAACGGTGGGTCGCATTACTACTTTCTGCTAGAAAGTACGGTGGATTACAACTAATAATGTCATATAATTGCCCTTGTGTATGTTTTAGATCAT
This sequence comes from Ruoffia halotolerans, assembly GCF_014049385.1. Classification (GTDB taxonomy): domain Bacteria; phylum Bacillota; class Bacilli; order Lactobacillales; family Aerococcaceae; genus Ruoffia; species Ruoffia halotolerans. Next base: position 32,328 of record NZ_JACAOA010000002.1, on the reverse strand, counting down.
TAATATCTCCTTGAACAAAGGTAATTTGGTCCTCTTTACCATTCCACTTCGCACTGCGTCTTGCCATATCTACTAAAGGTTCTTGCAGTTCAATACCGTTTAATGGTGCCTCTGTTCGATGTGACAGAAGTAGCGGGATGACCCCATTGCCACTACAAAAATCCAAGTATTTAAATTTATTTCCTTTAGGTAATTTAATGAAATTTGCTAGCAACAAAGCATCCACTGATAAAGTAAAATACTCTGTACTTTGAATAATACCTAACTTTCCACCTAAAAATGAATCAACTCGTTCAGTTGAATGAACGAGTTGAGATTTATTTTGAACATCCATGAACAAGCCTCCTCAAAATGTATATTATGAATGATTTTCTAAGCGTTCTAGAATTTCCTGGCAGAACAAACATTGCTCATTAGAAGAACGACGTGATCCAAAAAACTCATGACACACATGAATCCCTTCGTTATAAAAGCCTAGAAGACTCTCGCGCCCACTACTTGTCTGACTATCCTCTTCCCCTTCAGTCACTTCTTCTTGAGCGTCTGTTTGGAATTTAATTAACAGACTTTTCAAATCATTGTTACTCATACGTAGTTTATTGTTTTCCTCAACTAAGTTGTCAATGACTTCTCTCAGCTGTGCCACTGTATCACTTAACTGAAGCAAATGTGTCTCTGCTTCATCAAACATTTCTAAGTAATTTTTTTTGTCTCTCATTGTTTGGCACACCCTCTCTTCTTCGTATATATTATTGACTTGCTAAGATAGCAAGGCGTTCCGTAGCTAACTGAGGCGCAACATTTGCCTGTAATCGTTGTTTCGTCTCAAGAATCAAATCATTTAATTCTAAAATATGTGCTAGCGACGGTTGTTTCGTTTTAATCACTTCGTTAATAAAATAAGCTTGGGTTAAATTCTCTACTTCAGTATTTGACAATATTCTCAACATGCTATGATTTAAGATTAATAAATAATCCATACCGTCTAAAGCCTGTTGAGTACTCAAGGAGTTTTTTAGTTGGGTTTGAACTAAGATCACTGCATGAAGATTCCCATGAGCCAGTGTCGAATAAAAATAATTCAACGATTTAAACCAATTCGTTACGTCTGCTTCTTCATAATCGCTCACAAGTCTTTGGGCAGTTTCCGAAGACATCTTTGCGAAAATACGGGCATGCGCCTCGGATACCCCAGTTTCAATATAGTAAGCTACTCGCTCACTCACATTCGCTCTTGGAAAGTGAACACTTTGAACACGGGATTGAATCGTTGGCAGCAGATTACTTTTGTCTTGAGTATAAAGAACTAAGTAAACTCCTTCAACAGGTTCTTCTAAAAAGGTCAGTAAGGCATTCGCACTCGAAGGGTTCATTGTTTCAGCACTTTCAATGATTGCTAACTTGAAGTTACTTTCAATCGGACTGGTTGATAACCATTCTTTCAGTTCACGAATTTGATTCACTCGAATGGATTGCCCGTCCGGCTGAATTGAAACGACGTCAGCTAATTGATGATTTTGTGCCTTTTGACAATGTTCACATACGCCACAAGGGTGACCTACCTCATCCTTATTCAAACAACCTAATGCTTTAATCAGTTCGGTTGAGACATGCTCTTTACTTTCATAATCATCACCCGTAAAGACATAGCCATGCACGAGTCGGTTTTGGTGAATTAATTCATAAAAATAATGACTTAATTGCCCCATATAGACACCTCTAGACTAGAATCGGTAGAAGCTATCAATTGGTAATACGAATACAATCGCTCCACCTACTTCAACTTTCATCGGGAATGACGTTGCGACGTCTAAGTTCATATCTAAGTTCGCTGGGTAAGCAACGACTTGATCTCTTTGCTCTGAACAATCGCGAATAATACCTAAGACTTTATCCACATTATCGTCTTCCACTCCAACTAAAAAGGTCGTATTCCCGTGTTTTAAAAATCCACCTGTACTACTTAATTTAGTAGCGGAAATATTGGCCTCACGAAACGCATTTCCTAATACAGCTTCATCCTGGTCTTGTACAATTGCAATGACTAATTTCATGATGATCCTCCTCTTAATCTATAAGTTCCTTGTCTTTTAATATTGCGATACACTCTTGTGCAACCTCTTCAACACTTTGGTTGCCGCTCACTAATATAATTCGGTCATTATCTTTTTCAAAATTCAAGAAAGCTTCTCGCACCATTTGGTGGAAATCAATACTCTCTTGATCTAAGCGGTCAAATTGACGTTGGCCTTGGGCTTTATAAATACGCTCCAAACCAACTTCTGCTGAGACATCAATGAGCAATGTTAAATCAGGCATATGGTCTTCAATCCCAAATTTGTTAATCGCCCAAATATCTTCAACTGGAATGCCTCGCGCAATGCCTTGATATGCAATAGAGCTATCTACAAATCGGTCTGTAATAACGATTTGGCCTTTTTCTAAGGCTGGTAAAATCGTCTCTATTAAATGTTGACGACGACTCGCAGCGAATAGTAAAGCCTCTGTTCTTGCATCCATAGCGGTATTATCCACATCTAGAATCACTTCTCGGATACGTTCCGCTATGGGGCTCCCACCAGGTTCTCTCGTAGTTAATACATCGTACCCAGATGCCTCTAATATTTCTTTTAGTGCTCTTACTACACTTGTCTTACCTGAGCCATCAGGTCCTTCAAGTGAGATAAATTTTCCTTTAGTCATCTCTACACTCCAACTCATTTATAACTCGCGTCTACCTTCAATGGCTCTAAATAAAGTCATTTCATCTGCGTATTCAATATCACTACCTACAGATAAGCCGTGGGCCAGACGTGTTACTTTAATCCCGGCAGGTTTGATTAAGCGTGATAAGTACATCGCCGTCGCTTCACCTTCAGCGGTAGCATTGGTCGCTATAATCACTTCTTTTATTGTCTCATCCTCAAGTCGTTTAATTAAACTTGGGATATTTAAATCCTCTGGCCCTGTTCCTTCCATCGGTGACAAAACGCCACCTAATACATGGTACAGGCCACGGAATTCTTGCATTCGTTCCATTGACATGACATCTCTAGTATCTTCTACAACAAGCACTTGGCTACGGTCACGACTTTCATCCGTACATACAATACATGGATCAGAGTCTGTAATATTTCCACAAATACTGCAATGCGTTAAGTCACGCTTTGCGTTAATTAAGTTTTGTGCAAATTCCAAAACATCTGCTTCGTTCATATCAAGCACATAGAAAGCATGTCTTGCGGCTGACTTTGCTCCAATCCCTGGTAATTTCGTAAAGGAATTAATCAGCTTCGCAATCGGCGCTGGATATTGCATACAGTCTCCTACTTTCTACTAAAACGGTAAGTTTAATCCTTGAGTGAATTTCCCTAAACGTTGTTCAGTTGCTTTATCAACTTGTGCTAAAGCATCGTTCACAGTCACAATGACTAAGTCTTGTAACATATCGATATCTTCTGGATCCACTAAATCTTCTTTGATTTCTAATTCAACGATACGTTTTGCTCCAGTTACTTTAACTGTTACTAAGTTATTGTTATCAGATGCTTCAAAAATTGACGTTTCAATCGCTTTTTGTTCTTTCTCCATATCTTTTTGCATCTTTTGCATTTTTTGCATCATACCTTGCATGTTTCCCATTTTCATAAATATATCTCCTTTTTGTGCTTTCTGGGCGAGCAATATTTTACTTAAATATTCGCTCACTCAGCCTCTCACTTTTTATTATTGTTCATTATATATACTAATATAATGTTTTTCTTACTTATGTTAGTGCGATAGAGCCAATGATTTCATCCGCTCGTCAAACGATTCATCTTATCTTTCTTTTTATGCATCATTCTGTCATTTTTGCACAAACAAAATAAGCTTAAATGCTTAGCTCTATTATAACATAATCTCATGTTTTTCGGACTACCAACGGCATTTTTCATATAATAATCTATAAAGGCTTTTCTTATTCCTAGATTAACAATATTATTGCTATAATTTTCAAAATACTATACTAAAAAAAACCATCTAGCCTATTTCTTGTCCGATATTGACAAGGCCTAAGCTAAACGGAGTTTTATTTAAGTATTTTATTTAAAACGGTCAAAGACCGGCTTTATTGGCCAATATAGTAACGGGACTAGAATAGCTGTGACAACGCCAGTAAATAAAGAAGCTGGCAGTGCTGAAATCGCGCTAGCCACTGCGCCACCAAGGACTGAACCTAACATCAATTGTTGGATGATGTATTTGAAAAATATCAACACAATCTTAGTCACTGCTCCGACAATACCTAGTGCGATAATGTTTCGCATTCGGTTATCGTAATGAAACACGTAACGAAAGATGCATTCTACCACTAATAGAACGATAAAGTTCTCAATTAAGGTGAAAAGTACGACTGGTAAATAGCCGGACGTAATATCAAAAATCGCTAAGCCAAGTAAAGCGGCGATCGTTCCCTTTTTAAAGCCCATAAACAATATAGCTAATATCACTAAGGCGTTCCCTGGATGGACAAACGTATTACTAATCGCTGATGGCATTGGGATTCGAATCATATAAATAGCCAAGACAATTAAGGCAGCATACGTAGCTATCTGAGTTAAATCTCTTGTATCAATCTTTTCATTATTCATATTCAATACCTCCTCTCATATCTTTAACGATCATAATAAATATTTACATTCTCTTCACCGAACAATTCGATGGCTTTGCTCACAATCTCAGGGGGTCCCTCCTCTTCTTCGGGTTCATTATTATCTAATTCCATAGTGCGATGACTGGGTGATCCTTCTTGCGAGAAGATGTCATCAATACTTCTCGTCGAATTCGGCAAAGACGCTTCAAGTGAATCCATCGAATGATTTGATTCTTGGGGCTCTTCTGCTGGAGCTTCCTGACTCTCTTCTCTAACAGGCGTTTCTTGTGTCTTTTCAGACACTTCTTGAGTGGATGTTGCTTGCTCGTCAACGACTTCCTCTGTATCAGTTTGGTTATTTAGCACTTCACTTTCAGCTATTGTCTCGACTTCGACTGTTTCTTCTACGTCGTCAGTTTCATCTTCTTCAATTGGAATCGGTGCGCCGTTATTTTTCTTACGTAACATCGCATAGTTCTTACGGACATCCGCCCATTCACTTGCTAAGATGATAATGATTTTCATTGAGATGCCAGTTTTTTGCTCAACAACGTCTTCAATGTACTTCATTAATTCACGGTCGTGTTGGACGTCTCCAGCATAGGCTGGATTCGGGAAGCTAATTAAAGCACTGCCTTCACCGGCTGCTAAAGGTTCTGTTTCAAAGAATTTTGCTCGTTGTTGAGGTGACAATTCACCTAAGACCGCTGGCCAATGCTCTTTCATCAAACGAATATGTTGATGTGTCGCGTTATTCAATACACGGTATACATGATTTAATCTCAATTTATAGCGCGCTTGTTGGCGAGCAGGTCGTTTACGTGGGACTTTCGGTGCTTCTTCGGCCACTGGCTTCGCATCATTAGTCACTTCCCCGTTACCTTCTTGATTAATCGGTTGGACACCTTGATTAGTCGGCTGGTTCTCTAAGTAAGCACGAATTAATTTATCCTGACTTTGCACTTGTTGGGACAAGGCCGCAAGTTTTTCTTCCAACTGACGCACTGTATCCATTAAAGCGCCATTAACTGCTTCATTGGATGCGCTAGCTGTATTAGCTTGTTGCCCACCGCTCACCAATTGTGTTTTATCCGTTTGGGCTAATTGAATCGTCATCACTTCAATATATAAGTTTGGTGAGGTACTAAAACGCATTTTCCCTTGTGTTTCATTCAATGTATCAATGAGTACATAATAGAAATTTACGGGAACTTCTTCACGTAAAGGTTGAATTTCTTGCTCGCTGAGGAGTGTTTGGTTTTGCTTAATATGTAAAGTTAGTAACATATCACGACTGAATAAGATTAATTCATCAATAAAGCGTGCCGCTTGTTTCCCTTTTTGTAGTTGGTCATTGACGATTTCTAAGGCTTCTTCAATATTTTGACGGTAAACTGTTTGGATATAGTTTAATAAAGCCATTTGGTTTAAGCTTCCTGACACCTCAAGTGCGGTTTCAACAGTCACTTCTTCCGTATTAAAAGAAATCGCTTGGTCAAGTAAACTTACGGTGTCACGCATTCCACCATTGGCTGAACGCGCAATGATTGCTAAAGCTTCTTCGTCATAGTCGATGTTGTCATGGTTAAGAATTTCTTCCATTCTTCCAATTAACTCTTGATCTGTATAAAGTTGGAAGTCAAACCGTTGCGTACGCGACAGGATTGTAGCTGGAATCTTATGGGCTTCGGTCGTCGCTAGGATAAATACCACTTGCTCAGGCGGTTCTTCCAATGTCTTCAACAGAGCATTAAAGGCTGCTGTCGTAAGCATATGAACCTCATCAATAATATATACTTTATAACGTGCTTGGCTAGCTGCATAGCGAACGTTCTCACGTAATTCACGGATTTCATCTACCCCATTATTTGACGCGGCATCAATTTCAACCACATCACCTAACTGACCTTCGGTAATTAAGCGACACATGTCACAGTTATTACATGGGTTTCCATCCGTTTGGTTCGGACAGTTAATCGCTTTTGCTAGAATCTTAGCAGCACTGGTCTTACCTGTTCCACGCGGTCCAGTGAATAAATAAGCGTGACTAATATGATTCGATTTGATGGCATTTTTTAGTGTTTCTTTAATAATGGGTTGTCCAACCATCTCGTCAAATGTTTGCGGGCGCCAAACCCGGTAAAGTGCTTGATAACTCATTTATTTTCCCCTTCCACATGTTCATAGTCTACTCATTATAAACAAAAATACCCTTCATGACTATGAAATAAAATATATTTCACAGTCATAAGGGAAGTCATCTCTTACTAATATAATCTTACCATATTACAACGCGGTCTTCTGGTGCAAAATACATTTTGTCGCCTTCTTTAACATCAAATGTTTCATAAAACTCATCCATATTACGCACTTGGATGTTCGCACGTAATTCTGCTGGCGAGTGAACATCAATCGAAAGAAGTAGTTGTTGGTACTCAGGACGGGCTTTCAAGCTCCAAATACGCGCCCAGTTCATAAAGAATTCTGATAAGTTCGCATCATCTTCTTGTTTTGTTGCTTCTAGCGCTGCAGTTAAGCCACCGCCATCGGCGATATTTTCTGAGACAGTCAATTTACCGTTTACTTTTCCACCCGCAAATTCAATGCCATCCCATTGCTTAATCATCGCTTGCGCTCTTTGATCAAAGGCTTCCAGATCTGCTTCTGTCCACCAATTGTTCATATTTCCTTGAGCGTCAAATTTTGCTCCATTATTATCAAAGGCATGAGACACTTCATGGGCAATGACTGCACCAATTCCACCGTAATTCTCGCTACGTGTTTGATCTACACTATAGAAAGGTGCTTGTAAAATCGCGGCAGGGAAACAAATTAAATTGTGGTTTGGATGGAAGTAGGCATTCACAGTCGCGGCACTCATACCCCATTCACTGCGGTCAACCTCTTTGTTCCAACGAGCAAAATCACGTTCATTAAACTGTCGCGTAAATTCTGCTGTATTTGAGTAGAAACTCGCTTCATCGTTCACTTTTAATTTTGTGTAAATTTCTGGATACGTATCAGGATACCCTACAAAAATATCTAACGCATCGAGCTTTTTAATTGCTAACTCGATGGTCTCTGCCGTTAACCACGTATTGGCTTTTAGACGATTTTGGTAAACGCCAATCATTGCTTCTACCATTTCACGTACATCTAGACGCGCTTTGTCTCCAAAGTATTTCTTACCATAATAATCCCCAATCACTTGACTAAACATACCAATCGTTATGTAGTAAGCGTGTTTTTCAGGACTTTGCGTCTTTGGACTGCCTGATAAAGCTAATTGATAAAGGCTTCCTGCTTGGCGTAGTTCTTCAGATAATAATGCCGTTTGGCTATTTGCTAAATTTACAATCATCCAAGCTCTGAGTAATTCAATCTGTTTATTGTTAACAATGGCATGGAAAGCTTCGAAAAACTCTGGCTCAGAAACAATGGCTTTATCAATATCTTGACCGATGAGTTCTTTGAATAAAGCTAAGAAGTCAAAGTCTTGTGAGTAGTATTTGATCTCCTCTGCTGTACGGGGGTTGTATGTAATCGTATAATCCGCTAATTCTTCAGAACTTTTCATATGTGGAATGAATAAAGCATCGAACTCAACTGCTTGTTCAACTAAGTTTGCAGCTTCATCTGCGTCAAATCCCATTAACTCTAATACTTTTTGACTCATATCTTTATACACTGTTAATAAGCGTTCGCCCGCTTCATTACCTGGTTGATAATAAGTTGTATCTGGTAAAATCGTACCCGGCACAGATAAACTTAAGATGTATGTTGATGTATCTTTCATATCCGGTTCAATGCCTAATGAGAAAGGTAAAGGCAAGCCGTAACGTGCCCACTCCGGTGCAAGTGTCTGCAAGTCTTGAATTGTTTCTAGAGCTTTTAACTTTTCTAGTAACGGTTGAACAGGTGTCTCCCCAAGCGCATTGCGTTTGTCGAAATCCATCGCTTGTTTGTAATACTTAAGCATTTCAACTTGTTCATCGTTTGTTAATTCAATGTCTCCAGCAACCATCTTGTCCAGATCAGTCATTAATAATTCCTCTACGCCATCACGCAGATTCATAAAGCCTCCGGTTGACGATTTGTCATCTGGAATTACAGCCGTTTCAAGCCATTCTCCGTTGACCGCTTGATATAAATCATCTTTAATGAGTTCTTTGTCTATTGCCATTCGTTTCACTCCTATTTGAATATTTAGTCTATTATAGCACTTTTATATTAAGCTAGAGTGAAGTGACGCTCACACTTACTAATATTTTTCCCATAAAATAAGAGCCTAGACAATCGACAGAATGTCAGCATCTAAGCTCAGAAAATATCATTAAATTCCTAATTCTTTACGAAGATCAGAAGCCATCTTCTCGTATGCTTCTTCCTCGAGGAATGTTTCACCATGATTCATCGCAAAGGGTGTTCACTACTCAAATTCGCCTTCATATTTAGGTACAACATGGAAGTGAAGATGCGAACCACTGTCGCCGTAAACACCATAGTAAATTTTATCTGGTTGGAAAATGTTTATGCATTGCTTTAGCAACTTTAGTTATATCAGCAAAGTAGTTATTTCACTCTTCATCTGAAATATCGACCATTTCACGCACGTGATCTTTTTACCCAACAATGGTACGACCTGGGTGACTTTGCTTACGGAAAATAATAACCAGTGACGTTTCCAGCTCACCTACAAAATAGCCAAACTCATCTAATCATTCACCTTTTTGACAATAACCGCAATTTGGATCTAAACCATATAACATATCGCCGTCTTTAGTTAATACATGCTTTAGCAGGAAGATTTAGAATATAATTTATATCCTATCTCCATCGACTTAATGTCCGGTGATTTCTTTATCGCTTACTTTTCACAACTTTATTTAACTGATCTGCATCATGATTTCTTGAATCGGTTCATTACGATTGTGCAGACGCATTTGATAGTATAAAAAGATATCATTAGATTCTTCGAAGAATCTAACGATATTTTTATAATTTATTTTCACTATATTTTTACAATGATCTGTGTCAGGATACTCGTAACAACCACAACTGTTAGTACTTGAGCGGTTGCAGTTGGCGCATACTCCATATATTCTGGATTCATGGCTCCAATAACAGCCGGGGTACACTCAGCGATATACCTGCTGCTGACATCATTGAAAGTGAAGCCATGCCGTTATTTTTCAATACTTTTGTATCCAAGGGGTATTGGTAGAGATTAAATAAGTAATAAACACCTACTAATAATACGCCGATTAAACCTGATTGAGTCGCATCCGTTAAGTCTAACCCTTGTCCAATATTCCATCCTAATAAAGGCAGTAAAGTAGCGACTCCTGGTCCGAACAATTTATTGAACTCTTATTCGATATTTCCAAGTATTATTCCTAAAATCACTGGAATCAGCGTTGAAATGAGTGACATCCATTCAAATCCTTCGGCTGAAAATAAACTATTGATAAATGCCGGCATTAATGGAATGGAGAACAAAGAGGTAATACCAAAGACTGTCTTGGCTTCCTCTTTTCGAAATTCATTAACTAAGGCTAAATAAACCACAGGATTAATATTTCCAATCGTCAAAATGAAGCGCGCAAGTAATAGCACACCATGATTTTTCACTACTTTCTTTAAAGCACCAAGCTTCATCCCTGAACCTAAAAGTAATCCTCTGTTAAGCAACCAACATGAAATAATTCTTGCCAAAATGTATATATAAACGCTGATAATATCATTGGAACTAAGAAAGTGCCCGAAGGAATCTTATTGATCGACTTCAACATCTTATCATCCCCTATTTGATATTGTTAAATTATGTTCAATATACACTATCGTAGAAGAATAATCTTGGTATAGTCTCATTTGAAGGGCCAGACGTGTTTACTAATAAAAAATAGAACGCTTGGATTTACAATCGTTCTTTCATTTAAATAATTGCACAAAAAAAGGCACATAGCTTCACCACTTATAGCTGCTACCTTCCGGTCCTGACTCATTCATGGTTCCACTATTGCCAACACTTATAATAACATAAAAGACACTCGAATGCAAAAACTTTTTAGCATTAATTATCGATTTCTAATATTTCCGCTTGAACTAATTGTTGAAGCACTGGAATAACCTCTTCTTCAAACCACGGATTAATCTTTAACCAGCGCTGATTCAAAGGCGATGGATGTACCAGTGGGAAGAACTCTGGCAAGTAATCTTCATAATGGCGAACAGTCTCTGTTAAATTTCGCTGACGTGTTTTTTTAAGATAATGCTTTTGTGAGTAATTTCCAATCAATAGAATTGTCTTCAGATTTGGTAACTCATCGATAATACGCGGATGCCATTTCGGTGCGAACTCTTTTCTAGGCGGAACATCCCCAGTCTTAGCCTTACCTGGATAGTAAAAGTCCATAGGTAGCTGAGCAATTTTATTTGATTCATAGAACTGTTCACGAGTCAGTCCCATCCATTCCCGCAAACGGTCCCCACTAGGATCATTCCAAAATAATTGCGTTTCTTCCGCTTTACGTCCTGGTGCTTGCCCAATAATCGCCATCGTTGCTTCTTTCGGCGCTTTGAATAAAGGCGGTACCCCGCGCTCGGTATAGGCCCGATTCAATTCATCTTCCATGATTTCTTGATAAATCTTATCCATCATACTGCTTGTCATCCTTCCATTTAATTAACAAGTTGTCCACAATTTATTTTATGTTAAAAATAAAGCCTCAATTCCTATCAAAATAGGTTAATTTTTCTTAAAATATACGATAAATGCTTCAATTTATCAACAATCAGGTAGTTATCAACAACTCAAGTTGTGCATAAGTCTGTTGATAAGTCATTTTTCTGTGCATAGTTGAGAGTTTTGAACAGACGTTCCCGTTTTTCTGTGGGTTATACACATCAATCTGTGGATAACTTTCTTTTTTTCTTATTTTCACGTAATTCTCTAAAGAAATTGGTTAAAAGTTGTCCACATTCTTCAGCTAAAACCCCTTTAATCACTTGAGTTTGGTGATTAAACCGCTCGTCTTCCAATAGATTCATGAGTGTTCCACCACAACCAGCTTTTAGATCCACTGCTCCGTATACTACATTCTCAACACGTGAATTAATGAGGGCTCCCGCGCACATGGGGCATGGCTCTAAAGTGATATACATTGTTGTCCCTTCGAGTCGCCAGGCGTCAAGTGCTTTATTGGCGGCCTGAATGGCCTTAATTTCTGCATGTCCTGTAGCATCTAACTCCAACTCACGGACATTATGCCCTCTGGCAATAATCTCACCATCTTTAACAATAATTGCACCGATCGGGACTTCTGCCTTCTCTTTAGCCACTAACGCTTCTTTTATCGCTTCTTCCATCCACTTTTCGTGCTCTAATCGTACTGCTTCTCTCAATTCAATTGCTTCTAACATATTTCACCTCAGATTGTTTACTTCTCTTCGTTCGTTATACACAGCTTTAAGAATTTTCATACACAAAAAACCGAGCAAACCACTTCACTCTTCAGTGTACATGATTCACTCGGATTTATTAACTCTTTTACAGATTATTCAAAATACTCTTGAACGCGGTCAGTCACGTCAGAAGACATGCCTTTTGCACGATCCATAATAGAAGAGAATGCATCAGATGCTTGGTCTTTCACGTTTCCAGCACCACTTGCTAACTTAACGATTGTGTTTACTTCAGAATCACTTAAGTTATCAACAGCATTTACCAAACTATCTGAACCATTTAATTTATGTTTTACAAATAATTTAGCGCGTTCACGGTTCACAACACCTTCAACTCTATGACGAAGGCCATCGTTGTAGTACATCATTGCTGCAATTCCGGCAACTGCTGTAGCTGAACCTAGTAATATTAAGCCAAGTGACACATTATTTCTTTTTTTACTCATTTAAATTTCCTCCTTTTATGCTATATAAATTTATAACATCTTCATATTCAATTGATAAGTATATTATAGCATAAAACGCTATCACAACCTATTAATACGCCGTGTCTGGAAACGAAATTTTATAGTATATTGCGGTAACCTACTATTCGAACGCGTTATTGTAGTATATTTAATTTTAAAATTGATAGTTTAAAATTTATTTAATATCGCTTACCCTTATCTAGCAAGATTTATACGAACAAAAAGCGAACTAAAATCTATGATATTCAATTTATCCTAGCATAATACGACATGTTGGGTTAGAATACAGTAGCAGCACAATATATAGTGCTAATGGAACATTTTCACAAAGGAGTAATATAAATATGACTCAAACAACACATCAACATGTGACATGGAACAAAGAACAATTAAATAAAGCCATCGAAGCATTTCCACAAATCTTCCCTATGACAAGCGATATGAATATTACGCACAGTGGGGTTTCAAGAATGGTTATTTTAGATCGCTACTCATATAAAGATGCGGCTAAATCAACGTTAGCGGTTGGAGACCTCGTTATCTTAACGATTAAAGCAGATCCTAAATACCCAGCGAGAGGGATTGGGATTGTGCAAGCCATTGATACAGCTAACAACGAAGTCCTTATTTGGATTGAAGAAGAATACCGAGGTTCATTAGAAGATGAAACAGAACAAAAGACCGGACTTGTCACTCGCAAAATCGAAACGATTGATAAACCGTTAGAAATTTATTATGAACAGATTGCAAAGCGTACCGCCAAAGGTCTTTCGGATGTTGAAACAGATACAGTTAAACGCGAAGAATTAAATGGTCAATACTATACACAATTGAAAGAAATGAATTTTGTTCCCGCGGGTCGTGTGCTTTACGGAGCAGGAACAAACACTGATGTAACTTACTTTAACTGTTATGTGATGCCTTTCATTCCAGATTCACGTGAAGGTATTTCAGATCACCGTAAAGAAGTCATGGAAATTATGAGTCGCGGAGGCGGCGTGGGTACGAATGGGTCAACACTACGTCCAAGAAATACGCTCGCTCGTGGAGTGAACGGGAAGTCATCTGGTTCAGTATCTTGGTTAGATGACATTGCTCAACTGACACACCTTGTAGAACAAGGTGGAAGTCGTCGCGGTGCACAAATGATCATGTTAGCGGACTGGCACCCAGATATTATCGAATTTATTATCTCTAAAATGCAAAACCCGCGCGTTCTACAATACTTAATTGAACAAACAGATGATGAACAAATCAAAACGCTAGCCAAAGAGAAATTAAAATTCACACCTTTAAATCAAACAGAATTATCAATGTATGAAAATATCGTTCGTTACAAATCAATGCCTGGTTTTGGTGGCTTCTCAGAACAAAATATCAAAGACGCTGAAGCTAAACTGCGTGATGGCGGTACTTACAGTGTTAATAATCCTGATTTCTTAACAGGCGCAAACATCTCCGTGACTTTAACAGATGACTTTATGGAAGCCATTGAACAAGACGGCGACTGGACATTAAAATTCCCAGATGTTGAGAACTATACACCTGCTGAAATGGCTGCTTATAATTCAGAATGGCCTGATTCAGGTGATGTACGTGAATGGGCTGACCAAGGATACGGCATTAGAGATTACCGTACGATTAAAGCGAAAGAACTTTGGAAATTAATTAATATTTGTGCAACTTACTCAGCTGAGCCTGGAATTTTCTTTATTGATAATGCGAATAAAGATACAAATGCGAAAGCATACGGTCAAAAAGTTGTCGCGACAAACCCATGTGGTGAACAACCTTTAGCACCATACTCTGTATGTAACTTAGCTGCCGTTAACTTAGCGAATATGGTAAATAAAGACACACATACTGTGGATTATGACCGATTAATTGAAACAGTGAAGACTGGTGTACGTATGCAAGATAACGTGATTGATGCGACACCGTATTTCCTAGAAGAAAATAAAAAACAAGCCCTGGGCGAACGTCGTATCGGTCTAGGTGTAATGGGCTTAGCTGACTTACTCATCTATACTGAACACGTTTATGGATCAGCAGAAGGAAACAAAATTGTTGATGAGGTATTCAAAACAATCGCAGTATCTGCTTACGAAGAATCGATTGCTTTAGCAAAAGAAAAAGGCAGTTTCCCATTCTTAATCGGTGAAAATGATGAAGAAACTCAAGTTCTTCGTCAAAAATTCGTTCAAACAGGCTACATGCAAAAAATGCCGGATCATATCCGTGAAGGTGTGTTAGAACACGGTATTCGTAATTCACACTTATTAACTGTCGCTCCAACTGGAAGTACAGGAACAATGGTTGGTGTAGCAACTGGATTAGAACCTTACTTTGCTTTCAAATACTTCCGTAGTGGACGACTTGGTAAATTTATCGAAGTAAATGCTGAAATTGTTCAAGAATATCTTGATGCACACCCAGAAGCAAACGCTGAAAATTTACCAGAGTTCTTCGTTGAAGCTATGTCACTTGCGCCAGAAGCACACGTTGATGTTCAAACAACGATCCAAAGATGGGTTGATAGTTCAATTTCTAAGACTGTAAACGCACCTAAAGGTTACCAAGTCAGCCAAGTTCAAAGTATTTACGAACGCTTATACAAAGGTGGCGCTAAAGGTGGAACGGTCTATGTGGACGGCTCTCGAGACTCACAAGTATTAACACTTGCGGCTGAAGAGAATGAAGCAGAAAATATCGAATTATTCCCAATGGAAGAGGCGCGTATCGTTGATGACAGTAACGAATTAAGACAATTAGTTGACCTAGCTGAGTCAGAGCACGTTAAAACACAAGGACATACAGACGACGTTGTCTTTGGTTCAGATATTGGAGATACTTGCCCAATTTGTCGTAGTGGGATTGTTCAAGATATTGGTGGATGTAATACATGTACTAACTGTAACGCACAATTACGCTGCGGTTTATAATAAGGAGTATACTTATGCAAATTTACACACGGACAGGCGATTACGGTACCACTCGCATCATCGGTGGAAAGTCTGTTCATAAAGATAGCCAACAAGTCGAGGCTTACGGAACGGTGGATGAATTAAACAGTATTATCGGGATGATTGTTGCTTTAGAAGAAACGCCCAGTGATATGAAAGAAGAGCTCATGCGCATTCAACACTATTTATTCGACTGCGGCAATGACTTAGCAACACCCGAAAAACATGATAAGTATCCATATCGTACGAATGCAGACCTGGTAACTTGGTTAGAAAGTCGCATCGACGAGTATGCAACGATACCTCCAACGGTTGAATCATTTATTCTACCGGGTGGAACGCAACTCGCTGCTCAACTTCACTTTGCACGCACCGTTACAAGACGCGCCGAGCGCCGGATTGTTAGCTTGCAACAAGAACAGACAATTAATCAGCATGTATTAAAGTTTATTAACCGTCTATCTGATTACCTCTTTGCCCTAGCACGTGTGGCCAATAGCCAAGCTGGTGTCGAAGACGTCTTGTATGAACGAAGCGGACGTGTCTTCCATACTGAATTGACAAAAAAAGATATACCAAAATAATTTCAAAAGAGCCATCAGAAAAATTTCTGATGGCTCTTTTATGTGTTACAGTTGCAAAGTCTCCTATTCGTTATCCTTTTGAAGTCATAAATCGTTTTTGAATAATTGGCACCAGTGTCGGCTCTAGCACTAAAAAGAAGGCCACATTCCCAGCCGCATGCATTAAATCAAATGAAATCCCTTGGGCATAATAAACCCAGAAATTAACGACACCAAACATTTGTGAAGAAAATATTGAAATGACAAAACCGTAAATTAATCCAGTCGCTCCAGCGAACACCGCAAAGATTACTCTTCGCGCATTCTGATGGTCCTTTAATCGATTGTATAAAGCCTTTAGAGCACTTGTAAGTAATACAATGATGCCATAGGCCGTAATTTGATAAAGTGTCCAAGGACCCATTCCAAGTAGCATATTCGAAATGACCATCGAAGTGATGGCTACTAGGAGTCCATCCAAAGTTCCCATCTTTAAAGTAATAATTATTAAAATCACTGTGACTGGTTGTACATTTGGTATAAATTGAAAGGCAATTCGCCCAATATGACACAGAGCGGTCAGTAAGGCCAATACTGCTAGACGCTTAACTGTGAAGTACTTACTCATCCTTCGATGGCTTCAAGTTTCCACTCAACTAAGTCACCGTCTGATAACTCTAATTCAGCCGCACCAACTTCAGCCATTTCTCCGTTTAAGTCAAACAACCAGTATTTCCCTGCCTCTTCATCTTGTTCATGTCCGTTAATTGCAGAGATAAAGCCGTCAGCTTCTTCAAGTTCATAATGCTCTTTCATCACATCTAATAGAATCGCGCCTTCTTCAACTTCTAAAACTTGTTCGCCCTCGTCAATTTCTTCTCCATCAACTGTTACTGACACAGTCACCTCAGCTAATACCGCTTGTTCACTTGATTCAACCGGTGTTGAAGCCGTTTCTTCTGTTTGTGTCGTTTCACCACAACCAACTAATACTAAAGTTGACGCTAATAATAGTAACCATTTTTTCATTCTAAATGCCTCCCATATGATTTTGTGACAGATGACAGTATTCACTTCAACTATTTGGAGGGAAAAGCATGGGTTTATTCGAATGGATCGGATATCACTCACTATTTTGCCTCGAAATAGTATGTCGGATAAGTATGCTTGAACAAAGACCTGACTCCATGCCTTTCGCATGATTACAGTGGCGGGACCGTCTCGGAATTTAACCGAACTTCCATATTCAAACTACTTTAAATTTGTATCTATCTCTCTTTATAATAATTATTAATGTAGGACAATGCAAGTTAATTGTCAGTAAAAATAATTGGTCAAACGAAGAATTGAGTATTATAATCTTTATATTCGCATTTTTTGAATGCAAATTTTTTAGACGAAGGAGTTAATTGATTGGAAAATTTTATGATCGGATTCAATGCAGTCATGCCAATGATGCTATACATGGCTTTAGGTCAGTTTTTTACACGCGCAGGTTTCATTAAACAAGACGCTTATGCTCAGTTCAATAAAGCGATTTTTTCTATTTTACTGCCATTGAATTTATTCTCAAATGTTTATAATACGAATATTGCGACGGATTTTAATGGGTTAACTTTATCTTTTAACATTATTTTCGCTGTTTCTGCATTTATTATTTTGGCTTTTATTGTACCTATTTTCGAAAAATCAAATGCAAAACGAGGGGTCATTCTTCAAGGTTCGATTCGTTCAAACGCGATTTTATTCGGTTTACCAATGGGAATAGCTTTACTCGGCCCAGATAATTTAGGTATGGTAACGATTGTTCTAGCAACAATTGTACCTTTAAATAATATCTTCTCTGTAATTGCTTTTTCAATTTATACTGATGAGAAATTCTCATTGAAACGAACAATTAAACAAGTATTGACTAACCCAATGGTTATCTTTACTTTCGCAGGGGTAGTTGTAGCGGTATTGGGTATTAAATTTCCAAGTGTGATTGAAACGACGATGAGAAATTTAACACGTATGACGACACCACTTGCACTCATTGTTATGGGTGGAACGTTTAACTTTGGTAAATTAAAGGATGCTGACTGGTCTCTTTACGGAACTGTTCTTGCACGTTTAGTAATTATTCCTACGATTGCTTTATTCATTGCAGGTGGTTTATTTGACTTTCGTGGAGATGACTTAATATCAGTTTTAATCGCGACGGCTGGACCGACGGCTGTATCTAGTTATGCTCAAGCAGTTGTTGCCGGCGGTGATGGCGATTTAGCAAACCAAATTGTTGTCTTCACAACGGTCGCTTCAATGTTCTCGCTTGTTGTGTTTATTATGATTTTAAAGAATTTAGCTTACTTCTAATACGATGGGCTATCAAGGAAAAACCAGACTTTTCTGAAGTTTGGTGTTTTTTTATGCTTTGTGGTCTTAAGCCAAATGGACTTGCGGTTCGTCTTTAGTTCAGCTAACTCAAGACGAATGGATTCGCCGTTTGGCTTTAGTTCAGCTAACTCAAGACAAATGGATTCGCCGTTTGGCTTTAGTTCAGCTAACTCAAGACAAATGGATTCGCCGTTTGGCTCTAGTCTCAGAAAAAAATCGTGCCAGCGAGATTCCTCTCACCGACACGATTCATCTGTATTATTTAGAACGGTTATTGATATTGATTGCTCCTTGGCGGCCACCAATGGTGATGTTATCACCTAGTTTGATATCTCCACTTAGCATCATTTCACTTAACTCGTCTTCTATTTGTTTTTGAATTGCGCGACGGATTGGTCTTGCTCCATATTCTGGATCGAAGCCAGCGTCAGCAATAATTTCTAGAGCTGTCTCTGTTACACGGGCTTCAATCTCAAGATCATGTAGACGGTTGATGATATCTTGCGCTTGTAATTTAACAATCTCTTTAATTTGATCTTTAGATAATGGGTGGAAGACAATAATTTCGTCAATACGGTTAATGAATTCTGGACGGAATCCACGTTTTACTTCTTCCATAACGCGTGCTTCCATTGCCTTGAAGTCATCTGTGTAGTCCACAGCACCGAATCCGACTGATTTGTCATCACGAAGAGCTGTTGCTCCCAAGTTCGAGGTCATAATGATAATTGTATTACGGAAGTCGACACGACGCCCTTTACCATCTGTCATATGACCATCATCAAATACTTGTAGTAACATATTAAATACATCTGGATGGGCTTTTTCAACCTCATCTAAGAGAATCACACTGTAAGGTTTTTGACGAACTTGCTCAGTCAATTGACCTGCTTCATCATAACCAACGTATCCTGGAGGTGAACCTACTAAACGAGACACACTGTGTTTTTCCATGTATTCAGACATATCCACACGGATCATATTGTCCTCGCTACCAAAGATAGATGCGGCTAAAGCTTTCGCTAATTCAGTCTTACCTACCCCAGTTGGGCCTAAGAACATAAATGAACCGATTGGTCGTTTAGGACTCTTCAAACCACTATATGCACGGCGGATTGCTTTAGATACTGATACAACAGCATCATCTTGACCAATGACCCGTTCATGCAACTCTTCTTCTAAGTGAACAAGACGTTTTGATTCGGCAGCATCTAATTGTTTTACTGGGATCCCTGTCGAAATGGTAATTACTTCTGCGATATCTTCAGGACCCACTTTAAGAATTGCTTCACCTTCACCCTTATCTTTGCTTTCTGCTTTCGCAGCTGCTTCGATTTGAGTTTCAACTTTTTGTTCTTCTTCACGGATTTTGGCTGCAGTGTCAAAATCACGGGCTAAGATAGCTTTTTCTTTTTTATCGGATAATTCGCCTAATTTTTTCTCAAGGTCGCTTAAGTTTGTACTGTGCGTCGTTGCATCAATACGTACTTTAGCTGAAGCCTCATCAATTAAATCAACGGCTTTATCTGGTAAGCGACGTTCAGTTAAGTAACGTGTACTTAATTTAACCGCTGCTTCGACCGCTTCATCAGTAATTTCTACATTGTGGTGTTTTTCGTAACGATCTTTAAGTCCATGAATAATTTGAACAGACTCTTGTTGAGTTGGCTCATCAATTTGGACTTTAGAGAAACGACGCTCTAAGGCTGCATCTTTTTCAATGTGTTTTTGGTACTCATCTAAAGTAGTTGCACCAATGATTTGAATTTCTCCACGAGCTAATGCTGGTTTCAAGATGTTCGCTGCGTCAACAGCACCTTCGGCTGATCCTGCCCCAATTAATGTATGTAACTCATCAATGAAGAGAATCGTATTACCATCTTCGGTAATTTCTTCAATGATTTTCTTCATACGTTCTTCGAATTCACCACGGTATTTCGTTCCCGCAACGAGTGAACCCATATCTAACATCATTAAACGTTTGTTAGCAATGTTTTCAGGCACTCCACCAGAGACAATACGTTCTGCTAGACCCTCTGCGATTGCAGTTTTACCAACACCAGGTTCCCCGACTAATACGGGGTTATTTTTTGAACGGCGACTAACAATTTGTACGATACGACGTATTTCATTCGCACGTCCAACCACTGGATCTAACTTCCCGTCACGCGCTAATTGTGTTAAATCACGTGCAAGTGAATCTAAAGTTGGCGTTGTGGAACTTGCTACTCCATTTTGTTGCTGTTGTTGTTTTTGACGTCCACGACGGCCATTTTGAACGCGTCCTGTTGAATCATTCACGCCAACCATTTCGTAGATTGTTTTTCTTAATTCATTTAAGTCGATACCTAAGTTCTTTAATAGAACTGTTGCTAAGATTTCTTCTTTTAACATACCTAGTAATAAATGCTCTGTTCCAACTTTTGGCACACCTAAACGTTTCGCATCATTCGATGCATTCATAATAATTTTCTTCGAACGTGGTGAGTATGGAATAACAATATCCCCTTGCATACGTGGAGCATTCACTTTACCGTGAATAATTTCTAATTCAGTTAGTAACGTTTGGTAGTCTGCGCCCATACCACGTAAAGCTTTTCCAGCAATACCTGACTCTTCACGAGCTAGACCTAATAAGATATGTTCTGTGCCTACAGCCTGATGTCTTAAGTAATACGCTTGCTCAGCAGCAAAAATCATTACTTGGCGAGCACTTTCAGTAAATAATTCTTCAAACATACTTTCACCTCTTTATTTATATGTAATTCGTAGTTGTTCTAAAAACTTCGACAGAATCAAAGCTCTTGCTTCTTGTTCATGTAACGAGATTGTTTGTAGTAATGCTTTATCAATCAGTGATAATATTAATGCGCCTTCTCGTTCTGTCATTATACTATGGTTGACTAATGTTTCAATAATATTGATTGCACTGCGGTGATTTATACGCGGTCCTATCATTTGGATCATATCGTCAAGGGCGTCGATTTCATCAACTAACTCAACTTTTAGAATCCGTATATAACCCCCACCACCCCGTTTACTTTCTACCATATAGCCATGTTCTTGAGTAAAGCGTGTATTAATAACATAGTTAATCTGTGAAGGTACACAATCAAATTGTTCTGCAATATCACTTCGTTTGATTTCAATTCTTTCACTATTTTTCAAAAAGCTTTTTAAATAAGCTTCAATAATATCCGACATATTTCTTTGTGCCACTATGATCCCCCTTCCACTAACATTGACTATCTTTGACTATTATATAATAAAAAAACTTTCTCGACAACTATTCAGTTTAAGGAAAGAGGACGTTAATGAAGTGATTGTGTGTCTTCTGACCTTCTTTGACCATTATAGCATATCTATTAAAAAAATCAACAATTTGAATTGAAAAAGAGCCCTGATGTCTATCTTAGATAGACATCAGGGCTCCATTTTGTTTAAATATCTTGAATATCTTCTGGCGTCAATATTTTATGACGGAGGGCTTCAAAGGGTTTCAATCTTAAGCCTTCTTCTTCATATTCATTCATTAGAGAACGCTCTTTGGCTTCTTCTCGAATCTGTTTACGGTAGCTTATATCCAAGCTAAATAGTTTATAGATTGTTGCAAAGACCGGTACCCCAAGTAAAATACCTGAAATTCCGAACAAGCCACCACCGACAGTTACGGCTGCTAAGACCCACATACCTGGAAGGCCGATTGAATCACCGACCACACGCGGATAGATAAAATCTCCTTCGAGTTGTTGAACGACAATAACGAAAATGAGATAGATAAATGCATTAATTGGCGATATGGCAAATTGAATAATCACACCAACAAAGCCGGCTAAAAAAGCACCTACTAAAGGAATAAACGCTAAAGCTCCTTGCAAGGCACCTAACATGGCTGCATAAGGCATTTTAATGACCCAAAGTCCGATGGCGACGATAAAGCCTAAGACAAAAGCTTCAATGACCGTTCCAGTAATATAGTTGGAAAAGACATCATCGGTCACATTCAAGATGTTCTTAATAATTCTTACTTGCTCGTCACTCAAATATGAAATCAGGATGTCGTTGAAATTTTTACCTAACCTTTCTTTAGACATTAAAATATAAAGGGCAAACATCACTGATAATACAAATGTTGTCACAGCTGAAGCTGAACTAGATAAAAATGATACAGAAGACTCTGCCACACCTCGAAGCAGTCGGTTTCCAATCTCTGCAAAACTAGACATCACACTACTCCAATTAAAGTCCACTTGTTCCATTAAATCATTAAACATCGGAATAAGATGCTGTTGCTCTTCAACCCAAGTTTGTAAGGAATCTGTCACGGTTGGTACAGCCTCAATTAAAGTAGTAACAGCCGTCACAAGTTGCGGAACAACTAAACCAATGATTCCCGCAACGACTAAAGCAATGACTAGGATTGATAATACAATCGCGAGTGGTCGGCGCGTATGTTGTAACCATTTTTTATCCGTATTGGGATACAATCTTTTCTCAAACTGGTTCATGAGTAGGTTTAAAACGTAAGCCATCATTCCCCCTAAAACAACTGGATAAGCAACCTGCCAAACCACTCCGAGGGCACCTGCTACTTGTGACCAATTAAAAATAATTAAAATAACAACCGCAATAAATAATATCTTTGCTATAAATTGCTTATCAAGTTTAAAATGATTCAAAAAAACACCTCTCTCTTAGTTATAGAATAGGCTAAGAGAGAGATGTAGTCAATTAAATTTGTTTTTGTTTCTAGTCTTTATTAGACTGCGTTATTATGTGTTTCGTTTGCTGTTTTAGCTCCAGCAAAACCAGCGAATGAAGTAATAAACATTGCTACTAATAAGCCTAAGAATACATATAATGAGTATTGAGAAGTTTTATTTGCAACTTCTTCAGCAACTTGTGCACTTTCAGCAAATGCTTGTTCAGCTTGTGCTTGTAAGTCTTCAACAGCTGCTTGAGCATCATTCAATGCTTGTTCAGCTTCTTGACTTGCTTGTCCATAAGCTTCTTGGATATTCGTTACTGCTTCTTCTGCTTCTTGTTCAGATAAATCAGTATTATTTGAGATTGCTTCAGTTAAAGCATCTTCATCTAATTCTTGACCGATTTCGTCAATACGACCTTGGATATTGCTAGTTACGTTCTCAATCTCTTGTTGTGGATCTTGTCCATTAACAACAATATTATAACCTGCTGTGGATACGTCATCAATTGTCGCTTGAACTTGATTATCTAAGTAATCAGGTTGTAATTGTTCAATTTCAGTATCTTCTAATACATCTGTCACAGTTTGTTCTAAATCTTGTGAATCAACATTGATTTCTTGAGCGATTGAATCAAATGCTTCTTGAGATAATGATCCAACAGTATCAGCTGTTCCTGAGATTGCATCTCCTGCAACTTGTCCTGTATAGCCTAAAACTGTTCCTAAAGAATTAAATGCCATACCAACTGCGGATGTCATTAAAGCAAACATCACAATGACACTTACTGCCCAAGTTAAGAAACCATGGATAAAACCAGCTCGATTAGCTGTAATCCCTGTTACATAACCAGCGGCTGCTAGCGATACGATTAATGCTATAATTGTCCAAATAACTAAACTAGTCCCGACACCATCTAATGGGTTTTGGCTTGTAAAATCAGGTGCGCCAAAGCCAATCGCTGCTCCAATTAGTGAGAATAAAATACTAATCGCTACGAACGTTACAACTCCAGCGAAAATCGCACGCCATGACATGTTATTTCCCGCTTTTTCATTGATACCATCTAATATATACTTTTTCATTTCTTCCCCTCCTAAATTTAATGTAATATAATTGTATTAGTATTGTATTACAAAGTCAAAAGATACGCCTTAATGACGCCGAACATACCATTTATAACCAAATATATATTGATTCAATTTATTTATTCGCATACATTATATTGCTTCGATTAATTAACACATAAATCCTTAAGAAGACTTGATATACGGGTAACAAAGACGGATAGTAATGAAGCTTTGTCTTAGAAATTTAGTCGTTCATGAAGCAGATCATATTGTGATGAAAATAATCAAGTCGATTAATCAAACCTATGTTATGATGCTAGATTGAATTGTCTGGGTTTTGTTTATCCTATATACTAAAGACACTTACGAACAAGTTCTTATGAAGTATAGCTTAATAAATCTCTTTTCACTCAAGCTTGCTGGCATCAAGTCTATATCCAGCTAAGAAACTCTCTTCAAACCGGCCTTTGCCACGCAAGTACAACTTACCAAACTCATCAATTAAGCCATGGAATTCTTGGGCTTCCCAGATTGTAAACTGCGGATCAAGTGAAACGAGTCGCCTCATTGCCTTATAATTATCCATTCCAGGAATGCCTAATTTGGTATACAACTTCTGAGCGTACTTATCCGCTACAAAAACCGGCTGGTCGAATATATATAACAAAAGCACATCTGCTGTCTCATCGCCAACTCCATGTAGTTTCAATAATTCCTGGCGTAAGTTACTTTCATACTTTCTAACAATGCCTCTTAAGTCATTATCGTGCTCATTAAACCAGTGAAGTACAGAATGAACTGCCTTGCTCTTATTCTTATAGAAGCCAGCCGGACGAACTAATACCTCTAGCTCTTCTCTTGGCAAGTCCAAAATAGCTTGTGACTCAAATTGCGTCACTTGACCAATATTCATAACCGCTCGCTCAGCATTCGCTGCCGTCGTGTTTTGAATCATAATAGCTCCTACTACAATCTCGACTTTTGATTCTGCCGGCCACCACCCCGTCTCTCCCATCTCTTCAAGTAATCGGTGGAACAATTCATATTGGGTCATTTCTTGCATTCAATTTCCTCCATTATCCAAAGTGTATTCGTATCATTATTGTATCAAATTCATCAACCAAACAACATTTACACCAAATAGCAAAGTTCTCAAACCACCTTTTCATTGGTTTTTCTTCGCATTCAACAACAGCATAAACAGCTTGACCCACATAGTTAACGGGAATATAATTTGAATCAATCCCGTCTGTACTAGATATTTTTGGCTACCTATAGTAATTATATCTGAATCTTGAAGCTTATCTGGATTGCCAACAGCTAAGACTTCACTCTCTGCCAAATCATAAATTTGATCATATAGGCAAAGTCATTGGGTTGTAATTTACTCGTCAATTCAGCCACTTGAAAGTTTCTATCAACTTCTGTACTCAGATAATACTATAAAGTAAATTAAATAGACCTCCTTCCAAATTCCTCTTTTAAATAGCACACGTTTTTGATTCGAGTGATAATTTAATCGGAAGCTATAATCCCATCCCCGCCCACAACAAAAAACACGAAACTCAATTTCTCAAGTTTCGTGCTCGCTCAATTATAAAACTACTCAACAACAACGTGTTTCAATTGCACATCAACAAAGGCATCGGGATGCATATTTTGCACAAAGTCTTTGGCGACGTAAGCATTACTATAAAAGTAAACGGGTACTGTTGGCATCTCATCCATGAAGACCACTTCAGCTTGCTTCAATAGCTCAACTCGAGCCGCTTCATCTGTCTCTACATTGGCTTCATCTAACAATGCTTGATACTCAGCATTCTCCCAACCAGTACGATTCATTCCATTATCTAGTTCATAATACATCTCCAAGAAAGCATTCGGATCATTATATTCCGCCACTGAACCGAGACGTCCTAATTGATAGTTCAAGGTTAATAAGTTATCTAAGTGGACTTGCCATTCTTGGTTGGCAATCTCTACATTAATACCTAAATTACTTACCCAACCTGCCTGTAAATATTGAGCAATGGCACCATGAGTTTCACTTGTGTTGGTTGTCAAAGTAACCGTTAATTCCGAAGGATCATTGAGTCCTAATTCCTCTAATCCTTTAGCTAAATATTCACGCGCTACCTCAAAGTCACCGTCTTGGAAATAGTTATTACTATCTTCAAAACCACGCATCGCTGGGGAGACTAGACCTAAGGCCGGTGTTTCATTAGCTTTCGTAATATTATCAATTAATGTTTGACGGTCAATTCCATAAGCTAACGCTTTACGAATGTTTACATTCGACAACTGTGAATCGGTTACATTCATCTTGTATTCATATAAGGCCGCAAAGTCAACAGTTTCAAGTGTTCCGTCCGCTCTATACGTATCTAAGGCATCTATAGATACAGCATTGAAAGGGATTCCTACAAAATCAATCTCACCTGCTTGGAAAGCCGCATTCGCAGTCGATTCCGCTTCAATAATTTGTATCTCAACTGTCTCTAATTGAACATTCTCATTATCCCAGTACGATGGGCTTTTGCTAAAGACAAAGTAACTATTATGTTCCCATTCTGATAATGTAAAGGGCCCATTTGTTACATAATTTTCTCCACCTTCCAGAGCCCACGACGAATTCTCTTCCACTGTTCTTGGGTTAACTGGATACATCACAGTTGTTCTTGCGGTCAGATCAAGGAAATAGGGTGTTGGATTCTCCAATGTTACCTCCAACGTCTTATCGTCTAAGGCTTTAACACCAACATCTTCTAGCTCTGCTTCACCTAAGTAATAAGCTTGTGCATTTGCTACCTCAAATAAGTCTCCTGCCTTTGGTGATGCTATATCCGGATCTAAGACACGCTTCCAAGCAAATTCGAAGTCCCCAGCAGTCACTGGATCCCCATTCGACCAAGACGCCTCTCTTAGATGGAATGTATAAACTAAACCATCTTCACTCACATCCCATGACTCAGCCATGGCAGGTTCTGGGGCACCCTCTGCATCTGGACGAGTTAAGCCTTCCATTAAGTTTTTAATCATAATACCAGAATAAGTATCAGGAACTAGCGCGGGGTCTAAGACGGGATCACTCGCTAAAGACGTTCTCAAAACACCTGGTTCAGGCGCTTGTGCGAATACACCATGAGCACCTGGTGCAAACATTAAAGAAACTAGCAATAATAAGAATAATTGTTTGATTCGTTTCATTATTTCTCTCTCCTTTTAATTGTTTAGATAACGATAAGCATATTCAGCCATCACTCGTGCACCGTTCTTCAACGCTGCCTCATCCACATTAAATTTATTATGATGATGTTCATAGTGGGTTGCTTCGTCATCACTTTGTGCGCCGACAACCGCGAAGGCTCCTGGTACACCGCCATTCACCATGTAGAAACTAAAATCTTCACCACCCGTCGTCTTACCTTGCTTGACAACATTCTCCTCACCGAAAAACTCGCTTGCTAATCCTTGAACCCTTTGAGCACTCGCTACATCATTATTAACGGGTTGAGTAACATGTTGATAACCAAACTCCACAGACCCACCATACATCGAAGCCACTGCTTGAGCGTAACGTTTTAAGGCTGTTTCTGCTTTTTCGCGCGTAACGGGGTTAAACGTTCTAACTGTTCCTTCTAAGTATGCACGCTCCGCAATGACATTGAAGCGGTCTCCAACATCCATCTTACCAATAGTTACAACAACTGATTCTATTGGACTCATCTCCCGCGCTACAACAGCTTGTGCATTCATCACAAAGCTACTTGCCATCACTGCTGCATCCACACATTTCTCAGGTCTGGCAGCATGCCCCCCCTTTCCGGTAAAGTTAACCGTTAGTAAATCATGTGACGCCATCATCTCGCCTTCTGGACACATGACAACACCTGTTCTAACTCCGCTTTGAATATGGATACCAAAGACGTTATCCACTCCTTCAGTGACACCCTGTTCAATCATCTTCAAAGCACCTTGTCCATTTTCTTCAGAGGGTTGGAATACAAAGCGAACCGTTCCTTGTAAGTCTGCCTTCTCTTTATTCAAAGCTTTCAATGCCGTCAACAACATCGAAGCATGGGTATCATGACCACAAGCATGCATTACACCGTCATTTTTAGAACAATACTCTAAGTCCCGAGTCACTTCATATATAGGTAGAGCATCGATATCGGCTCTCAATAAGACCGTTTTACCTGGCTTATCTCCCACAATCTCACCCACTAATCCCGTGGGTTCCATGAATTTATATGATAAGCCCACTTTATCTAATTCACGCGCAATGCGTTTAGTTGTCTCATATTCTTCCATTGATAACTCAGGATATTGATGTAGTTCGCGACGGAATGCAATCATGTTGGCCTCTTCTTGTAGAATAGACTCATAAAGTTTGTTTGTTAAGTTCATTGTTTTTCCCCTTTTCTAATAATAAAAAATACACCCACCTAGTAATTTACTCTAGGTAGGTGTATTTAATACGACCGGCAAAAAATGCAACACTTGTCACCTTAGCCTACCTAGATATTATGTCTAATATCTATATAGGCTCCTTCAAATAACAGCTTATTATAGATATCGTCGTTCGATAATAATAATAATGCTGTTAATAATATTTGAAGTTGATACGTTAGCAAATGTTGACATATTTTTCACCTCTCTTGTTAATATATTAGAATAATACTTGTATTTCTAATGTTAGTCAACCATTTTCTTGCTTTATTCACACTAAATTCTCATTAATCGTTCTATTTCTTTGAAAATGTATGCAGTAATTGAATAATATGCTCTACACCTTGATAGTAATCTTCAATCCGAATATTCTCATTTGGTGCATGTGCTCCGGACTCGACCCAACCTGTTCCAGCACCTAAGATAGGTACATTCAGGTATTTGCCGAACCCATACATCGGCCCTGTTCCTGCAGAATTTAATTCTAAGATGACATTCTCTTCTCCGTAAACTTCTTTGGCAGAGTTTATCACATCTTCTGTGAATGGATCGGATATATCCGTTCTAAATGGCTTTACTCCAGTTAATAACTCCAAATCAACATCTTTAAAGCCATGATTATCAAAGTGATTGCGTAATAATTCATAGACTTTATCAGGTTCATAACCCGGAACGAGACGAACATCAATCTTAGCCATCGCTTGTCTTGGTAAGACCGTCTTAGTTCCTGGTCCTGTATAGCCTGATAACAAGCCACTAATTGTCATCGTTGGATAAAGAATTAATGCCTCTTGGGCAGAATAATCTAAGCCATCCGTAATTAAAGGCTGCTTTAATCCATAAGTATCTATCGTTGCGGCTTCATTATAAGGAAATGCTGCAACACTCGCTTTCTCAACGTCGGTTGGTTGTGTGCGCATTTCTTTGAACCCATCAACCGTAATATTATTATCCACATCACGCAAAGTTGCTAAAGCATGGACTAAACGCCAAGCCCCATTATCAATCACCGCAGCTTGTGAAGAGTGAATATCAATATCCGCACTGACAACGGATGCTTCAAAGTAGGCAATCCCTTTAACCCCCGCACTAATTACCATTCGCTCTTCGCTATCTTTACTGCCCGATTCCCAAATACAGGCATCTGCACTGAACTTATCTGCATAAGTCTCTAGATACTTATCAATATTAGGACTTCCAATCTCTTCCTCACCTTCAACAAAGAACTTCACATTACAAGGTAAGCCGCCTTCAGTATCTTGAATGGCCTTAATCGCGACAATCCGCGACATAAAGTTCGCCTTATTGTCAGACACACCACGAGCAATAATTTTGCCATCAACAACCGTTGGTTCAAAAGGATTTGTCTTCCATTCATCAATTGGATCTTCTGGTTGAACGTCGTAATGGTTGTAGAATAGTAATGTCTTGTCACTATTACCATTAGCACCGGCTTTGAAATAGCCGTAAACGACAGGATGCCCCCCTAGATCTCCTAGAATTTCACTCTCACCACCAGCTTCAATAATAGTATCTCTAACAAAATTGGCAGTCTCAGGAATTTCACGACCTTGCGCTGAGA
Source organism: Ruoffia halotolerans (assembly GCF_014049385.1). Classification (GTDB taxonomy): domain Bacteria; phylum Bacillota; class Bacilli; order Lactobacillales; family Aerococcaceae; genus Ruoffia; species Ruoffia halotolerans. The sequence goes on along the minus strand of NZ_JACAOA010000002.1, from coordinate 2,055 downwards.
CGGTCTCATAGCGCAAGTACGTAAATAAGTCCTCCATATATTTGTCTGCGTAATCTTTTGCGATTGCTTTATAATCTACTGTCATAATTATTACTCACCTTTCTACGTGTCTCGACTATTCATTTATTGTAACTTCCTTCAATTGTACATCAACCATACCATCTACGAATAAGTTATTCATACGCTCACTCTTAACTTGTGGGTTACTGTAGTAGTAGATTGGAATAAATGGCATCTCATCCATTAGAATGCGTTCTGCTTCCATATACATCTCATGTTGCACAGCTTCATCTTCTTCAAACAATACTTTATCGAGGATTTCTTGATACTCGGCATTCTCCCAACCCGTTCTGTTCTGGCCTGTATCTGCTGAATAGTAATGTTCTAGGAAAGCATAAGCTGAGTTAAAGTCAACGGTTGGTCCGATGCGTCCGATTTGGTAATTCAATTGATTCATACTTTCAAAATGAACATTAATCTCAGTTGTTTCAATCGTTGCTTGAACACCTAGTTCACGCTCCCACTCACTTTGAATAAATTGCGCTACTGCCATATGTGAATCATTATCGTTCGTTTGAATAACAATTGGCATAGCGGCCGTATCATCATAACCCAACTCTTCCATACCTTGAGCTAAGTAGTCCCGCGCTGTATCATAATCTGCATCTTCAAAGTATCCACGGTCTTCTTCAAAGCCAGCAACGGTTGGTGCAATGCCACCTTTAGCTGGCGTTTGCTCTCCTTTTACGACGTTATCAATCAATTCTTGACGGTTAATCGCTAGTGACAAGGCACGACGAATATTGACATTCGACATAATCTCATCCGTTGTATTCAGCTTGTACATATAGGTTGCACCGATCTCAGTCACATCCATGTCACCATTCGCACGATAACTATCAATCGCATCAGCAGGAATGGTATTGAACGGAATACCAATAAAGTCCAATTCACCACTTTCAAAACTCATGTTCGCTGTCATTGAATCTTCAATAATACGTACATAAACCCCATCTAAATCAACATTATCCACATCCCAATAGCCTTCGTTCTTCTTTAGCGTATAGTCCCCGTTATGATTCCACTCAACGAAGTTAAAGGGCCCATTCGATACAAACTGCTCACCAGCTTCCGTTGCCCAAGAAGGGTTTGCTTCAACGGTCGCTTGATGTACCGGCATCATCGTTGTTTGACGCGCCGTTAATTCAATAAAGTATGGTGCAGGTTCAGTCAATGTCACTTCAAATGTCTCCTCATCCACGGCATTAATCTTAACATCTTCTTGAGACCCTTCGCCCATAAAGTAAGCTTCTGCCCCTTCGATAATGAACATCTTAGACGCATTCGCTGCTGCCGTCTCAGGATTAATGATTCGTTTCCACGCATATTCAAAGTCATTTGCCGTTACAGGATCACCATTATTCCACTGAATCCCTTCACGAAGATGGAATGTATACGTCTTACCGTCTTCACTCACATCCCATGATTCTGCCATTGCCGGTACGATCTCACCGTCATTCGTTGGACGAGTCAAACCTTCCAAAATGTTCTTAATCATTGGCATGGAATAAGAATCTGTTACAAAAGCTGGATCCATAACTGGCTCTGAAGCAACGGATAAGTTCAAAACTTTATCTTCCTGGGCTTCTCCTGTAACATTTGAGGTAAATTGATTGTAAACTTGAATTCCAATTACTGCGACAATCATCACCACAATAATTTTTTTAATGTGTTTCATATGTTGTATCCTCCTAAAATTTATAAAAACAAAAAACCTGCTAAGAATGACGAAAATCTTAGCAGGTTCAAAGATACAACACAGCGTCCCATGTTATCTAAACTTATTATTCCCGCATAAGATTTTCGTCCTATGCGGGACATGCTTAATTAGCACACCACATAGAACCTGAGTAATAATGCTGCGTCTAATAATAAGCTATTTAATTGTAATGAGTTTAGATTGTTCATGAGTAGGCTCCTTTGCTTTTATTTGAGATTAGTATAAATGATTATAAATTAAAAAACAAGGGTTTATCTCATTTATTTTTAATTAAT
>NZ_JACAOA010000001.1 GCF_014049385.1 Ruoffia halotolerans | reverse complement strand
AAAAAACTGAAGTAAATGAACGGCACTAAGCCATTCATCTACTTCAGTTTTTTTCTTCCTCGTGTTTAATTTCGATAGCTTTTTGGTAGACGTCTTTTAATTGCTTTCCAATTTCTATGAGATTTCTCTCTTTAGCAACCTCATAGGCAGCTTCACCTAAGGGAGGTAAGTCATTTAATCTAAATTGTTCGATTAATCGTTCGAAATCATCAATGTCTTTTCCTTTATAGACATGTTTCTTGTCAATTAACCAATCATCAAATACTGGGATATCTCTAACAATAAAGTTTGCTTTTGTTGCACAAGCCTCTAAGGCAGGAATCCCTTCAGTTTCTTCCATCGTAGGAAATAAGAACAAATCAGAACCTTGTAAACCAAGTATGATGGAATCATTAGGAACATAACCAGCGAATCTTAGATTTGGTAAGTCCGTTTGAATCGCTTGTTTAATATTGTCAGGAACAAGTTTTAAATCAGTATAACCAAACCAAATAAATTGAACATGTGGCATGCGCTTGGCCAATTCCACGAAATCCAGAATCCCTTTCCGTTCTAAATATAAGCCAATACCCATAACGATAAAGTCATCAGGTTCATAATTAAACTCTTCAAGAAACAGTTCTCTGGCATTATCTACGTGATTGAAACGGCGCAAATCAATCCCATTTGATACACTCACAATTTCTCGTCCGATATCATACGATTCAAGTAACTTTTTAGCATAAGGTGTAGGTGCGATGAGAATATCACCTTGACGATAAGCCTGAATCAGCCATTGTTTAAACAATGGAGAGACTTGGTTAGAAAAGATGAATGAATTTCGAAAATCCTCCTCGGTTGAGTGAGCATGGTAAACGACAGGGATGCCACTATGCCCTAACTTATATGCGACATAATATGATTTTGGGAAATACGTATTAATATGAAGAACATCAAACGTATCATTTATGTCAGTTGTATATTCTATATTATTTAAAGAAAGAGCTTCTTTCTGGTGTTGAATGGCTTTACCTAAGCCAGATTTATTAATTTGTTTCAAGTTTTCGCTATATAGTAATACTTTCATAATACACCCCTTTAACTAAATTTAGTTTAGAACATGAAAAGCTTTTTAGCAAGTATTACTGGCATCATTATTTTATTTCTTTCATAATCAAAATAATGATATTCTTTAACGGAGAAAAATCCTATTAATTGACAACAACACTGCTTTTTCAATAAAATATAAGAATAAAGAATTAAAAAAATTGGAGGGGAAAATATGTCAGAAGATAAGAAAGATCAAGTTGTAGGAAAAACAAAAGAAGTTACAAGTAAAGTAACTGGCGATAAAAAACGCGAAACAGAAGGAAAAGCACAAAAAAATAGTGGTAAAGCTAAAGAATCCCTAAATGATGTTAAAGACACTGTCAAAGGTGCGGTAGACGGTGTGAAAGAAGCCTTCGATAACAACGATAAAGATAAAAGATAGTTAATAGTTTCTTTGGATTTAAATGCGTACATTTTTAGTGTCTAAAACTAAAAGTGTATGCTTTTTTAATGTAAGCGCAATAGCTGTTAATAAAGAAAATAAAATTCATACTCAGTTCGAAATAATATGCTAATATATGAAGCGGAGTAAAAAGGTCAGGAGCGAATAATTATGCGTCAATTAAAGAAATTATTGTTATCTCTGAGTCTCATTTCATTAATTTTTCCAATACAGTTGGTCCAAGCATCTGAAGATGAAGAAATACAAGAAGAGCTTGTCTTACGAGAAGAAGTTGATCAAGATTTTAAGCAAGTATTAGATAAATTAGAAGCATCAGATAATTATAAAATCGCTTTACGTTATATGAATGTTGATTCGAACAAATTACTTGCTGAAGGTGAGATTATTGCTGATTCTATAAGTGGGGATGCAAGATTAACGTTTGATATTTATGAATATGGACAAGACGATACACAATCTGTCTCAACTTATGACATCGTTTCTTATCGTGAATTTTCTTTAGCTTATATTAATACGATCAATTTATTAACGGACACAGGATTTTTTGAGCAAAGGTATTTTCCTAAAAATATTCAAAACAAATTAAATGAATACAATGATTACTACATTGCGATTAATCAAGATGAATTAGGTTCGATTAATATGAATGATGAATTAATCGATAATTTATTATACTTTCCAGATTTATCGCAAGTAGAGGATATCTCTACTAATAATATCTATCAGTTAAATGATAGCACGATTATAGATATGGAAAGACTTGAGATTCCGCGTGGATTCTATCAAAACTCAGGCAGTTTCAGTTTGAATTACAGTCTAAATGTGGATATTAACGAAAGTGATAATCGACACATTTCCTATGATGTCATTCCGAATCAACAATTCAATATCACTGAAAACTCACGAGGACTGACATTTCAGTCGACATTGTCTTCGCAAATTACCGATGACTTAATATTCTCGAGAAGAATGGATAATCAAGAACTTCCAGAGGATTATCAGTGGAAAAGTAATATTAGTACAAATCACGTGACAGATAAATTAACCAAAGCGACTATTAGCATAAATCCTGAGGTAGGTAGTTATAACGCAACATTAACAGGTCTTTATGAACAATTTGTGCTGAATATATTCAGTAATAAAACAGCAGATATCGAATCTTTTAATTACCGTTTAGAATTATCCATGACACCGACAGAAGAAAAGATACCAGAAATTAACGAATTGAATAAAATGACAATGAGTGAATTTTCATACTTGATGGAATCAGTGTTGACCGCTGAGAATCAACGTTATGACAACGATACACAGTTATTAAATTAAAAGAGAAAGAAAAAGGGTGTTCAAAATGGCAGAATATAAATTAAGAGAATTTGCGACAAAGCGAATTAAACAAGGTGGAAAGTTAATTAAAGCTAAGGATTTCCAAAACGAAGATAAAGCAAAGCACTTTATTGAAGGAGATGTCGTCATCTTAAATGATTTTGACAATCAATTCTTAGGGAAAATGTTAGTCGGACGCCAAAATAAAGGTGTTGGCTGGTTAATTACCACTTATCAAGATGAATACTGGAACGATAGTTTAGTCTATGATGCCTTAGAAGAAGCCTTTGAAGAACGCGAAGCATTCTTTAATAGTACCGAAACGACTGCTTTTCGTTTATTTAACGGTGAAGGGGACGGCATTGGTGGGGTGACCATTGATTGGTACGACCACTACATTCAAATTAATTGGTATTCTAAAGGAATTTATGAATACCGTCATTGGTTCTTTGAGGCATTAAACCAATTATTACCTGAAGTTAAGGGAGTTTATGAGACGCTCCGCTTCCAACAAGATGATTTAGAACCCATTCAACTAGTTAGTGGCGCCGAAGCACCGGATCCATTAGTCGTTAAAGAGAATAATCTTAACTATGCTGTGCATTTAGGTGAAAGTTGGATGACAGGAATCTTTTTAGACCAAAGAGACGTACGTGATTTTATTAAGACGCAAGCGAAAGGGATGTCTGTATTGAATATCTTTAGTTATACCGGCGCTTTCTCAGTTGCGGCAGCAGTTGGTGGAAGTGACCATACGGTAAGTGTTGATGTAGCCAACCGCAGTATTGAATTAACAACAGAACAATTTGCGTTAAATGATATCGAAGTAGAAGATTCTAAACATGAGATTCGTGTGATGGATGTCTTTAATTATTTAGATTACGCAGCCAAAAATAACATTACATTTGATTTAATTGTTAGTGATCCTCCGAGCTTCGCGCGAACTAAAAAGAAGATGTTCAGAGTAGAAGAAGACTATTCAAACTTAGCAAAACAATTATTTAAATTAACAAATCCAAATGGGATGACGATATTAAGTACCAACCATAGTGGTTATGCTTTAGATGATTTCCGAGATGATATGGTTGCGGCAACGCAAGAGTTGAACGGAACTTATTATTTAATCCAACAATTCAGTCTTCCAGAAGATTTCCCAACAAGTCCAGATGAAGAAAGTAGTTACCTCAAGGTGTTGGTATTTTATCGCGAAAATTAGTAATAGAGGTGAAATTAGATGAGCTATATTGAGCTAAATGATGTAGTAAAAGAGTATAAAAGCGGTGAAATTGTTACTCGCGCAAATGACGGTGTAACATTCACAATCGAATCCGGCGAATTTGCCGTAATATTAGGACCTTCAGGAGCTGGTAAATCCACAACGTTAAATATATTAGGTGGAATGGATAAAGCGACATCCGGTGAGGTTATTATTGCTGAAAAAGATATTAGTGATTATTCAGACAAAGAATTAACTACATTTCGTAGAAATAATATTGGCTTTGTCTTCCAAAACTATAATCTTGTGCCTAATTTAACCGCAAAAGAAAACGTTGAGTTATCGATTCAAATATCTAATAGTGATGCAGATGTAATGGATGTCCTTAAGCAATGTGGTTTAGACCAACGAGCGGATAATTTTCCAGCTCAACTTTCAGGTGGAGAACAACAACGTGTATCCATTGCTCGCGCTATTGCCAGCAAACCAAAATTATTATTAGCCGATGAACCTACGGGTGCATTAGATTACGAGACAGGTAAGCAAATTCTTAAATTATTGCAAGATACAAGTCGTAATACCGATACCACCATTGTTGTTATTACTCATAATACAACAATTTCAGAGATGGCAGATCGGGTAATAAAGATTAGAAACGGGAAAGTAGACGATATTGTTATAAATGATACGCCTCTAAAAGTAGATGAAATAAAATGGTAATTAGTATTAAGAAGGGGGGAATATTATGAATTCTGCTTTATGGAAGGATAATTTAAGAGAAATAAAAGAATCGATTCCTCGCTTTATCTCAATATTCGCCATCATTGCCTTAGGTGTCTCTTTCTTCGTCGGAATTCGGGCCGCAGGGCCATCCATGGTAAGAACTGCTCGAGAAGTATATCAAGAGAATAATATGCCAGATGGACATATATTATCGACAGTTGGTCTCAACGAGACAGATATTGATTTGTTAGATAACCAGAATGGTGTCACTATCTTACCCATGCAGTCTATTAATGCTATTGTCAGTCCTGGTGAAGAGAATGCGAAGATATTCACCTACAATGGAGATGAGAGTACAATTTTCTTTAAGGTTTTTGAAGGACGAATGGTTGAAGATACGGATGAGATTGTCCTCGACACCAAATATTTAGAAACACTTAATGCACAAATGGATTCACCTATCCAAATTGGTGATCGAATTACACTAGATAATTCCGACAGTGCTGGTTTCACATTGGAGACGGAAGAGTTCGAAGTGGTCGGCTTTGCTCGTAATCCACTTTATATAGAAAGAATGACCCGAAGCGGATCGGCTAATGTTTTTGGAATTATAAGCGACCAGGCAGTGAGTGGAGATTTATACTCTGAAGCATATTATTGGGTAGATGATGCGAGAGAATACGAAGCATATACACCAGAATATAATCAAGTTGTCGATCAGACCGTGGCTTCGATTGAAGAAGACTTAGAAGGTAGGCCTGAAGTGCGAATTGTGGAGCTGCAAGATGAAATTGCGTCTTCCATCGATGAAGGGGAAATTGAAGTGGCTGATGGTTACCAAACCTTAGAAGATGCTCGAGAAGCTTTAGAAGATGCTCAAGCAACTTTATCAGAGGGCCATCAAGAAGTTTTTGATGGCCAAAGAACTCTTAATCAAGGGATTGCTGACATCGTAAGCGGAGAAGAAGAATTGAATGATGGAATCAAAGAGTATCAACAAGGTCGGTTAGATCTTGCGGATGCACGGGCACAACTGAATTATAATGAAAAAACTTATGAAGAAGGCTTAGCCCAATATGAAGAAGGACTGGCGACCTTTAATGAAGAAATCGCATCTGCTCAGTCACAATTAACGGATGCACAAGCACAGTTAGATCAAGCAGTATCACAAGCACAAGCAGGTTATTCACAATTAGTTGAAGGCCAAGCGGCACTTGATGCCGGTTATAGTCAATTGGCTGCAGGAAGACAAGAATTGCTAGACCAATTAAGACTTGCTACAAACGATCAGATACCACCAGAGCAATTGTTAGTTGCAATTGAAGATCAGATTGACGTTATTAACGGCTTCCTTCAAGTTCTTGAGCAATCAGATACCGGAACAAATCCGGATATTGTATCTTGGATTAATTCATTAAATATTGAACGAGATATCTTAAGAGAAAATCTTCAAGAACTCGCAGCTATCGTCAATGAATTAGGTGAGGTTGAAGAGCTAGAGCAAACGTTAGCTGATTTGAAACTTTCGACAGAACAACTCACTTTACTAGAACAACTTGTTGGGACTGAATTGAGCCCAGCAACTTCTATAGATGACGTTCTACAATTATTAAATAATCGAATAGCTGAGTTAGAGACTCAAACAGAAACACTCCCAGAAAACCCTTCTGGAAGTGACAATGAGCTAATTAATAAAATAGCTGGAATACGTGAATTAGAACAGCAATTAACAAACATCGAAACAGAATTGAACCAACTCCAAACAGAATACAATAATATTGGAGATATTTCGGAACTTATTGCACGAAGAGATGAATTATTAACTCAGAATGAGTCTTATAACCAACAAATAGCTGAATTATCACAAGCAGTCAGTGAATTAGAATCACAATTACAAAATCCAGAATTAACTGAAGCGGAATCCATTCAAATTGAAAGTGATTTACAAACACAAAGAAATGAATTGAATGAATTTAGAACTTTACTTCAACAAAATAACTCAGAACTGGCCGAGTTGAATCAACAAATTGAACGATTCAATTCTTTAGAAACTCAAATTGAAGAGCTTAATAGTCAGCTTAGTCAAACAGAAGCAGCGCTGACGACTTTACAAGCTGAATTGGATAAACTTCTCGAAGATGGTGGTTTAAATGAACTACCTCCGGAATTGGACTTAGGTCAAATTCAATCTGAATTGACTCAATTAGCTGAAGCAGTGAATATGTTGCAAACGGGACAAGCGACACTCGATGAACAAAGTTCTGTATTAGCAGCTGGTTGGAATGAATATTATGCTGGATTGAGTCAATTAGAAGCAGCGCAAAGTACGATTAACCAAGGTTGGACTGAGCTGAATGCTCAAAGTGCGACAGGTCAAAGTGAATTAGATACAGCATATGCTGCTATCACTGAAGGTCGACAAGCTTTAGATGAAGGTATTTCACAATTTAATGAAGGACAAGCGAGTCTTGTCGATGGTAAACGGGTGATCGACGAGTCATACAATATGCTTATTGCAGGGCAAAGAGAGCTTGAAACAGGTCGTGAAGATGCTCTGGCTGGTCGAATGGAACTGATGCAAGGTGACGCTGAGTATAACTTAAATCGTTATGAGTTTATCTCAGAAGAAGAAGATGCCTTAGAAGATTTAGAACAGGCTAAAGCAGATATTGCTGAAGCCAAAGAATCTCTAAATGATTTAAAAGAGCCAACCTATGTAGTGGAAAAACGTGGGAGTTCAAGTGCCTATCAAAGTTTAAATGATAATGCAGAACAACTAAATGTCATCTCTAATATATTCCCAGTGTTTTTCTTTGCGATTGCTATTTTAGTGACTTTCACAACAATCAAGCGTATGGCAAGTGAACAAAGAAATTACATGGGAACCTTGAAACAACTAGGGTATAACAATGGAACGATTATCCAGAAATTTGTTGTCTATGCTGGTATTGCCGGAATATTAGGTATCGTTGTTGGGTTAATCATCGGTTATGCAGTCTTTCCAGGTGTCATCTTAAATGCTTATAATATGTTGTATTATTTCGATGCGCCTGAAATTGAAATATTATGGGGATGGAATTTTCTTGCAGCACTGATAGCCTTGGCAACAGCTTTATTCCCTGCAATCTATACGCCACTTAAAATGTTGCGTACCCAACCGGCTAATCTACTACAACCGGAACCACCGAAATCAGGTAAGAAATTATTACTAGAACGTGTACCAAGTATTTGGAATCGATTATCATTTAATACAAAAATGACAGTGCGAAATCTACTAAGATACAAAGGACGTAACTCGATGACACTTATCGGAGTTGCAGGGTGTACAATGTTGATCGTGACAGGTTTCGGAATTAGTAATACAATATCTGGTATTGTGGATGATCAATTTAATCAACTCCAAACATTTGATGGCATGGTATACCTTAACGACGATTTAGAAGGTTCTGAGGTTGAGGACATGAATCAAACACTCATAGAGATGGATGGCGTAGAGGGCTATATGCCAGTGCTACTTGAAACGTATGATGCAGAATTAAAAGATGGTCAGACACAATCCGTTACTGTGACAGTTCCTCTAGGGGATTTAGAATCATTCTCGGACTACGTTACATTACGCGAAAGAGGCCAGGAACCAATTCCAAATGCCATCGTAGATAAAGGTCCATTTATCACAGAAAGAATGGGTGAGTTACTGAATTTATCAAAAAACGACTCATTTACCTTAGAAAACGAAGACTTAGAAGAGTTTACTGTAGAAGATTTTACAGTTGTAGAAAACTACGCTTCTCACTACCTCTATGTAAATCCTGAACAATATGAAAGTATCTTTGGGGAAGAACCAAGCCAAAATGCTTACTTAGTTCACTACACAGAAGGTGTCAGTCAAAAAGAAACTGAAGAAGCGATCATGGACAATGATAATGTCTTAACGACTGTCGATTTGAATACACTTGCTGAAAGTATCGCAGATCAAATGGGAAGTTTAGATTTAATTACATTAGTTCTAATTATCTCAGCAGCTTCATTAGCCTTTGTCGTCCTGTATAACTTAACAAATATTAACGTTGCTGAACGAATCCGAGAATTATCTACGATTAAAGTACTTGGATTCTATGACCGGGAAGTAAGTATGTATATCTTTAACGAGGTATTAGTACTATCAGTCTTAGGTAGCTTAGTTGGTTTAGTGCTCGGAACGATCTTAAATACTTACTTATTAAAAACAATGCAAATGATGGACGTCTTGTTCCATCCAAGTGTTTCAATAGGCAGTTACATCGCTTCATTCTTTATATCCTTAGCATTCTCTACAATAGTCATGGTGGCTATGCACTTTAAACTGAAAAAAATCGATATGGTTGAAGCACTTAAAGGTGTAGATTAATAACAAGATATTTTCAAAAAAACTTTCAATGAATTCTAAGTTAATTGACTTTAGAATCGTTGGGAGTTTTTATTTTGAAATAAAAATAATTTGCTTGTTAGAAGAATGTTACAAAACTAACATATATATGGTAAGACAACAAGTTACAGAATTTATCCTCAAGTTTGTAACTGACAAACTGACACATTCTATGCTACAATAGAAAGTACAAGAGGAATGACAACATTTCTAGGAGGTAGAGTTAATGCAGTGTCCAAATTGTGGTAGAAACGTAAGAAGTAAAAATCAATGTGCCTATTGTGGGCATGTCTTCAATAAACAAGAAGTTGCAGAGTTAAAAGAAGAATCACGTAATGAAGACGTAGTACAAGAAACACCGCGTCGTTCAAGTGGGGGATTCAGTCGTGTATTATGGGGAATTATTAAATTAGTTCTTGCCGTAGCTATTGTTTTTTTAGCCTTTTTATATGGCCCACGAATTATTAATCAAGTTGTAGATTATTTCCAGACGTCTGATACAGAAGTTGTTCAAAATACACCTGAAGAACCTGTAACGGAAGCGCCTGTTACTGAGGAATTTGAAGGGGAAGAACCGTCTGAAGATACACAAGATTCTGAATCAGAAACAGAAGATTCAGCTGCAACAAGTGAAACAGAAGAATCAACGGAGTTATCTGAATCAGAAGAAAGTAACGCTGACGGTCAATTATCTATTGTGAATCAAGAAGTAAATTTAGATGAATACCCATTAACAAATGTCGCACTTGAATTCAATGAGTCATTAGATAATGTGGATAGTACAACATTTAACTTTACTATTGATGCTAATGGAGAAACAGTAGAACTAGAAGATGATTACTCATTAGTAAAAGATGGCCAAACGCTCACAATCAGCTTTAATGATCCTTCTGTAGCTGTACTTTCTACAGAGGCTCAAGAACAAGTCCTTAACGTTGAATCTGAATCATTAGGTGTAAGTGAAAGTATTTCCTATGAAGTACCAACAACTTCATTAGATACAGAACAAGCTGAATTCTTTAACTCAACGATTACAGATAACTTAGCTTCTATTGGTGATGTATCAACAGTTGTTTATCCGCAAGATGCTGAAGTGCCATATGTTTATGATGACCATAGCGTTGAAGCAGACGCATTAATTTCATGGTTTGTCTTAGGCTTTACATTCAATGCGATTGAAGACGGTGAATTAACACTTGAAGATTCAGTCGTAGTGTCATCTGATTTAGTAGCTGAAAATGACGAAGGAATCGTAGCCACTGCTGAAGAAGGTACAGAATTTACTATTCAAGAATTATTATCAGCAGTCGTTGAAGCAAATGACGTGTCAGCGATGAATCATTTAATTCAAGAAACAGGTGGACCAAACGCCTTTAATTTATGGTTAAATGAATCAAATTACTTCTCAACACGAGTAACACAAATGTTAACTATGCAAGAATCAGGGCAAGTGACTGGTGCAGTAACAAGCGCACAAGATATTGCTCAATTACTTAATAAATTAGCAAACAATGAATTAGTATCAGAAGAAGCAGATGCAACAATTAAAGAATTGTTATTAAACACGCCTGTAACAGCAAAATATCCTGAAGGTCAAATTGCTGGATATCAAACGCGTTATGAAATTGCATCAGCAGATACAAACACTGCACAACAAAACTATGCAGGAATTGTTGAATTAGAAGACACTTACTATATTACTGTCATTCTAACTTCTAACTTCACGAGTGCTGAAGAAGTTGTCCCAGCCATTTCAACTTCTATTTCTAACATTGTGACTTACTTTGAAACTGGACAAACTCCAGAAGAAGTAGCCGAAGAAGAAGCGGCTACTCAAGCAGAGGCAGAAGCACAAGCCCAAGCAGAAGCAGAGTCATTAGCTGCTGAAGAAGCGGCTCAATCTCAAGTGAATGTTGTTGAAGAATCGACACCAGAAACAGGTACAGTAGGAGAAGATGGAAGAACTTACTCAAATCAATATGTTGATAACATCGGATCTTACGTGAACTTACCTGAAGAAACAGTTTATGACGAAACAACTGGAGAAACTAGACCAGCTGAATGGTTCTTCGATGAATCAGATGGAAGATACTATTACCGTTAATTAAATACTAAAAACCGCCTAGGTATTATCTGATATAGATAACGCCTAGGCGGTTTTGTTATCAGGTCTTAAGAATCTTGTTTACGGTTAGGAAGGACTCTGTTTACAGCAATGGCAACACCCGTTCCAAACACTGTATCTAGAATCCGGCTAATACTATAAACAAGCCAAGTGTCTTCAGGTGTACCTAAGTATACAACTAAAAAAGTCGCCGTCGAATTAATAATACTTTGCTTAATACCAAATAAAGTGCAAAAATTAAGCACTAATAGGACTCCTAAACCACCAGAAACTGAAGTATAAATATCATTATTCAGTATAGGAAAGTTCCGTCTTAAAAAAATTAAAGTTGTAGCAATTAACACGCCAATGGTGTTACCAAAGATACGGTATTTTGCATATTTATAAGTGTCTGTCATATTCTCGCGTATGGCAAACACTGCTGATAGAGCGGCCAAAGTTGCATGTCCTAAATTGAAGACTGAGTATACAATAATAATTAAAGAAACCGAGACAGCACTTTTTCTTGCTCGCCAACCGAGCGACAATTTATCTTTAAATGATTTGTTCTCTTCCATCAATGAATCCTTTCGATTTTTTCTAAACCTAATAGTATCAAATATTATAAATTTGTCTATAAATCATTTGGATATATCACGTATAGAGTGTATAATATAATTAAAAATACACGTAAAGGGTGATATTATGAATCCAGCATTAATTCAAATCGTAGTTCAGGTTATTCGTGAAAAGTATATGAGTGAGAAAGCATTTTACACTGAAAAATTAGGTATCTCTCCCCAAAGTTGGGATCGGTGGAAGAAAGGTGAACAAGGTCTTAAATACGAAAATGTTCAAATCTTATCGACATTATTCACAGATTATGAGTGGATGCTTGTGCAAAAAGTTGTAAGAACCGCAGAAATCATGCCAGAAGTTGTGAACAATCCAGTCAAAGAATATAATTTCTTAAAATACCAAATCGCCAAAAAATGGGTTAATAATGGGATTGCACGCTTAGAATGGCATCAGAGCGATGAGAACACGGAAGAAAGTGTAAGAAAATCAAACATGGTTATTCTACAATTGATTGTTGATTATAATTTATGGGGTTATAATGATATTATTGAATTGAGATTACCGGGAATTATTCGCCAACAAATTGGACATGACGAGGTAAAACTTTTACAATGGTTTGTGGATGAAAGTGAGAAGTTACAAGAAAGCGAATAAAAGTGAGGCAAAATGGCCAAAAAGAAGAAGAGAAAATTATTTATATTTAAAAAACGTCCCGCTCGACGAAAAAAACGCAAAACAAATTACAAACAAGCATGGAATCGTTTTAAAATCGATTTTCTACAAAAGATTGGGATATTATCCATCTTCTTTGTAATCTTTACTTTATTAAGTGGGATAGTTATTTATCGATGGGTTGATACGGCAAACCAAAGGCACGGTGAATTGATGCAACGTGAAGCTGATTACGAACAACGAATCGGTTTTATCGAATCGATTGTGCCAATCTCACAAAGACTTCAAAGACAATATGGTGTCTTAGCCAGCGTTTCAATGGCTCAAGCAGCTTTAGAAAGTGATTTTGGCCGGAGTCAGCTTGGGGCAGAGTATAATAATCTTTATGGTGTCAAAACGGACGCCACTGATCCAGATGGCGTAGATTTTCAAACTTTAGAATATTTTGATGATGAATGGGTTGAAATTACCGACCGGTTTAAAGTTTATCCGAGTTGGGATGCTTCAATGGAAGGCCATGCCATTCTAATCAATGAGGGTACTTCTTGGGACCCAACGTTCTATCAAGCGGTTCTTAACGGTGACAATTATGTAGAACAAGCCATCGGATTACAAGAATCAGGGTATGCAACAGACCCTACTTATGCCGACAAGATTATCGAAATGATTGAAACTTATGAATTAAATCAATATGATCAGCCAATCTAATTAGAAAAATACTAATTTATCAGTGCTAGAAATTGTATGATGTGTTATTATTATAGGTGCATTTAAATATACAATATTGAAGGGAGTAGACAGGATGGCGCAAAGACATTATCCAGGTGAGACATTAGGAATTATTGGCTCATCTATTTCTGCAGCTGTCTTGGCTCAAGCAGCAGGTAAATTAGGTTACCGAGTTGCTAGTTTGGTAACATCTGAGAATAATCCAGTGAGACAATTTGCAACTTGGCAAACAGTTACCGAATCATATAATGAGCAAGTCTTAAATTATTTTAGTGAACGGGTAGATGTCGTAACGGTTGAAATGGGTATTCTATCGAATAGAGAATTTCAATTATTAGCAGCACAAACTGATTTAACTTTATCAGAGGATTTAATTGCCATTACGACAGACCGACTGATTGAGAAGGCCTATTTAGATTCTAACAAGTGTTTGGTTGCGCCATTCTCTATGGTAACTAATTTAACAGATTTAAAAGAAGCAGTTGAATATATTGGATTCCCATGTATTTTAAAATCAACTCAACGCCATGTTGATAATGCGAATGATCATATTATCTTGTATGGTGAAGAGGATTATGATGAAGCAAGTGCAAAGCTAGAAGCAACCACATGTATTTTAGAGGCATGGATTCCAACAGAGAAAAAAGCCAGTGTAACAGTTATTCGTAACGAACGTGGTGAAATTTTAATTTATCCTATATTTGAAGTGCGTGAACAAGGAGATTTGCTTGGAAGACAAGTGCGTTTCCCAGCACAAATATCAAAACCGGTAGAACTCGAGATGAACCGTTTAGCGCAATTATTAGCGGAATTATTAAATTTGGTTGGTTCATTGACGTTGAAGATGTTAATCACTTCAGCGGGAGTTGTTTATATAAATGAAGCAAGTATCGGTTTATCGGATGAAGCTATGTTCACGATTGGATCTATGAGTATTTCTCATTATGAGGCGGCAGCGAGAGCGATTTTAGGTTTGCCTTTACCAACATTGCATCTTAAGAGTAGAGCAGCAATTGCTTTACCGGCAACCGTCTTGAATGAAGAAAATCTCTTAACACAACTCATGTTAAGAACAGATTGGGGCTTTGCTCTGTTTAATCCAATAAATAATGATTCTAACCGTTTGATTGGTCAAGTCATTGTAACAGGAGATTCCTTATCAGAGTGTGAACGCCAAATTCAAATTACAGAATTAACTGAATAGAAGATTAAATATCCTTCTTGAGCCATAAACTCAAGGAGGTATTTTTTTAATGAAAGCAATAAAAAATACTAGATTATTTGTGACAAAGTGGAGACTTATCAGTCACAGAAAAATCATCAAATGTTTGTTAGGACTATACACTGATTTTTGATATAATCTACTATGTATGATTTTTTAGAGTCAACAACCTACTAGATAAATTGGAGGTCATAATATGTCATCGTTAATCGAAAGTATTAACCGATTGAATAGTAAACAACAAGAAGCTGTATATACAACCGATGGGCCAGTACTAATTGCTGCTGGAGCTGGGAGTGGAAAGACAAGCGTATTAACCCATCGGATTGCTTATTTATTAGAAGAGAAAAAAATAAAACCTTGGAATGTGTTGGCGATTACCTTTACAAATAAAGCGGCCAATGAAATGAAAGAACGTGTTGAGAAACTAGTTGGGCCGGAAGCATCATCAATTTGGGTATCCACTTTTCACTCGATGTGTGCACGTATTTTACGTCGAGAAGCCACTCAAATTGGCTATACACAAAACTTTACGATTATTGACCAAGGTGAGCAACAAACGTTAATGAAACGCGTGCTAAAAGAATTAAATCTTGATAGCAAACGATTCAACTACAAAGAAATGCTTTGGATGATTGATGCAGCCAAAAATGAAGGGCAGATGCCTGATGCTTTTGCAGCTGAGAACACTGATTACTTAGGCAACATTCAATCGAATGTCTACAAGTTATATCAACAAAAACTAAAAACAAGTAACGCGATGGACTTTAATGATTTAATATTATTAACTGTGAAATTACTTCAAGAAAACGAAGACGTCCGTCTGTTCTATCAAAATAAATTTCAATATATTCACGTCGATGAGTACCAAGATACGAATGAGACTCAGTACTTATTGGTGAAGACATTAGCAGATTTATTAAAAAACATTTGTGTCGTTGGGGATGCTGACCAAAGTATTTATGGTTGGCGTGGGGCAAATATGGAAAATATTATGAACTTTGAAAAAGATTATCCAGATGCCAAAGTGATTTTATTAGAGCAAAATTACCGTTCAACTCAATCAATACTAAATGCAGCCAACAGCGTAATTGAAAAGAATATCAACCGTAAAGACAAAAAACTTTGGAGTGATAAAGCACAAGGGAATAAGGTTAAATTCTACTTAGCGGAATCTGACTCTGAAGAAGCAAGATATGTTATTCAACAAATCTTTGAAACGAAAGAGGATCAAAAACGTTCGAATAGTGATTACGCCATTCTCTACCGTACGCAAGCTCAATCACGTAACTTAGAGGACCAATTGTTAAAAGCTAACTTACCATATAAGATTGTAGGTGGCTTGAAATTCTATTCACGTAAAGAAATTCAAGATACGTTAGCGTACTTAAGACTGATTGATAATTTAGCGGATAACTTAAGCTTTAACCGTATTGTCAATGTGCCAAAACGAGGAATCGGACCTACAAGTATTGCTAAATTAGCTGAATTTGCCGAGAGTTTAAACTTAGGTTGGTTTGAAGCCATTGACCAACTAGGAAACTCAAATCTATCTGCAAGTTTACAAACTAAATTTGTTCGCTTCAGCGATATGATTAAACGCTTAAGACAACAAGCAGAGTACTTAACTTTAAGTGAATTAGTTGCAGAAGTTTGGGAACAAACGGATTACAAACAAAGTCTTCAAGAAGAAGGTACTTTAGAAGCAACAAATCGATTAGAAAACTTGGACGAGTTTGCATCTGTGACGAAAGAGTTTGACCAAATGGACTTAGAGGATATTATCGAAACCGACCCTGACTTTGCTGATGAAGCAGATGAATCTACTGAAGAACCACTGGATACACAGTCACCAAGAATTCGTCTAACTTTATTCTTAACAGAATTATCCCTTGTTTCAGATACGACGGAAGAAGAATCTGTAGACCAAATTACTTTAATGACAATGCATGCAGCTAAAGGATTAGAGTTCCCTTACGTATTCATTGTCGGAATGGAAGAGGGCTTATTCCCATTAAGTCGGGCGTCTGAGAGTAATGATGAATTAGAAGAAGAGAGACGGCTCGCTTATGTTGGAATGACACGGGCCGAAGAGCAGTTATACCTAACAGCAGCTAGAAGTCGATTACTATATGGTAGATATCAACATAATGCCCCAAGTCGATTTGTATCTGAGATAGACCAAAGTTTCATTGAGCATGTCGGTCAATCTTTTCAAACGGTTATTCGTTCTCAAAATACTAGACAGCAAGGGCGAAAACGTTCAAGCCAAGCGGCAAGAAATGTTTTATTAAGTCAACGTCCAAAAGGCGGCTCAACTGGAGCATTAAAGAAAAAAGTGACTAAGAATACAGATACAGATTATACAGTCGGAGATAAAGTCGACCACCGAACTTGGGGAGTTGGAACCGTCGTTAATGTTAAAGGTTCAGGAAGTGATGCTTTACTTAGCATTGCCTTTGAATCACAAGGTATTAAAGAATTGCTGGCATCCTTTGCCCCAATAAGCAAAGTAGAGTAGAGAGTGAATGTTTTTACTGATAGAAACAGTAAAGAATGATATACTTGACGAAGAAATGAAGACTGCTATTAACGTAAATAGCTTTTTAGGAGTGATGGTATAAATGGTTCAATCGAAAGATTTAGAACAAGCAAAAGAAAGACTCGAGCAGCTAAAAAGTGAGCTGAATCTTCATGCATATAATTATTATGTGCTAGACAAACCAAATATCACGGATGCAGAATACGACCAAATGTATAATGAACTGGAAAATCTTGAAAAAGCACATCCAGAATGGATTACATCTGACTCTCCGACTCAAAGAATTGGGGACCAATTATTAGAAGGTTTTACGAAAGTAGAACACGCCGAAGCGATGTATAGTTTGGGGAATGCCTTCAACGAGGAAGAAGTTGGAGCATTTATTCAACGTGTACAAAACCAAACCGAGCAAGAAGTTGAATTTATGGTCGAGTGTAAAATCGACGGCTTAGCGATTGCTTTAACTTATGAAAATGGCACCTTTGTTAGAGGAGCAACACGTGGAGATGGCACGGTCGGAGAAGATATTACTACGAATCTTCGGACTATACGTTCATTGCCACTGAAGTTGAAAGAACCTGTATCTGTTGAGGTGCGTGGTGAGGCTTACATGCCAAAAGATGTGTTTAAGCAACTGAATGACGAACGCGAAGAATCGGGTGAAGTACCTTTCGCCAATCCACGTAATGCTGCGGCTGGTGGGTTGAGACAAATTGATCCAAAAGCCGTCTCAAAACGTCGATTGAATATGTTCTTATATAGTGCTTTATATAATGATGATTTTGATGTTGAGTCACAAGCAGAATTATTCGAGCAATTACAATATCTAGGCTTTAGAACAAATCCATTACGTAAATTATGCAAAAATCAAACTGAAGTGATGGACTTTATTCATCAAATTGAAGAAGAACGCCATGATTTACCATATGAAATTGATGGCATCGTTATTAAAGTCAATGACGTTGCCTTACAGCAACAACTGGGTTATACAGTTAAGGCTCCAAGATGGGCAATCGCTTATAAATTTAAAGCGGATATTGCTGAAACAAAATTGAACGAAGTTGAGTGGACTGTGGGGAGAACAGGAGTTGTAACACCAACAGCTGTGATGGATCCAGTTCAATTAGCGGGTTCGACAGTTCAAAGAGCTTCCTTGCATAATGTGGATTTAATCGAAACTTTAGACGTTCGCATTGGAGACACCGTAGAGATTCATAAGGCGGGAGATATCATCCCAGAAATCGTGAGTGTTGTTATCAGCCAACGTCCAGAAGACTCACAACCATTACCGATACCAACAACGTGTCCACGCTGTGATGCTGAATTAGTACGTTTAAATGAAGAAGTTGCCCTAAGATGTATAAATCCCTTATGTCCAGCGCAGAAGTTAGCGAAGATGATACATTTCAGCTCAAGAAACGCGATGAACATTACTGGTTTAGGTGATAAGATTATGGAACATTTAATCAATCAAGAATTGGTTTCGGATCCAAGTGACTTATACACATTAACGCAAGAAGATTTCTTAACACTTCCCAATACAAAAGAAAAATCCGCAACAAAATATCAAAATGCGATTGAAGAATCAAAGAGTAATTCTTTAGAAAGATTACTCTTTGGTTTAGGTATCCGACATGTCGGGTCAAAAGCAGCACGTTTAATTTCTGAAAAATTCAGAAAGATTGAAGCAATTCAGAAAGCATCGATTGAAGATATCGAGACCATTGATGGCATTGGTCCAATGATTAGTCAAGCGATTGTTGAATATTTTGACATGGATGAATCGAATGAATTAATACTAAGATTACAAGAAGCGGGAGTTAACACAGACTACTTAGGTGTTGTGCCTGAAGAGATTGATTTGAAGGATAACTTCTTTGCCAATCAAACAGTTGTCCTCACAGGTTCGATGGAAACTTTAACTCGTGGGGAAGCCAAAGAACGATTGGAAAACCTCGGAGCAAAAGTTACTGGAAGTGTATCAAAAAATACAAATTACTTAGTTGCTGGTGAAGCAGCCGGAAGTAAATTGACAAAAGCACAAGAGCTTGGAATTGCAATCATGAACGAAGAAACTTTTCTAGAAAAATTAAAAGAGAGCGAGTAATTATATGAATAAAAAGATAAGAATGAATGTATCTATACTACTTGCTTGCTTAATGCTAGTAGGAGGCGTGACGCAAGTAAGGTCTCAAGCACAAGAAGATGAGCCGACAAATCCAGATGAAGTAACGGTTCAAACGACGACCAATCAATTAGCAAGCGAGTTTTATCGTGCAGTAATCATCGACGGTCAATATCAAATTGGTGCATCAGCAAGCTCAAACAAAAATTTAAGTTCAGCAGCGAATATTCGTGCGTTTGAGGAAGGCTTACTTCGAATAAGTAAACAAGTCTTTCCAACTGAGCAGTATTTTATGCAAGAAGGCCAAATTATTGATGAAGTCACAATGACAAGCTGGTTAGCGAGAGAGTCCGCAACGAATCCAGAAGGCCTGAATCCAGCTCTACCGGAAGAAGTTGCAGAAACTCAATCAAGTTTAGAAGAATCACTGGCTTCAGAAGAATCCGTCGATCCAGCTGATGACCCAGAGGATGTTACAGAAGAAGGCGCAGAAGAGAATGAGCAAATCGTGACAAATGTGCAATCAACTCCGATATATTTATCACAAGTCTCGGAGAAAAACTTAATGGTAGAGACGGAAGATGGCTTTGCTTTAGGTGGAATTGTTCTTGGACTCGCGATGAATAGTACTTATGAATATACTGATGCTGACGGCGTGATTCACAAACAAGAAATCTCAGTAGGTGAAATGCGTGAACGTGGGAGACAATTTGCAAATATCATTGTGGGTCGTCTAAGAAACACAGAAGAATTACGTTCAGTTCCAATCGTCGTTGGTATTTATCGAACAGCTCCGAATGATGAAGTTGTTGGCGGAACTTATGTATTAGATGGTATTTCGCGTGAAGGAAACTCAGTGACTGATTGGACAGAAAACAATGAATATCGTATTGCTTTACCAATCATCGAAGCGAGCAACCAAAGCGATCAATACGTATACTTTGATAATTTTAATAATGAAATTATTAATTTCTTCCCTAATTTGAATGGTATCTCTGGAGAGGCCTTATACATAGATGGAGGCTTGGCTTCCTTAAATGTAGAAATTGTCTCACAGTTCTATAAACAAACTGAAATTACGGCGTTGACTCAACATATTACCGATGTCTCGCAAAGAACTTTACCTGAAGGGGTAGCCATTGAAATTAAAGTCATATCTGACGCTGGTGTTGAAGCCTACGTAGGTCGACCAGCAGGGGCTACACAATATCAAAGTCATATTTTCAATAAATAAATTGATAAGGAAGGATGAATTGAATGTTAAATCAAGAACAAATTAAGCACGTCGCTAAGTTATCAAAACTTAGTTATACTGACGATGAATTAAATAACTTTGTCCCAGATTTTGGACGTATTATCGATATGGTTGAACAGTTACAAGGAGTTGATACTGAGGGAGTTAAACCCACATATCACGGTAATCAATTAATCAACGTATTACGTGAAGACAAAGCCATCAAACGTAATAAAACAGAAGAACTACTTAAAAACGCACCATTATCTGAAGGTGGTTTTATTCTAGTACCAGCCATCTTAGAAAGTGGGGAAGTTTAATATGAATAAATATCCAACAACAATTATTGAAATTCAAGAAGGATTAAGAAATGGCAACTTTACAGCTGTTGAATTGACTGAAGCAATTTTTGAATATATTGAAGAGACAGATGAGAAAGTAAATTCTTTCTTAGCTTTAAATAAAGAAGCCGCTTTAGAAGCAGCAAAAGCTGCTGATGAATTAGGATATGGAGAAGATGCACCTTTATTAAACGGTGTGCCAATAGGAATTAAAGATAATATTGTCACTGAAGGTTTAACTACAACGGCTTCATCTAAGATGTTAGAAAACTTTACCCCGACTTATGATGCGACAGTAATTAGAAAATTAAAAGAAGCTGGAGCGATTATTATTGGGAAATTAAACTTAGACGAATTTGCGATGGGTGGATCAACTGAGACATCTTACTTCAAAACGTCAAGAAACCCATGGGATTTAGAACGGGTACCAGGGGGTTCATCAGGTGGATCTGCCTCTGCAGTTGCTGCTCGCCAAGTACCAGCAAGTCTTGGTACAGATACTGGGGGAAGTGTACGTAACCCTGCAGCCTTTACTGGGATTGTAGGAATGAAACCTTCATACGGTTCAGTGTCTCGTTATGGAGCCATTGCCTTCGGTTCGAGTTTAGACCAAATTGGTCCAATGACAACGACTGTAGAAGACAATGCATTAGTATTAGAAGCGATTGCTGGTTTTGATAAACTAGACGGAACAAGTCGTCCTGATACAGAATTAGATTACAGATCAAAACTTGGTCAATCAATTGAAGGTATGCGTATTGCGATTCCTAAAGAATACCAATCTGAAGCGGTCAATGAAGAAATTCGTGATGCCATTGTCAAAGCAAAAGAATACTTTATTTCTCAAGGTGCGATTGTAGATGAGGTATCATTACCGCACACACCTTACGGAATTAATGTTTACTATATACTTTCATCTGCAGAAGCATCATCAAACTTACAACGTTTCGATGGAATTCGTTACGGTTACCGTTCTGAATCTGCAAAAACTTTAGAAGAAATCTATGTTCAATCACGTAGTGAAGGGTTCGGAGATGAAGTTAAACGTCGTATTATGTTAGGAACTTACAGTTTAAGTTCGGGCGCATTTGATAAATACTTTAAGAAAGCCGCTCAAGTAAGAACATTAATTATTGAGGACTTTATTAAAGTCTTTAGCGAGTATGATTTAATTATGGGACCAGTTACAACAAGTACTGCATTCAAGATTGGTGGCCGTATTGAGGATCCAGTTGAAATGTATGTATCGGACTTATTAACAGTTCCTGTCAACTTAGCAGGTTTACCAGCAATGTCAATTCCAGCAGGCTTCGATAGTAACGGTATGCCTATTGGCTTACAATTAATTGGTAAACATATGAATGAATCAACGCTTTACCAAGTTGCTTATGATTTTGAGAAAAATCATGATTACGTTAACCAAGTACCGAAATTTTAGGAGGGTGATATAATGAATTTTGAAACTGTCATTGGATTAGAAATCCACGTAGAGTTAAAGACTGACTCGAAAATATTTAGTACTTCACCAGCTCATTTTGGTGCAGAACCGAATAGTAACACGAATGAAAAAGACTGGGGATATCCAGGTGTCTTACCAGTATTAAATAAAGGTGCTGTAGATTACGGTATGAAAGCAGCGCTTGCTTTAAACTGTGAAATTGCACGTGAAATGAGTTTTGACCGTAAAAACTATTTCTACCCAGATAATCCAGCTGCATACCAAATTACACAAGATGCACAACCAATTGGAACAAACGGATATATTGATATCGAAGTTGAAGGTGAACGCCGTCGTATTCGTATTAACCGTGTCCATTTAGAAGAAGATGCAGGTAAAAATACTCACGGAACAGATGGTTTCTCTTACGTTGACTTAAACCGTCAAGGTACACCATTAATCGAGATTGTTTCTGAGGCAGATATGCACTCACCAGCAGAAGCGTATGCTTACTTAGAAGCTGTTCGCGAGAAAATCTTATTTACTGAAGTTTCTGACGTTCGTATGGAAGAAGGGTCACTACGTTGTGACGCAAACATCTCACTTCGTCCATTTGGCCAAGAAGAATTTGGTACAAAAACAGAACTTAAGAACTTAAACAGTTTTACATATGTACGTAAAGGACTTGAACACGAAGAAGTACGTCAAGCAAATGTCTTAAGAAGTGGTGGCGTGATTGAGCAAGAAACACGTCGTTATGATGAGACTACAGGTGATACAATCTTAATGCGTACAAAAGAAGGAGCGGCTGATTACCGTTACTTCCCAGAACCAGACGTTCCACCAATTTACATTACAGAAGAATGGATTGCGGAAGTCAAAGAATCGTTACCAGAAATGCCAGACCAAAGACGTTTACGTTATGTTAATGAATATGAATTACCAAAGTATGACGCGATGGTTCTTACTCAGACAAAAGTAATGTCAGATTTCTTTGATAATACGATTGCAGAAGGTGCAGATCCTAAACAAGCATCTAACTGGTTAATGGGTGAGGTTTCGGCTCACTTAAACAAAGAACAAATCGCTTTAGAAGATACTGAATTAACACCCTTAAACTTAGCACAAATGATTAACTTAATTGCTGATGGAACAATTTCTAGTAAGATCGCTAAGAAATTATTCAAACACCTTATTGAAAAAGGTGGAGATGCAAATAAAGTTGTTGAAGAACAAGGAATGGTTCAACTTAGCGACCCAGCTAAATTACAACCACTCATTGACGAAGCCATTGCTGCTAATCCTGGATCAGTTGAAGACTATAAGAATGGTAAAGACCGTGCTTTAGGATTCTTTGTTGGACAAATTATGAAACAAACGCGTGGTAAAGCAAATCCACAAGTTGTAAATAAACTGATCTTAGAAACATTAGCTAACATGTAAGTTTAATTTTAAGCATCTGAGTGCCTTGCGCATTTGGATGCTTTTTTGGTATGCAATATATTCATCTGGTATAAAGTATTTTGATTTTACATAAATATTTTTTAGGAATAAACTTAATATTCAAGTGATAAATCCCGAACGTTAACCTTTTTAATAATAAGAAAAGGTTAAGTTTTTATTAAGTGCAAGTATTCAAATGAATTTTTGAATAATGTGTGAATAATTCACACAAACCTATTTAAATATGTTACTCTATAATTGCGAAACTTTAGAGAGGTAGGTAAGTAATGAAAAAGACATTATTAATTATCGTTTCAACTGTGCTAGTTATGGGAGCTGTTTATTTTGCAGGTGTTGGGTTTTACTCTGAGAAATTTTCAGCGAATTCCACTTTTGGAACTGTTGATGTGAGTAATTTAACATTAAGCGAAGCACAGGCGAAGGTTATTGAAGATTTGAATGACAAAGAATTTGTTCTTGAAGAGGATGGGCAAGAAGTTGCTCGGTTAAAACTAGGTGAACTAGATCCTGAATATAAAACTGAATCAGAATTAGAAGCATCATACTTATCACAAGATCCAACGACTTGGGTAAATGGCTTCTTTGAAGATAAAGAGTACAATCAAGGTTTAGAGGAACAGATTGACTTCAGTGAGGAAGAAATAATTAATAGTTTATCAGCCCAAGGTCTTTCTAATGAAGAACGTGAAGCGGCAGTAGATGCAGGTGTGGATTATGACGAAACTGAAGGTTATTATGTCGTTGAAGGGTCAGCAGGAAATCAAATCGATCCTAGTCGTCTTGAATCAGCCATCGTTGAAGGTATTCAAAACGAGAATTATACCATTGATTTGCAAGATGCATACGCTCAACCAGAAGTAACCGAAGTAAGTGAAGAAATTACAGCTGTTATGGATGAAATTGAATCCGTATCATCAGTGAATATCACTTATGAAATTGCAGGTGAAGAAGTAACAATTCCACAAGCTGAAATTGAAAACTGGATTTATTTTGATTCTTCAAACGAATTAATTATTGACGCTGAATCTGTGAAAGAATATTTAAGTACTCTAAACGAGGAATATTCAACATTCTACAAAGATCGTACTTTCAACAGTACTTTACAAGGTGAAGTCACTGTACCACCTGGAATACTAGGTTGGTCAATTGATACGGATGCAGAGGCAGAAGCATTAATTAATGATATTCATGTAGGAAAAGATGTAAGTCGTGAACCAATTTATTTCAGTTCTGGTGGTATTGCCGGTGCTTCAGATGATATTGGATCAACTTACGTTGAAATTGATTTAAGTAATCAATATATGTTCTTATACGTTGATGGTGAACTTATTCTTGAAACACCAATGGTTTCAGGTAAGATTGGTGCTGAGACAGTACCTGGAGCAAATGCTGTTAATGAGATGTTAACTGATACAAACTTAGTTGGTTACAATCCATTTTCGAAAGTAGACTATTCTGTGCCGGTTAATTACTGGATTCGCTTTGACGATAAAGCACAAGGAATCCATGATGCATCTTGGCAAGAATCTTTCGGGGGTAATGTATACCAATCAAACGGTTCGCTTGGATGTATTAACACACCAATAGCCGCAGTGGAAGTAATTTACAATAACGTTGATTACGGTACACCAGTAATGGTTTTCTATTAATATAAAAATAAAATCCTCACACAGCAGAGTTATTTAAGACTTTGCCGGGTGAGGATTTTTTAGTTTGCAATGAAAATATTTACTTTAGAAACTCTCAAGGCACCTTACCATCCCTGAGAAATATTCAGGGATCCATTTCATGAAAACGATGCTTGAGAAAATCTCAGAGACACAACAAGGCAACATTAAACCGAATCTGAATTAATTACTCTGAAGTTTCTCTTCATCATTCAGTGTTTCTATAATACGTTCTGCAGTAGGTTGTGGCACGCCAATATGACGATACTCCTCTATGTCTGCATCTTTCATTCTTTGCAAGTTCTTAAAGTGTTTTAATAATTTAGTCCGAGTCTTCGGCCCCACACCTTCAATACTATCCAATATTGATCCGAACTGAGATTTTGAACGAACATTTCGATGATAACTAATCGCATAACGGTGGACTTCATCTTGCACTCTTTGTAAGAAGTGGAAGACTTGGCTCGTTGGTTCTAAAGGAATAATTTCCTCACTATAACCGTCCATTAATGCAGCAGTTTTATGCTTGTCATCTTTTACCATACCTGCAACTGGGATTGTAATACCTAATTCATTTTCCAAGACATCTCTCGCAGCTCTTATTTGAATTTTTCCACCATCCATAAGGATTAGGTCAGGTAATTCTTTTTCTTCACGTAGTAGTCTGGTGTAACGTCTACGAATGACTTCTTGAGTTGATGCAAACTCATTGGCACCTTCGACCGTTTTAATTCTGAATTTACGGTAGTTCTTTTTCTCTGGTTTACCATCGCGGTAAACAACCATACCTGATACTGCGTTGGATCCTTGGATATTAGAATGGTCAAAAGACTCAATATAGTTTGCTTGTGGTATATTTAAAGCGTCGGATAATTCATCGATGGCACCTAAAGTTTTTCTTTCGCTCATCTCAATTAATCTGAATTTTTCATCCAAGGCAATGCGACTGTTTTTTTCGCAAAGTTCTAATAAGCTACGCTTTTTCCCGCGAAGTGGTGTCGATACTGGAACTTCAAGATACTCATTTAATAATTGATTGTCAACATCACTTGGGACGAGTACCGCTTTAGGCATAAGTTGCGATTCTTCTTTATAGAATCGAGCAATATATGTCGTAACTTCTTCTTCAGGATTATTATAGCTAGGAAAGATAGCAGCTTTACGTTTAAGAATCGATCCTTGTCTCAACATAAAGGTTTGAATTGATAACCAGCCACGATTAAGGGTGTAACCAAAAACATCCATATTATCATAGTCTTGGCTCATAATAACTTGACGTTCAATCGTTTTCTCGATGTAACTAATTTGATCACGGTAATCCGCTGCTTGTTCAAAGTCTAATTTTTCTGCAGCTGTGTTCATTTTTGAACGTAAATCATTTTTGATACTATCGACATTACCAGCAAAGAATTTTTTGATGTTCTCAATTTGAGCATCATATTCAGCTTGTTCTACTTTATGATCGCACGGACCAATACACTGGCCGAGGTGGTAGTAAAAGCAGGCACGCTTTTCGTTTTTAGCACATCTTCTTAAAGGATATGCTCGGTGTAACAGTTGTTGTGTACTGGTTGCTGCGTAAACATTTGGAAAGGGTCCAAAGTAAGTTCCCCCATCTTTTTTTACTTCATTCGTAATAATTAATTGAGGGTCTTCTTCTTTAGTGATTTTTAGATAAGGATACATGGTTGAGTCTTTGAGTCGAATGTTATAAATAGGCTTATATTCTTGAATAAGATTAATCTCAAGAATGAGCGCTTCTTTATCACTGTTTGTAATAATTGTTTCAAAATGATCGATTTCAGATACTAATTTTGTTGTCTTAGCATCATGAGCACCCCTAAAGTAAGAACGAACACGATTTCGTAAATTCTTGGCCTTACCCACATATATAATGGTATCATTCGCGTTTCGCATTAAATAGCACCCTGGTAAATCAGGTAAGAGCTTTAGTTTTTGCTCAATGTTATATAAAACTTCACTGCGATTTTTAGTAGTCTTTTTTTCATTAGGGGTTCCTTCGTTAGTTGGATCTTGCCGCATAAAGACACCTCCTATAAATTGGTTTTGTTATTCTATTATTGTCAACATACTATTATACACGATAATGTCAAGTTTTTGCTAATAAATTGACTACTAAAATGTAGTTAACTTTTTATCTCTTGTTGTCCTTTTTAATCCGCTATATAAAATAATTCACTAGAACTATCCCAAAATAACAAGCTTATAACTGAACCTGTGGTATAATGGCATTACAGTAAATGAAGGACGTGTGTGTATGAAATTTAACGAATTTAATTATAATCGACCAGACCTAGAAATTTTCAAAAATGACTATCAAGAAAATATTGACAAAATAAAAAATGCAAACTCTGTCAAGGAAGCTTTAGAAAGCATTCGTGAGATTCAAGCATTACAAAATGAAATAAATACTCAATCAGAGTTAGCAGAAATTCGTTTCTCTATTAATACGAAAAATGATTTTTATAAAAGAGAAAGTGATTTTTGGAATGAACAGTTACCAATTATATCGGAATGGGAAACGGATTATTATCGTGCAATTTTAAACTCGCCATTTCTTTCTGAATTAAACCAAGAAATTGCAGCACCATTTTTTGATATTATTGAGAACTCTCTAAAAGTATTTGACCCAACTATAATACCTTTACTACAACAAGAGAATAAATTAGTTTCTGAATATGATTCACTTATCGCATCCGCGGAAATCGAATATAATGGAGAGACTTATAACTTATCTAGTTTGGACCCATTCATGCAGTCAACTGACCGTCAAGAACGAAAAGCGACTTCTGAACTATATGCAAACTTTTTCCAAGAGAACTTATCAGAATTTGATCGTATTTACGATGAATTAGTTAGAGTTCGTCATGAGATGGCAACCAGACTTGGTTTTAAAGATTTTGTAGAGATGGGCTATGCGAGAATGAACCGCTTGGATTATACGCGTTCGGATGTTGAAGTATTCCGTCGTGAAGTTTTGAAACAAATTGTCCCATTATCAACTTATATATTTGACCGTCAAGCGAAACGTTTGGAATTAGATGAATTAAAATACTATGATCTAAACTTAAGCTTTCCAACAGGAAATGCGAAACCTATTGGAACAGCCTATGAGTTAATTCAAAAAGCTGAAAAGATGTATTCAGATATGTCACCTGAAACGGCGGACTTTTTCGACTTTATGGTTAAACATGATTTAATGGACTTATTAACTAAGCCAGGTAAGCAAAGTGGAGGTTACTGTACTCACATCCCGAATTTTAATGCTCCATTTATTTTTGCTAATTTTAATGGGACTTCAGGAGATGTGGATGTATTAACGCACGAGGCTGGACATGCTTTCCAACTTTATCGTTCACGTTGGATTAATGAGCCGGAATTAATTTGGCCAACACATGAAAGCTGTGAAATTCATTCGATGAGTATGGAATTTATCGCATGGCCATACATGGATGAGTTTTTCGGTGAGAAAGTAGATAAATACAAATACGCTCATCTTTCAGAAGCGGTGACTTTTTTACCTTATGGCGTCTTAGTAGATCACTTCCAACACGAAATCTACGAAAATCCAACAATGACACCAGAAGAACGCCGTTCAAAATGGCGTGAATTAGAGAAACAATACACTCCTTGGAAAGAATATGATGATAATGAGTTTTATGAGCAAGGTGGTTTATGGTTTAAACAAGGCCATATCTTCAATTCACCATTCTACTATATTGATTACACATTGGCCCAAGTTTGTGCCTTTCAGTTTTGGGAGCGAAGTCATGTTAAAGAAGATGATAGCTTCTGGTCAGATTACTTAAATATTTGTCGTGTAGGTGGTACGAAAACATTCCAAGAAATTGTCAAACTTGCGAACTTAAAATCACCTTTTGAAGAAAACAGTCTTTCAGAAGTTACTCAAGCCATTAAGACCTATTTAGAAGCTATTGATGAAGAGCAGTTAATATAAGAGGAGGAGTTCAATGATAAACGTAGGAACCATTGGTACTTCATGGATTACAGAGCAATTTATTAAAGCGAGTCAACTGACAAATCTATATAAGATTAAAGGAATCTATTCAAGAAGTGCCTACCGAGCAAAAGATATTGCGACGATTTACAAGACAGACTACTATACGGACCAATTAAATAATATTTTGTTCGATCCAGAAATTGATTTGATCTATATCGCAAGTCCCAATAGTTTGCATTTTGAACAAGCAATGCAAGCGATAAAAGCTGGAAAGCATGTCATTATTGAGAAGCCAATGTTTTCAAGTGTTGAAGAATGGCATCAAGCACATGAAGAAGCGAAACGTATGAATGTCTTCATTTTTGAAGGTGCTTTACATATTCATACACGTAATTATCGACGAATGAAGCAGTTAGTTCAGAATAAGATAAAGAATTCAGAGCAACCGTTTTTAGGTGCTAACTTTAATTTTGGCCAATACTCATCTAAATATATACAATACCGTGATGCAATGGAACATCAACAGATTGCACCCAATGTATTCAACCTAGAGTATTCAGGTGGGGCATTGATGGATTTAGGTGTATACCCTGTATATGTTGTCCTTGATTTATTTGGTTTACCTAATTCAGTACGATACAACGCTCAAAAAGGGGAGAATGGTGCCGATATTTTCGGTACAATTTTATTCATATATAATAATTTTCAAGTGTCGATATTTATCTCTAAAGCTGTACATTCAAAGCTACCAAGTGAAATTTATATCGATGATGAGACAATTATTGTCCATGATGTGAGTCGTATTAGTAAGGTTGAGTTAATTAATAAAGAAGGACAAAGGGCAGATGTCATAGATTATAAGCCAGAAAATTACATGTATGATGAGTTAATGAACTTTGCAGATGTAATCAATAATCCGGATAGCATTCACCAAAAAGTGCGCTATGAAGATTGGAAGCAACTAAGCTTACAAGTAGTACAAACAATGGAATTACTGCGTAAATCAGCGAACATTTCTTTTGACATTGAAGAATAGAATAGAAGATAAGAGAAGGAGCATATAATGCTTAATACATTTAGAACCGAACTCCAAGATTTTTGGAAAGAGAAAGAGTTTCAAGAACCTACGCCGGTTCAAGAACAATTATTTAAAGAAGCATCTGAGGGGAACGACGTCATCGCTGTATCCCCAACAGGTACGGGTAAGACATTGGCTTACTTACTACCTATATTGAATCAAATTGAAGTAAATAAAACTTTGCAGGCGATTATTTTAGCGCCATCACAAGAATTAGTGATGCAAATAGGTGAAGTAGCACGCGAATGGGGTAAAGTTGTAGGCATTAAAACTCAAACGCTCATCGGTGGTGCAAATATTAAACGCCAAATCGACAAATTAAAAGATAAGCCAGAACTAATTATTGCAACCCCTGGTCGCTTCATCGAGTTAACAAGCAAGACGAAAAAAATTAAAGTTCATCTAGTAAAAACCATCGTTTTTGATGAAGCAGATTATTTATTTAAAGATGAACACAAAAGAACAATCGAATCTATTCAACAAACACTGATGCGTGATGTTCAAAAAGTTTTTGCAAGTGCAACAATGACAGAGGAATTTGTTAATGAAAGACAAGATGAGAATAATGACATTAAAGTTATCCGCATTGATTCACAAGAATCTGGTAGCCATATTCAACATTATTTCATTACGGTTAATAATCGCTATAAAGTAGACGAGCTAAAACGTTTAGCTCAGATGGATAACATGCGAGCTATTGTATTCTTTGAACAGATTAATCAGATCGAAGAAGTAGCAGCGAAATTAATCTATGAGAATGTATCTGTCGTTGTCTTACATAGCGATGCAAGTAAACAAGAACGTGAATATGCGATTCGCGCATTTAAAAATCACGATGTTACTTATCTTCTAACAACGGATGTTGCTAGTAGAGGAATGGATATCTCTGAAGTTCCTTACGTCATTCATTATAACCGCGTTCAAGACAGTGGAACGTATATTCATAGATCTGGACGAACGGGTCGAATGAACCGAGAAGGTATTGTTATCTCGTTATTAAACCAACAAGAAGCAAATGATTTAGCAGCTATCTTAAAAAAAGAGAATATTCCATTAACAGAGAAAGTATTAAAAAACAGAATATTAATTGATCCAACTCAAGCAAAAGGGAAGAAAAACCAAGAGAAACAAGGTCAAAATAGAAGAAAACGCTCTTAAATTAACAAATTTACATAAACTTTACATTCATTTAGTTCTAAATTTACATTCGAGAAGTATAATCAAGGTAGCAAAAGATTAAGTGGCTTTGTAGTGGGAGGATAATATGCGTATAGCAATCGTAACAGAAACTTTTGTCCCAGCGACGGATGGTATTTGCACTCGCTTGGCAAACTTTGTTGTCCAATTAAAAGAAATTGGTCATGAAGTAATTGTTATTTCACCGGATCTTGGTATAAGCGACTATAAAGGTGTACCAGTTTACGGACTTGAAACAGTGACATTTCCATTGTATGGATCACGTCCATGGGGTTTACCTTCTCGAAGAGTAAAGTCTATTTTCAAGAAATTTAAGCCAGATGTGGTACATGCTGTGAATCCAATTTCTTTGGCTTCATCAGCGGTTCACTATGCAAACAAGTTAAATCTACCTTTAATAACTTCATACCATACTCATTTACCGAATTATTTAGACCATTACAATATGAGTTTATTTAAGCCGGTGCTTTGGGATTATATTCGTTTTTGGCATACAAAGTCTGACGTTAATATTACTGTCTCTCAAAGCTTAATGGATGAATTGAATGATGAGAAGATTCCCACTCAAGGCGTCTTACCTCGAGGGATTGATATTGAAGGTCGTCATCCTGAATATTTTGATCAAGATCTATATAATAAATTAACGGACAATAATCCGAATAATAAATTATTAGTCTACGTCGGTAGATTGGCTCCAGAGAAAGATATTGATCATTTACGTGCTATCTTTGATGTGCGAGATGATTTATGCCTAGCCATTGTCGGAGATGGGCCAGATAGAGAACGCTTAGAAGAAGTCTTTGCTGGAACGAAGACACACTTTTTAGGGTTTAAGCATGGTGAGGATTTATCTAAAGCCTTTGCGACGGGAGATGCTTTTGTATTCCCGTCAACATCAGAAACTTTTGGTTTAGTTATATCAGAAGCGATGGCTTCAGGTATACCTGTCATTGCTGCTAAAAGTGAACCAACGGTTGAACAAATTACGGATATGGAGACAGGCTTAATCTATGAGTCTGGTAATAACAAAAGTTTAATGGATGCCATTAATAATATTGATAATCCATTGTTAATGCAAAAGCTTTCTCTAAAGGGACGTTCAGAAGCTTTAAAATATACTTGGGATAATGCGACTTTAGAATTGTTAGATTTCTATTCGCAAACGATCGAAGCGCATCAATATAAATATAATGGTATTCGTAAACAAGCTTAAGTCTGTTTAGATAATAAAAGTATTTATTAAAATATTAACCGCCAATCAGCGGTTAATATTTTTTTCTATTATTGTGATGAATTTAAGCAATTAATTAGTTCATTTTTCATAGTTATAGTAGACTCATATAGGGAAGTAGGGTAAGAATCGTGAAAAAACAAAAGTATACTAGAAAAGATTGGCCAACGGAATGGACAGGGATAAACCCTCGCTCAATGAAGACATATCGTAACTATGTCAATCGCGAATTTCCGGGCTATTGTGGTACATATACCGTTGCTGCTTTGACGCATTACGTTATTAAGCAAGATTGTGAGAAAGAATTGTCCATGGATGATTTAATTGTTGGATTAAAACCACTCATTGATAGACGTTTTTGGTATAAAGGAACCTACCATTGGGATTTGATCGGGGGCTTAAGAGACTTCCTCGACGATGACGGTTATAAGCCAAGGTGGCACCTTATAAGTAACCCAATCGTTACGCAAGAGTTAACTCAAGCGAATCCTTACCCAGTTATTGTTGGAACAACCAAAGCGTTTGGAAGTAAATATGGCAATCACTGGCTATTAGTTTATGCTTTTGGTTATAACGACGCAGGGCAATTATGTTATAAAGCATATGATAATCATGGTAAGATAAATGCAGTGATTCCTGCCAGTCAAACACTGGCTGCAGTATGGTTAGAAAGAAAGGACTGAATATAAATATGGTAGAATTTGATTATATAGTTATTGGTGGAGGAAGTGGCGGAATTTCTTCTGCGAACCGTGCGGCAGAGCATGGAGCTAAAGTAGCGGTCATTGAGGCCGTTGATTTAGGTGGAACGTGTATAAACCGCGGGTGTGTCCCTAAGAAAGTTAGCTGGTACGCCTCAAGAGTTTCGGATAGTATTCATAAATACGGACCAGGATATGGTTTCCATGCTGAATACACAAGTTTTAACTTTGATGAATTTCTTGAAGCACGCGATGGCTACGTTAGTCGTTCAAGATCAGGTTATGAGAACAACATAGAAAAAAACGGCATAACTTTATATAGAGGTCATGCATCATTCGTTGATGGACACACCGTTGAAGTAAACGGCGAAACATTAACAGCTAAAAACATCTTAATCGCGACAGGTGGACGCCCAAGTAAGGTAGAAGTACCGGGTGGAGAATTAGTTGATAACTCAGATGATTTCTTCAACTGGACGACTTTACCTGAGAAAGTAGCTGTCGTTGGTGCAGGTTACATTGCCGTTGAATTATCACAAGTAATGAGTAACTTAGGGGTTGATACGACATTAGTCACAAGATATGAAAAACCATTACGTTCTTTTGATGACATGTTAAGTGATTTGCTACTTGGCGCAATCAATGAAGATGGACCGACACATATGCCTAACACCACCTTTACTGAATACCGTAAAAATGGTGATAAAATTGAATGTTTAGTAGATGGCGAAGTGAAACTAGTTGTTGACCGCGTTGTTGCAGCCGTCGGACGTGTCGCTAATACTGAAAATCTTGGCTTAGAAAATACTGCCATCACGGTTGATGAAAAAGGACAAATCAATGTCAATGACGGTCATGAAACTGAGGAAGCTGGCGTTTATGCGATTGGGGATGTGATTGACCGTGTTGATTTAACTCCAGTTGCGATTAGAGCTGGACGTACGTTATCAGAATATTTATTTAATAATGGAGCAACTTCAGCAATTGATTATACAAATATTCCAACAGTTATCTTTAGCCATCCAGCTATTGGTACCATAGGGTATTCAGAGAGAGATGCAATTAAAGAGTTTGGTGCAGAGAATATTAAAGTGTATACAAATACTTTCTATTCAATGTATGCTTCTGCAGCTTGGCGTCGTGAACAAAACAAATTTAAACTCGTATGTTATGGGCCAGAAGAAGTCGTTATTGGCTTGCATGGTATCGGAGAAGGTGTTGATGAGATGATTCAAGGCTTCGGTGTAGCGATGAAGATGAAGGCTACAAAAGCCCAATTTGACTCAATTATCGCTATTCACCCAACAGGTGCAGAAGAATTTGTAACAATGAGATAAAAAGAATACCAGTGAACCTAAATAAGGGAGGGTTCACTGGTATTTTGTCTAAAAATTATCCTTTAACGACTGAAAGTGAATGAGCAGGTGTATTGATAGTAACTGTTCCACCAATAGGAAAAGTAAAGATGGGCTGAGCATGACCAAAGTTTACATTATAGATGACCGGAATGCTTTGTAAAATCGAATGCTTATTCAATATGTAGTGAAGTGTATCTTCACTCATGTCTGATTCTTTAGGAAAGCGACCTATAATAACGGCAACAGGTTCAGGATAAACTTGTAATAATGAAGCCAGATTTCTGGCAAAATCAAAGGCATCGTTTTCTTCCGCACTTTCGATAAATAAGATCGCATCATCGACTTGAGGCATATATTGAGTCCCTTGAAGTAAATTAAAAGTATTTAAATTACCAACAATAGCAGTTCCGCTAGCTTTACCACTTGAGTATTCTGTCCATTCACTTTCTTTTAGATTCCGAGGTTTTTCTGGAATAAACCATTCATCACTCGAATAGAACTCGCTTGGATTTAAGTTATAAGAATGCTTAGTCATCGCCGCTAGCCAAGCATTTAACTGATATTCTTGGAGCTCCTTCATCTTAAAAGAAGAATAGGCTGGACCACTATAAGTTACTAAACCTGTTTTAGCAAAAATTGCATTTTGCAAAGCAGTTATATCTGAATAACCACAAAGTATTTTTGGGTTACTTCTAATTAATTCATAGTCCAGATACGGTAGTAATTCATTCGAATTAAACCCACCAATCGATGTTAAAATCATTTTAACTTGAGGATCACAAAATGCATCATGTAAATCTTCAACGCGACTTTTAATGGAAGCTGAATTCATTTCATCCATCTCATCGATATGACGACTGTAGCTAATCGTGTAACCGAGATCCGCAAAGTATTTGACGAGCTTCTCGTTATCAGCTTCAGTATTCACGCGTTTAATTGAAGAGCTAGGGCTCAATACTCGAATTTCATCATTCATTTGTAATTTATTTGGGTATATTTTTTCCATGTTATCCCTCCAACTGACATAATATTTTATATA
Organism: Ruoffia halotolerans; assembly: GCF_014049385.1. Lineage (GTDB taxonomy): Bacteria > Bacillota > Bacilli > Lactobacillales > Aerococcaceae > Ruoffia > Ruoffia halotolerans. The sequence goes on along the minus strand of NZ_JACAOA010000001.1, from coordinate 138,564 downwards.
TTATAACAGAAAGATAATAATCATTATATAAATGGAAAAGACAGGGCAAGTGATAGACAAAAATTGAGGATATATTTTATGAACTAAATGTTAACGGGAAATGCTGTTACATCAATGTTCTAAAGATTTATTTATAACTTATTTAAAATCTAAGCTTGTTCTCAAGCCTTTATATTGGCAATAATAGCCACAAGTTGTTATAATAAAGTTACAAAATGAAAATATTTTGTATAAATAAAAAAAGGAGATGAATAATATGGGTTGGTTATGGTCACTAATCGTCGGTGGTATCATCGGATGGATTGCTGGAATGATTATGGGACGCGATCTCCCAGGCGGAATAATTGGTAATATTATTGCTGGTTTCGTCGGGTCATGGATCGGGAATCAATTTTTATCAGGTTTTGGACCTGAAATGGGAGGATTCTACATTATTCCTTCGCTATTAGGTGCGGTCGTTCTTATTGCAATTGTTTCATTTATTCTACGCCAAATGCGTTAATATTTATTTAAATGATTAAAACTAGTCGGATTCTATCCGACTAGTTTTTTTAGTGTCTAAATAAGCAAATATTCATTAATCCTTTTTTATTATGCTTCTTTTCTGTTAGTTATGATTTTTTTTGGTATAATTGTTTTTATAGCAATATTAGGGGGTTACAGAATCGATGGAAGATTCAAAGTTAAAAGTAGTCAGCAAAGAATTGGTTGTAACAGATGATTTGATAATCCCTGGAACGACTCAAATCGATTTGACAAAAATATTAGAGAAAGCTATGGAAGTGAGTGGCTTACATGATAATTACTTACAAAGTCAATTGAATGTTAAATTCATTCAAGATAATCATACATGGGTCATCACTCAATATGAGATTCGAATTCTTAAAGAAGCAGAACTTAATGATACGCTTGAGATTGATACACGACTCATTGATGTTAACCGATTTTTCTGTACTAGACGTTATAGCGTTGTTAGTGATGGGCTATTGTTATATGAAGTATTCGCTAAGTTTGCAGCCATTGATATGGACAAGCGTCGAATTGTTAGAATAAATCCAGCTCCTTTAGAAACGGAAGATACTATAGATTCATCATATTCAATTGAATTTTCGAAGATTAAAGCATTTACGAATGAAGCAAATGAAGAAGATCTTAAGGTTGGTATTGATGAAAGTGATATTGATGAGAACTTACACGTGAATAATCTAGTTTATCTGAGATGGGCATACTCTACCATTCCGTCTAATATCAGCCAAAATTATAAAATGAAACGCATCGAAGTTAAATATGAGAAAGAAATACTCCCTCAAGACACAGTAGCTATCTGCAATCAAGCTGATTTGGAAGAGAGTAAACAAACTCAACAAGTTATTATTAATGAAAGCAATAATAAGATAGCAAGTATCATAAATATAGAATGGGAAAAGTAGAAAGGGAAGAAGAATGATTACATTAAAATCACAAAGAGAAATAGAACAAATGATAGAATCTGGAGAGATATTAGCAGGAATTCATGAAGAATTACGCGACTTTATCAAACCAGGCGTGACGACAAATCAGATCGATAAATTCGTTCAAAAGCGCATTGAAGGCGCTGGGGCAGTCGCAGCTCAAATCGGTTACGAAGGGTATAAATACGCAACATGTATCAGTGTGAATGACGAAATTTGTCACGGTTTTCCATCAGGGTATGTACTTAAAGCTGGTGACATTGCGAATGTTGACTTTTGTGTTGACTTAAATGGTGCAATTTCTGATAGCTGTTGGACATATGCTGTTGGAGAATTAACTTCAGAGCACCAACGTCTAGTTGATGTCACTTATAAAGCGTTAATGTTAGGTGTCGAACAAGCTGTTGTAGGAAATCGCATCGGAGATATCGGTCATGCAATCCAAACTTATGCAGAAGGTGAAGGCTTTGGTGTTATACGTGACTTTATTGGACATGGTATTGGCCCAACAATTCACGAAGAACCAGCAATTCCACACTACGGTTTAGCAGGGAAAGGTCTACGCTTAAAAGAGGGGATGACCATTACAATCGAACCAATGATTACAACTGGAACTTGGAAGATGAAGATGGATGATAATGGTTGGACTGCTCGTACGCGTGACGGTGGATACTGTGCACAATTCGAACATTCAATTGCGATCACTAAAGAAGGCCCAGTTTTAATGACAAAACAAAAAGGTGAATAAAAAATTGAGGGAGTCCATTTGGATTCCCTCATTTTTTTATGCTTTAAGTTCTTTACCTAAGGCAATGATATGTTGTTTTAATTCATCTTTAATTTCTGGATGATCCAGACCAATTTCGACACTCATCTCAAGGAAGCCAAATTTACTTCCTACATCGTATCTTTTACCATCAAAGCGTTTAGCAAAAACGCGTTGCGATTTGTTTAATGTATCGATCGCATCAGTTAATTGAATTTCGTTACCAGCACCAGGTGCTTGGTTTTCTAAAATTTCAAATATTTCTGGTGTTAATAAGTAGCGTCCAATAATAGCCAAATTACTTGGTGCATCTTCTGGATTTGGTTTTTCAACAAAACGCTCTACGTTATAGATCCCTTCAGCATACTCACGTTCTGGTGCAATGACACCATATTTGTTTGTATCTTCATAAGGTACTTCCATAACTGCAATGTTAGACGCATGTGTTTCGTCATAAACATTAATCAGTTGCTTCGTTAATGGAACCTCACTTTGCATCACGTCATCACCTAGCATAACAATGAATGGTTCATCACCAATAAAAGCTTTTGCTTGAAGAACTGCGTGGCCCAAGCCTTTAGGATAAGCTTGGCGGACAAAGAATAAGTTAACATTGGTTGTATCGTTAACAATGTCTAACAAATCTTCTAAGCCATTTTCTCTAAGATGGTCTTCTAGTTCGATATTTGAGTCGAAATGATCTTCAATCGGACGTTTACTTTTACCAGTTACAATTAAAATGTCCTCAATACCTGAAGCAACAGCTTCTTCAACAATAAATTGAATCGTTGGTTTATCTACAATAGGTAACATTTCTTTTGCCATTGCCTTCGTTGCAGGTAAGAATCGAGTTCCTAAACCAGCAGCAGGTATCACTGCTTTTTTTACTTTACTCATTGATAGACTCCTTTGTAATTAATTGATATAAGTTTAAATATTCTTGATTAATCTTATCCCATTTAAATCTTTGTATTTGTTCCATCGCTTGGTGTGACATTTGTGCATAATTTTGACGAATGTAATCAACCGCTTGATTGAACTCAGTTTGACTTTTATGATTCACGCTCATCCCAATTTCTTTGTTGGGGAAGAAATTATCAAAGCCTTCACCTTTTGTATAAATGACAGGCAAGCCTTGGCTCATTGCTTCTACATAAACAAGACCAAATGTTTCAGGGTAGGAGAGCATTGCAAAAATATCCATCGAGCGATATAACTTTTTCATACTTTCCATATCTTGTTTACCATGATAAGTAACGACCGGCATTTGTTGTAACTCTTTTAGAATTGAATCGTCCCAACTTGGACCGATAATATGAAGTTCAGCAGGTGAGTGTTCTTGAGAATAACTTTGAACTAATTTAGCTAATTCTACGAAACGCTTCAATGCCATAATCTTACCGGTTGTGACGATTCTTAAAGGTTGATGCAAGTTAGTCTTTTTATCTGTATAACGATTTTCATGCCAATAATCACTGACACCATTTGGAATAATATGGGCTTTTTCTTTTAGAGTAGCTTGTAGAGAGTCAGGGATGTATGTTTCAAAAATTTCGTTGTAAGTATTTTTTGAAATAAATACAATTTTTGAAGCATACTTTAAGATGTTAATCCCAGTTTTTCTCATCCAAGGCATTCTTTGAAAGAATGTGCGCATATCGGCATTACGCACAGCAACGACATATGGAATATTATATTTCTTATGAAGTTGCAGTGCGAGCCAACCGTTTGAAAATAAAGAGTGGGCATGAATTAATTGATAAGACTCAAAGTCATAACGAGTGAGTAAATCCTTTAATATTAAATGATGTTTAATCGGGAATATCCAACGAGTCAATTGATGATGATTTTGACTGACCGTAGTATATTCGCCACTCGTTGATAATCTGTCTTTTGGATATTGATGCGGAATCGGTACATAAACATCAATATCAATATCCGAATCAACTTGGCGACTATATAATTGGTTAAATAATCCGGAAGTTGAGAAGTATGAATTTATATGTAATATTTTCATGAAAAAATCCTTCTAAAATTATTCAGCCTCTAATTCTTCAATTCGAATCTCATAGGATTCGATTCGTTCTTCAAGACTTTCGATTTGTCCGAGTATTTCATTCGAAGAGGTATATGTATCAACTTCGGGAACCCTAAATATTTGCATAAATAAATATAAAGTAATAAAGAAAATGACAATGACGATAACTAAGAAAAACCAACCATTACGATCAAATCGTCGGTCAAATTGTTCTAATCGTTTTACTAGCTCCTGCTCTAACGCGTTTCCAGTTTTATTCTCATCTGACATACAACATACCTCCTAGTTTTTTGAGCTTAAAAAGCCCATTCCCCATTTCTAAAGATTGGAACCACTGTACCATCTTCTTTGATACCATCAATGTTCATCTCTCCATTACCAACCATGAAGTCAACATGGACGTTTGAACGGTTTAAACCAGCTTCTTCTAATTGGTCACGGTCCATTTCAGCTCCACCTTGTACAGATGTCGCATATGCTTGACCTAAGGCTAAGTGATTCGATGCGTTTTCATCAAATAATGTATTGTAGAAGATAATTCCTGATTGAGAAATTGGTGATTTATGTGGTACTAAAGCGACTTCACCTAATGATTTTGACCCTTTGTTATCATTGATTAGAGCTTTAAGTGTTTCTTCGCCTTGTTCTGCAGAAACTTCAACAACTTCTCCTTCTTTAAATTTGAACGTCATACCATCGATGACCGTTCCACCATAACTTAATGGTTTAGACGATGTAATGGTTCCTTCGGCACGACGGAAGTCTGGAGCAGTAAATACTTCTTCTGTTGGCATATTAGCAATGAAGATTTCACCATTTTCATTCACACTTCCAGCACTTTCCCATACGTGATTTTTTGGTAAACCAAGTGTAAAGTCAGTACCTGGACCTGTGTAGTGTAATTGATCGAATTGTTCAGCATTTAAGAAATCTGCTTTTTCATTCAATGTTGCTTCACGAGCGTCCCATGCTTCAACGGGGTTTTCTTCATACACACGAGTTGTTTTGAAGATTTGGTCCCATAATGCGTCTACTTGTTCTTCGGTTGTTTCTAATTCTGGGAAGACTAATTTTGCCCATTCTTCACCCGCACCTGCACATACTAACCAGCTCACAACGTTTGCTTGAGTAGCGTTACGTACTTTTTCTAAAGCTTGAGAAGAAGCTAATTGACTTTCACTAATCTTTTTAGGGTCAACGCCTTTTAAAGCGTTTGGATTAGATGAGCGAAGGGCAATACGTTTCGCACGTTTATCTAATAAATCATGTGCTTCATCAACTTTGTATTGAGGAATATCCGTTAATGTGTCTACGTCTTGTCCTTCATAGTTAACGCGAGTGATAATGTCATCTGACCAGTTTACGACCACTTTCTTCGCACCTGATTGGTAAGCATTTTTTACAACAAGGCGAACTAAGGGCGCTTGCTCTATATCAGCATTGATAAGTACGTAATCGTCCTCACCAACAGCAATCCCTTTATTCACGATTAAATCTGCATATTTGTTTAGTAATGTATCAAAATTTTCTAACACAATAAATTCCTTCTTTCTCTCATTAGTTTTCATATTTGGCGACAATGTCATCAGCAAGTTTCTTAAGAAGTTCTTCATCTTCTTCTTCAGGATAAAGATTAACCTTTACACCTGTACCGCCTTTAACGGCACCCGCTTTTTCAAATTGTTCTTCAAAGTCATCTACGGCACTGCAGAAAACAGGGTAGAAATCGTCACCCGAACCAAACACACCATATACTTTTCCAGAAAGGTCTAACTCCGCTAATTCTTCGTGGAATTCTTCCATCTCATCGGGTAAAACCCCATCAACACCGTAGGTGTAACTTCCAACTAAGACGATATCGTAGTCTAGGAAATCCTCTGGCTCTGAAAGCATTACATCTTCCATTGTTACATCGATGCCGTGCTCTTCAAGCTGGGCAGACACAATTTCAGCGCATGCTTCCGTATTACCAGTTAAACTTGTATAAATTATCAACGCTTCGGCCATGCATTGCCTCCTTATAATGTAATTCTAAGTTATTATATCAAAGATATGTTTATTCTAACAGTTGTTATTCTTAAGAACATTAAACACCTACTGAATATTCCACTTCTATGAACTTTGTTATAAATGTATTAAGTCAATTAAAAGAGGCAGAAGTTATGCTATAATATGCCAATGAACAAATAATTATGTGAGGTGTGAATATTGGCTATTTTAGTACCAGGTGGGGCAGGATATATTGGAAGCCACACTGTTGTAGAATTATTAAATAATGGATATGAAGTAATTATCGCAGACAATTATAGTAATAGTAGTCCGATTGCTATAGAACGAATTAAAGAAATTACGGGCAAAGATGTATTAGCTTATAACGTTGATATTCTTAATAAAGAAGCATTAAATGACATATTTGAAAAACATGATATCGAAGCAGTGCTTCACTTTGCTGCTTATAAAGCCGTTGGAGAGTCTGTTGAGAAACCATTAATGTATTACCACAATAACATTGAAGGAACAGTGTCACTCTTAGAAGTGATGACTAAGCACAATGTTAAAAAGATTGTCTATAGTTCATCGGCAACAGTTTATGGAACAGAGAACGCATCACCATTAGATGAAACTATGCCTACCTATACGGCAACAAACCCGTACGGATACACAAAAATTGTAAATGAAAACTTATTAAAAGATGTTGCCTATAGTGACCAAGAGTGGGGCGTAACGTTATTAAGATACTTCAATCCAATCGGAGCACATGAAAGTGGTTTAATTGGGGAAGATCCAAAAGGGATTCCTAATAACTTAATGCCATACATTACGCAAGTGGCTGTTGGTAAGTTAAAAGAATTAAGTGTCTTTGGTGACGATTATGACACACCAGATGGCACAGGTGTGAGAGATTATATTCACGTTGTCGATCTTGCAAAAGGTCACGTGAAAGCGTTAGAAGAATTACTCGATTATACAGGAACGAATATCTATAATCTTGGAACAGGCGAAGGTTACAGTGTCTTAGACTTAATAAATGCTTTTGAGAAAGCAACAAATAAACCAATTAATTATAAAATTGTCGCAAGACGCCCAGGTGATGTCGCTGAAGTTTATGCGAATCCTAACTTAGCCCAAAAAGAAATTGGTTGGAAAGCTGAGAAGACACTCGAAGAAATGTGTCAAGATAGCTGGCGTTGGCAACAAAACAACCCCAATGGTTATGTTGATTAGTAATGAGGCGATAAAGTGGTAAGGAAACAAAAATTAACAAGAGACAGTTATCCTACCTATGAAGGACGGGTTAAACAAAAGTCCAAGACAAAATGGTTCATCATCCTATTTATATTGATGATTTTAGTTATCATTGCAGGATTTTATATCTTCTATCAGTATTCGACAATTGAAGAAACTTATCAATCAACAGTATATGAAGAAGAAATCGTTCCTCATCTTGCCCAGCAACAAGATATAGCAGATGAGACGCCGTATACGGTATTGTTCGTAGCATTGGACAATATTTATTATGATGGGGCTCAAGTTGAAGAAGCCTTATGGTCTACCCTTTATTATATTGATCCTGAACAAAATTCAATTCAAACGGTGAATATTCCGATGAATTTAATCGTAAAAAGTGATGGTGATGAAGAGATGAATCTTCTAACTTATGCTAACGGTGGACTCACAAGTATTAAAGAGACAATCGAACGTTTATTTGAGGTTGAATTGAATTATGTTTCTGCAATACGACTGCAAAACATTCGCGATATCGTCGACCCAATCGAACCAATCACAGTGAAGGCCCCAGTAGATATTGAAGATTTATCAATTAATAGTCATCAAGCGGCTCAATTTAGTGGTATAGAAATTATGAATTTAATTGACGAAGCGAACAAATTACCTACTTTAGAGCAATCGGACCTTCATCATGCGATATTAAACAGCCTCTATGCACATTTCTTTAAGTTTGAAAATATACTCAATCTTCCAGAAAATTTTGAAAATGCTGAGTATGTTATTCAAACTGAGGTGCCTTTTACAAAATTAGTTGAAATTTATCGCAATGATGATTATAATTTAACGAATGTCGACCTCAATGAGTTAGTTCAATTAGAAAGAACACAAATGGAAGATCGATATATATACTTTGCAGACATGAGTGAAATTAAAGAAGTTGTCTCAAGAATGGCTTCAGCAATAGACGAGTCTGCTAATAAGGACTGAGAGTAATTTGAAACGATTTTTTACAACAAATGGTAAATTTAGTATTTGGAAAACAATACGAAATTTACTCATTATAATTATATTAGTTGCGGCAGCAATTGGAGGATACCTTTATGGGAATGTCCTAACCGCAATTAATAATACGAATCAAGACGTCAATGTACAAAACATCCGTGACACAAATGTGCAGATTACTGAAGGTGATCCAATTAATGTCTTAGTAGTAGGGACTGATGGGGGAGCAGAAAGACAAGAAGATGACGGATATGTGAGTCGATCTGATACTTTAATGCTAATTAATTTAAACCCAGAATCCGGCACTACGAAGATGGTAAGTATTCCGCGAGATACGATTACAAATATTGATGGTCAAGATGAACCCGATAAAATTAATCACGCGTATGCATATGGTGGGATTGATTTAACAATTGATACAGTACAGGATTTCTTACAAGTGCCCATAGATTACTATTTAGTAGTGAACATGGACGGCTTATCAGAAATGATTGATGCCATCGGTGGGATAGAAATTGTGAGTCCATTATCTTTTGAATACCGTGGAACTGAGTTCCATGAAGGAGAGCGAAGAGAAGTAGATGGTGTGAAGGCGATGAACTTTGCTCGTATGCGTTATGACGATCCGCAAGGTGAACTTGGACGTCAGAACAGACAAAAGATAGTTATTAAAGCCATCATTGATAAAGCGTTAAGTTTAGACGCAGTCGTCCAATATCCAAGGCTAATTAATGTAGCAAGTCGATATGTAACGACCAATGTTGATTTAAATGAAGTATTATCAATCTACCAACAATATCTGCCAGCGTTAAATAATATTTCTTCAATACAATTTGAAACGTTAGAAGAAATTCAAATTGATGGAATTGCCTATTATCACATACCTTTAAATGCACGGGTAAAAGTTGCGAATGAGTTTCGCTATTTAAGCAACATGCCAACAATTACAGCAAGTGATTTAGAGGATCCACTAGGTATCGAAGAAAGTGAAGAGCGGGCTAAATCTTTAGCGGTTATTATTAATCAATATCCAACAGGGCTTTCGGATGAAGATTTACAAGAACTGAATGAAAGACAAACATCTATAGAAACAGCAAGGGAAACAATTGCTCAACCGGCTCCTGTGGAGAATAATAACTCATCATCAAACAATAATGATTATTGGGGAGAACCAGAATATAGCCAACCCACACAACCGACTCAACCGAATTATCCACCGGGGGGAAGTACACCTCAACCACCGGTAGAGTCACAAACGCCGGATGTGCCAGAAGAACCAGAATTGCCTGAAACTAGCACACCAGCTTATAATGACGGTGGAAATGAACAAGAAGGCAGTTATTCTGAAGAAGCTTCAAATTCTAACCAAGCGAATGAAGGACAAGGTTCAAGAACAAATGATTCGAGTATTAGTTAATCGCTAATACCCGAATAAAAAAAGCGCTGACGACAACACTCACGATGGATTAAATCATATCATTGTGGGTGTTTCATCGCGTTATAGAGGCGACTTTAATAAAATAGATAAGTCAAAGTGCTCAGAATTTTATAGAATGATGTAAGGATGGGGATCGTTAAGATGAGCCAAAAAGTGAATAAACGTATTCTTCATATTATGAGTAGTCATGGTGGTGGAATATCAACATTTATCCGTAATTTAGCAACAGAGATTCATCGATTTGGAATCGTATTTGATGTAGTAACTTATGGACCGTGTCCACCAGAATTCGTTGAAGCCATTCGTCGTACAGGTGGCGATGTGTATCAAATCAAGAATCCGAAGAAAGAAGGATGGAGACAGTTTTATAAATCATTCTCACGTGTCATCAAGTTATATCATTATGACATTATCCATTGTCATATAGCTGGCTACCGTGCTTTAGCTTACAAAACGATTAGTAACTTCCAAAGTGAGGCTGAATTTATTATTCATGCCCATTATTATGTCGATGACAATCAATTAAGTGTTGCGCAACGTTTTTTACATTATCTGAACCAGATGATTAACCAAACTGTCTCCGCTAAATTTGTAGGATGCAGTCGCGACGCTGTTCAATCGCTTTTCGGTTACAAAATCGACCGAAAAGACATGATTATTATACCAAATAGTATTGAACCAAATGATTTTATATTTGGATCGGAAGAAGAAAATAACTTACGCGAAAAGGGACGGGAACACTATGGAATATCGAAAGATACCATAGTCGTTGGACAAGTAGGACGACTTGCACCAGTCAAAAATCACGCCCTAACAATACAAATAGCTGAAATAGCAAAACTTAAGAAATTAAATATGAAGTTCATTATCGCAGGTAGTGGAGAACTTGAAGAAGAGTTGAAAGAACGAATTAGTGTGAATCAATTAGATGATTATGTTCAATTAGTTGGACGTATCTCACCGATTGCAGAGTTATTTCCGGTCATGGATGTGCTTTTATTCCCGTCAATTAATGAAGGATTAGGTACTACGGCTATCGAAAGCCAAGCTGCAGGCGTACCCGTCGTCTTATCTCATACAATTCCGATGGAAGTGGAGTTGGGGATTGATTTATTGCATCGGGTTAATTTAAGTGCAGCGCCAAGTGATTGGTTGAAAGAAGTGCTTAAAGCATCTCGAGAAAGTAAAGTAAATTCACATGAGCGCTTAATGGCACTTGAGAGAAATAATTACACTAATATTCAAGCGGCTAAGCTATATGCAACATCGATAGCTCAATACACTAATTATTAAAGGTGATAAAAATAATGAAACAATTTATGAAAAGGTTAGCGGGCTTTAGCTTAGGACCAATCTTAGGTGCAGCCATCTCTTTGATTTTGTTCCCCATATTTACAAATGCACTCCCAATTGCGGAGTATGGTCGAGCGGGAACATTCGAAACCTTAATTTTACAAATTCCCAATTTTATATATATTGGGATGGATCAAGCGTTTACTCGCGAATATAACCATATGGATAATAAAAGAAACTTGATGCAACAAGCGATGCTTCTACCGTTAATGTTAGGTGTATTTCTTGTTGCAGTGTCAGCAATTTTTTCAGTTCCATTTTCTGAATGGCTGTTCCAATCAGGGGATTACTACTACATCGTTTGGTACGCTGGAGTTTGGGTGTTAGCAACGATTGTAGAGAGATTTATACTTTTAAGTATACGAATGCAAGAAAAAGCTGTCGAGTTTTCGTCCTATAGTTTACTACTGAAAGTTGGAAACTTCATAGTTTCTATGGGAATGATTTTCGCTGGAGTGAGAGACTTTAGAGCCATTGTTTATGGTTTGATTTTTGGTCAAATCTTAGCCGATTTAGTCTTATTTTTCCGTTACAGAGAATTATTGGATTTGCGAGGTTTTCAAATTGATTCAAAATTAATTAAGAAAATGTTCCTCTTTGGAACACCGATTATGATTGCAAGCTCTTTAGCTGCTGCGCTTAACTCTATTGATATTATAGTATTGACTGAGTTTTCAAGCTTAACAGATATCGGAATTTATAAAGCAGGAAGTAAAATAGGGAGTATAATCGGAATATTAAAAACGGCCTTTGCGAGTTTTTGGATTCCCACAGCCTATCGTTGGTATGAAGAGAATAAATCGATGAAACACTATAAATTTATTAGTGATATTGTCTTATTTTTATTATCAGGGTTATTCTTCGTTATCTTAGTCTTAAGGTATCCAATATCCTTAATATTAAGTTCAGACGGGGAATATTTAGATGTTCAGTATATTATGGGGCTATTAGCATTTCCTCATATTATGTATACTTTGTCTGAGACAACGACATTGGGAATCGTATTTTCAAGAAAGACGCATTATAATATCTTTGTAAGTATTATGTCTTTAGCTGTAAGTGTCATTATAAACTTATCGCTGACTCCTTTTATTGGTTTCAGAGGGGCCGCATTGGCTTCAACAGCAGCTTATGTTGTTTTTTATCTTGCAAGAACGTATTTTTCAAGTAGAACAGGATTTTACTTTGGACAAAAGAAACAAATAATTACAATGTTAATTATGATTACTGCTGGTCTAATTAATTTATATCCATTGGATTACAGCATTTTTATTACGATTGGTTTAGGTTTATTGGCATTAGTTGTCCAAATACCAACCATTAAAACAGCACTAGAAATTAAGAATCATCCTGGAGAATGGGATTTTACTTAAAAGTTAGAAGGTGAACAACTTTGCGAAAATATTTAATACTGATCGTTGCTTCGGTCTTTCTAGGGACCGAGATATTAGCGATTCCAACACCGGTAGCACAAATTACGATGTATCGTTTACTGGTCATTGGTATGATAGCCATCTTTGGTTATCAAATACTCAAACAAGATCCAAATATTAAAATCATCCCGAGTAATACAGCCACCGTCATTACTGGTATTTATCTTTTTTGGTGGGCTTGGGGAGCGGTGTCAGTCATATGGACGATTGATATGATGAACTGGTTCCAAGCGATGTTCTTGCTTACTTTAGGTGTGAGCAGTGTGGTTGGTTTGTACTTGTGGACGAATGATTTAATCACTTGGAAAGCTCTGATTAAGACAGTTTGGATTATGATGACATTTTTAGCACTTTGGGGCTTTTATGAGATTCTTACGAATCACTATATTTTTGCTAATTTAGAAGCGTTAGATAAGAATAATACCTTTGCTACTCAGCCATCATCTCGTATACCGGTAGCGACTTTTACAAATCAGAATGATTACGCAACTTTATTACTCGCATATTTGCCAGTGAATTTAATTATGCTGAATCTCAATCGTCACCCAATTCGACGATATTTATATATAATTCCAATACTATTAACAGCATATTTAATTTATCGAAGTGATTCACGAATGATTTTGCTGAGTTTCGTACTTTTCTTTTTTATGGTTATACTATTACAATTTAATTGGGATATAAAAAGAAAGTATGTCTTAAGCGCGATAGGTATCGGTTTAGCCCTTACCGTTGGTTTAATTTTATTTGTTCCATCGCTAAATGATATGGTCTCGCAGTTGTTTTATCTAGGTGGCGATTTCTATAATACAGGCGATTCACGCCGAATGAACCTATGGCGAAATGGTTTATTATTCCTAGCAGAAACCTTCGGATTTGGAGTGGGAGCAGGAAATATTGAAACATGGATGGATATGTTGCCATTCTTACCGATTGATGAATTTACCAACATTCATAACTGGTGGCTTGAGATATTAGTTGGTTATGGTGTCATAGTATTTGTCCTATATGCTATAAGTTATGGTTTATTAATCCAAGCTTTAAACCGACTCCGTCATCATGAATCAAAAGTCATTCGTCAAATTGCAATTAGTTTTAAATCGTTCTTAGTTGTATATATCTTTGCGAGTATCACAAGTGCGAATAACATGTTGATTGAATGGCATTGGGTTTACTTTGGAATAATGATTAGCTTTGTGAAGGTAATGGAAATGAAGAACGTTTCGAAACCAAAAAGAATGAGGTATGAATATGAGTTTAGCAACAATAATAAATGAGTTATGGCGATTTTTTAAAGATAATATCGTAAGGATATTAATTGGCGCCTTAGTTATATCTGTGATTACTGTCGGTGCACGTTATTTTATCACTGATATTTTATTATCTGACCGCCAAGAGGCTACAGATTACCTTGAGGAGGTTTATACTCAAGAACCGAGTTCATTTAAAGCAGTGGTAACGATTGAAGATGGTCAAATCTTCTCTAATCCACATTTATTTGATGATTACTTTACAGCACCTCAAGTAGTTGAAGCAGTTGAAGAAGCAACAGGAATTGAATTTCAAGAAACAATTGATAGTGAAAAAAAATTAGAGTTATATAAAACACCAACGTTCCGTGGGTCCATTTCTGGGGTGAGAGATAATGCTTCCGGGGTTTTTATCTTCCGAGTGTTAGCTGGGAAGTCAGCCGAAGAAAATTTAGCGATAGCGAACGCCTACCGTGACTTATTAGCTTCAGGTGAGATTCCTTTTATGGATAACCAATTTGTAGATATCACTTTAGAACCTGTGATTGGTGAAGTATTGGATACTGAAGAATATCTAAGTTTACCAACGGTTAAAACATTGAGTGTATATCGTTCAAATAACGCAAGATCATTAATTGTATATGGGGTCTTAGGATTCATTGTTGGTCTGATTCTTATAAGTGGGATTGTCTTCTTACAAAGATTACGTAAGAGCAAGATTAATTACGCCTTTGAATATGCATGGGACGTAGATGATCAACATATACTCGTTCATAGTAGCCAGGAAGATGCTGTGTATAATGTTCAAGACGCGATTCGAATACCAGCGGTTAACTTACGTTGGATTGTTTCTCAAAGTGCTTTATCTGAGGACTTTGAAAATACAAATGATTTATCAGAACGATTTATTTCGAAGTTACAAAAAATTAAGAGTGATGAACAGCCACCGAAACAAATTGTGATTGTCGTCCAAGCGAATCATACAGAGAAACGTTGGTTAAAAGACCAAATGACAATGGCGACTTTATACAATGTGCCATTGAAATTGGTTCACGTTTATTAATTAAGGAGGCTAAAATTTGCCAACTTTTGAAAAAGATTTAGTATCCATTATCACACCGGTGTATAATGCAGAACGCTTTATTAGTGAAACCATTGACAGTGTTATTAAACAAAGTTACACCAATTGGGAAATGATCTTAGTTAATGATTGTAGTCAAGACAGTTCGGTTGAATTGATTGAAGAGTTTGCTAAAGAAGATAAGCGAATTAAATTAATTAATTTAGCTGAAAACAGTGGGGCAGCCGTTGCACGTAATACTGGAATCGAGAATGCCAAAGGAAGATATATTGCTTTCGTTGATAGTGATGATTGTTGGTCGGAGTCGAAACTGACAGAGCAACTTGCATTTATGCAAGGAAAACAGGTTGGCTTTACATATACGGACTTAGCTTTAATCAACGAATTAGGTGAGGTATTAAAAGACCGCGTCAATGTACCGGCTTCCTTCTCGTATACCGAGCTATTAAAAAATACAGCGATTGCCTGTTCTACGGTCATCATTGACCGCGAATTAATTGGAGATTTCCGTATGCCTCTTGTTCGAAAAGGACAAGACACAGCAACTTGGTTAATGTTAATGCGTGAGCGAAAAGTTAAAGCTTATGGCTTACAAGAAGTTCATAATTATTATCGTCAAGTTCAAGGTTCGATTTCAAGTGACCGAATCGGCGCTTTGAAACGGACATGGAATACTTATTATAATTTAGAGAGATTACCATTACCAAAAGCAGTATATTATTTTTCACATTATGTATTAAATGCGGTATTACGCCGATTATAAGCATAAAAGTCTGAGACGCAGCGTACGCCTCAGACTTTTTTTATTTCTTTAAGATTGGATGTCTTAATATAGTGTTAAGTTTGTCGGGATCTGTTTTTCGTGGATCTGATAAATAGATTTCATGATGATGCCTGATATCACTGATATCTAGTTGATAGCCTTCTTGGTTGATATAGTCATGCATCTTAGACATAGATTGCACATCATTATCATAGAGTCCAATATGAAGCAATTGAACAGTTAAACCTTCAGTTAATGTTGTAAGATACACGTTTGAAGTGTTGATTTTCTTCTTGTTTAGAACTTCATTTTGAGCCCACTCAAAGACTTGAGGTGTGACATATTCTGGCATTCGCAACTTCATAATCATTGAAAATTTTCTTTTCTAGATGGGTCTACACCATGTATACTGTCTTCCCACCAATATCCATCAAGTGGTGGAACAACAAAAACAAAGAAATCATCAATTGTGTAGACGTTTCGTTCACTCATCCGTATCGTGTAGGCAAGGCTATATACTTGTTTTACTGCGGCCTGATATCCCCCGTCTAATTCATTCGGGTCACCCATACCATCAATCGTAATAAAATTCATCTTAAGTATATCCGTAATTTCTAGTATTGTTTTTGGTTTATAAAACTGCTTCTCTTCTTTTTTTAAATCAAAAGGCTTATCTTACTCATTCCTTTCATATCAAGCTATATTAATACTATATTCTATTATACATTGAGCCAGGCAAGTTGTATTTAAGAAGATTTTTTTATTTTATTAATAATACTTGCAAGCGTTACCTTAAATCATTTAAACTATAAATATTGAATTATTGGAGGATATTATGAAAATTAGCTTATTAGAACCATTACGTGTACCCAAGGAATATATTGAAGAATTGGCACAGCCATTAAAAGATTTAGGCCATGAGTTTGTCTATCATGAAACAAAAACAACGGATCCAGATGAATTATATGAGCGTAGTAAAGACTCAGAAGTGGTGATTATTGCCAACAATCCGTATCCTAAAGAAGTGATTGAGAAATTAGATACAACTAAATTTATCGATGTTGCTTTTACAGGGGTAGACCATGTAGATAACGCCAGTGCCAAAGAAAAAGGCATTAAAATCGCAAATGCATCGGGTTATGCCACTCAAGCAGTCGCAGAATTATCTATTGGTTTAGCTCTGAATGTTTTACGTGAAGTGAAACAAGGAGACTTAGATGTTCGAAAAGGCGATGATTTCCCAGGATTAATTCAAGGACAAGAAATTCATGGAAAAACAGTCGGGATTATTGGTACCGGAACAATTGGAATTCACACAGCAAAACTATTCAAAGCTTTCGGAGCTAAAGTCTTAGGGTATAACCGCTCAGAGAAACAAGAAGCAAAAGACGCAGGCGTTGAATATGTAAGCTTAGATACACTGATTAATGAAAGTGATATTATCTCAATCCATCTTCCAATGACTGAAGATACGAAGCATATAATCGGTGAGAAAGAGCTGGATAATATGAAAGAGTCAGCTATCATAATTAATGTAGCTAGAGGACCGATTATTGATAATGAAGCTTTAGCAAATGCTTTAAATGAAGGAAAAATCGCTGGTGCTGGCATTGATGTCTTTGACATGGAGCCACCAATTCCAATTGATTATCCATTACTTCATGCAAAAAATGCATTGTTAACACCACATGTTGGTTACTTAACAGATGAAGCAATGGTCCTTCGTGCTCAAATTGCCTTTGACAATGTAATGGCATATATTAACGGCGAAGATAAAAACATCGTATCTATTTAATATAGAATGAACTCACAGTCAGATAGTGTTGAGGACGATCGCTAATTAGATTATTCAATATTATCTGGCTTTTTTGATATCAAACACAATGTAGGAGGAAGTTTATGACAGAAAGATTGACAACAAATCTCACTTGGAAAGAGAAAGATGAACAATTTGCATATGATGGACCACTCGGACCTGTATTAAATTCTGATGGGACAGCTGTATTAAGATTATGGTCACCGAGCGCTAAATCTGTCCAAGTATTATTGTATGATAAAGACAATCAAGAAAAACAAGTCGCAGTAGTGGAAATGAATTCATATGACAAAGGTTTGTGGGAAGTGACATTGAATCAAGAAACAGTGCGTGGTATCGATAATTTCAATAATTATTGTTATCATTACCAAATTAACCGTGAGGGTGAGACCGTCTTAGCTTTAGATCCTTACGCTAAATCACTGGGTACTTGGAATAGCCACGACGAAGCATCTTATATTGCCAAAGCCGCGATTGTCGCACCAGAGAACATTGGGCAAAAATTAGATTTTGCAAAAGTTGAAAACTACAAACGAAGAGAAGATGCAGTGATTTACGAAGTTCACGTGCGGGACTTTACATCAGATCCATCAATAAAGGATGAACTACACCACCGCTTCGGAACGTTTGAAGCGATGACAGAACGCTTGGACTATATTCAATCCCTTGGGGTCACGCATGTGCAGTTATTACCTGTCTTAAGTTATTATCATGCGAATGAATACGAGACGGGTGAGCGCTTCTTAGAATATAAATCGGCTTGGACGAACTATAACTGGGGCTATGACCCCATGCATTATTTCGCTTTAACAGGGATGTATTCGATTAACCCAGAAAACCCTTCATCCCGGATTCAAGAGTTTAAAGAACTTGTGAGTGAAATCCACAAAAGGGGAATGGCAGTGACATTGGATGTCGTGTATAATCACACCGCAGAACTCCATATTCTTGAAGATTTAGAACCTAAGTATTATCATTTTATGGATTCAGATGGTACATCAAGAACTAACTTTGGTGGCGGACGTTTAGGAAGTACCCACTATATGACTCGTCGCTTAATTGTTGACTCATTAAAGTACTTAGTTGAAGAATTTAAAGTTGATGGCTTTAGATTTGATATGATGGGAGATTTAGATGCAGAAACAGTTCAATTAGCCTATGATGAAACGGTCAAAATTAATCCAAATATCTTAATGATTGGTGAGGGTTGGATTACCTACGCTGGAGATGAAGGTGCTGAAGACGTTCAAGCAGCGGATCAATTATGGATGTCAGATACAGAAGCTGTTGGCTCATTCTCAGACGAAATCCGAGACGAATTAAAATCTGGTTTCCAAAGTGAAGGGAAGCCACGCTTTATTACTGGCGGGCGCCGAAATGTGAAGAAGATTTTCGATAATATTAAAGGGCAACCGCATAATTTCGAAGCGGACCAACCAGGTGATGTCGTCCAATATATTGAAGCACATGATAACTTAACTTTACACGATGTTATTGCCCAATCTATTAATAAAGATCCAATGCTCCACACGGAAGAAATCCATCGACGGATTCGCCTAGGAAACTTAATAGTATTAACATCTCAAGGGACAGCATTTATTCATGCCGGTCAAGAATACGGTCGTACCAAACAATTTAAGCACCCAGAATTTAAAACCATGGTAGATGAGTGGGGCGATATTCCAGATAATTCTACTTACTTTACTAATAAAAATGGAGATCCGATTGAATATCCATACTTTATTCATGACTCTTATGACTCGTCCGATGCGATTAACAAGTTTGAATGGGAAAAAGTAAGAGGAGTAAATGGTTACTCAATTGAGAATACAACGATGGAGCATATGCGCGGCTTAATTCAACTCCGTCAATCAACAGATGCCTTTAGACTGGCTGTTAAAGAACTCATTGATACAAATGTACAACTACTAAATGTCCCAGAAATTCGCGAACGTGATGTGGCGATTGCTTATAAAGTGAGAGGAACAAAAGGGGACGAGTATATTATAGTGATTAATGGAAATAAACGAAGTCGTACGTTCACATTACCGGAAGACGTTGAGTTGGGGCAAGTGATTGCCGACCAGGATCGGGTTGATACTGAACCTTTAATGCAACCCCAAGGCATTGAAATACTGTCATCAACACAAATTAAATTAGCTGGATTAAGTTCAGTAATTTTTAAGAAATAAAGTAAATACAAGAAAAGCGACGGAATTCCAAATTGAATTCTGACGCTTTTTTTGCTTATTTTCTCATGTTTAACATTTTGAATTGAACGTGCATGTATATCTCTAAGATTGAATCTGTAAAGAATACACCTAAGGCAATCGCCCCAGCGATTGATAGAGTTTGAATGAGATAATAATTACTTAGATTATAGTTTCCTTGAATAAAGTAAAGAGCTGTCTGATAAATCGCTAACCCAGGCACAAATGGGAAAAAGGCTGGGATATAGAAGATAGTTACCGGCGCTTTAAAGCGACGCGCAAAGAATTGGCTAATTAATGATACAACACTACAAGCAAAAAATGTTGCTAAAGCAACACCCATTGGGTTTGCCAATAGAAGATATACAAGATATCCGATTGCTCCCGCATAACCCGTCTTGAAGATGAATGATCTAGGTGCTTCAAGTGTAATAGCAGCTGTGATTGTGGCTACATATGCCCCGATAACTTGGATAATTATACCAACCATGATGTAACCTCCCCGTAAAAGTAAAGGCCAATCGCGACACCAATCGCTAAACTTAGTGCAATAACAATCGCATCAGCCACACGAGCGACACCAGAGATATAATCTCCTTTTAACATATCTCGAAGGCCATTGGTCACAGCAGTCCCCGGATATAGAGGCATTAAACCAGCAATGATAATAACATCAGATGATATATCAAGTGGCACTACCGCCGCAATTACATTAGTTAAAAATGCAGTCACTAAGGTTGATGCAACACCATAAATAAAGCCATTCAATTGGAATAAGTCTTTTAATATCCGTGAATAAGCTACGAGTAAACCAGCAAAGATTGAAAAGACACTGTCCCAGAAGCTTCCACCTAATAGAACAACAAAAGCAATCACTAAGATAACCGTTGCTATATCTTTACTAAAGACTGTGTAATCAGAATCATCTACCACATCGAGTTGTTCAGCTGCTTCATCAATCGTAATCTGTCCACTTGTCAGTTGGCGTGAAATATTATTTACTCGGTAAATCTTATTTAATTGGTTACTACGGTCTGTTATTCGACGAACTAATGTAATACCTTCGATTTCAGGATCTGAATCATCTAAAGTAACATATAGACCTGTTGTATTTGTGATAACTTCCGTGTTAGAAAGTCCACTTGTTTGAAGAATACGTCGAACCGTATCCTCAACTCGATAACTTTCAGCATGAGACTCCAGCATAATTCTACCTGCTGTTGTTGCTACTTCAACTATTTTTTTATATTTCTTTCTCATAAAGATATTACCCACCTTTTTTTAATAATTCGTTAAGAGACATTCAAAATATGGTAACATAGAAAATGAGTAATCACTATTTAAATATGAATAAATTTTAATAAGGAGTGATTTCATGACATTGTTATTTATATATTTAGTATTTGCCTTTGAATGCAAAGATGCCAATACCATTTACATATCCATTGATGATAAGGACAAGCCATTATATCAATTATATTTTAAATATGATAGAGAATGTACAAACTTTCAAAAAGTTCTCCACAATTATTCAATGGAAATGGAACGACATAACTATTCGATTAAAAAACAACTTGAATTTATTTATAAATTTATTGAAACAAACCCATTTATGTATGAGTACCAATATACCTTATCGAATAAAAGAAAGTAGAGTGAGGTAAGACGTATGAAAATCACAAAAATTGCACAACAACAGAAACAAGCAAATCGTTATTCAATCTTCGTTGATGACGAGTTTTTTATTGGTGTCGATCAAGAAATTCTAATCGAATACGCTTTGCGTAAAGACCAAGAAGTGGATCAAAAATTATTAGATAAGATTAAATCAGCTGAGAATGATCATAAATTATACTCTGCTGCAATTAATTATTTATCTTATGGAATGCGTTCCATCAAAGAAATGCGCGACTATTTACATAAGCAAAAAGATAAAAAAGAAAAAGAAGAGAATTCAACCGCATCTTCAGAAGAAGTGATAGAAAATACCCTTGACCGTTTAATTCGACAAGGCTATTTAAATGATTTGGAATATGCCAAAAGTTATGTCCGCACAAACTACACACTAAAGTCTAAGGGACCAAACATTATTCAAAATGAATTGAAAGTTAAAAAGGGGATCAATGAAATGACTATTCTTGATGCAATGGACGAGTACCCAGAAGAAGAACAAAGTGAAAATATTCAAGCGCTAATTGAGAAATTCATCCGAACTAAAAAATCACTGCCACCAAAAATGATGCGCAGTAAATTATATACTCATTTACTTACCAAAGGCTTTGACAAAGATTTAGTGAATCAACATATGAGCGAATTGACCTTTGACGACGCTGAAGATGATCAAGAAGACATGTTAGAAAAAGAAGCCGACAAATATTTAAGAAAACATCAGCGCCGTTTTAGTGGCTATGATTTAAAACAAAAAATGATACAAAGTCTGTTAGGTAAAGGCTTTGACTATGAAATGATTAAAAATTGGCTTGAAGATAATGAAGCCGAATTGGAAAAGAATGAATAGAAAGTGGATTAAATGACGAACAAAAGACAAAAGTTAATCGAACAGTATCCGATCAATTGGGATGAAAAAAAGATAAAAACATTCCAAACTCAATTATTAGATTGGTATGATGCGAACAAAAGAGACTTACCTTGGCGACAAACAAAGAACCCTTACTATATTTGGATTAGTGAGATTATGTTGCAACAAACACAAGTTAATACAGTTATTCCATATTACGAACGGTTTATTAAAGAGCTCCCCACAATTAAAGATTTAGCCGAAGTGGAGGAGTCTGAATTAATGGGTCTCTGGCAAGGTTTAGGCTATTATTCACGTGTTCGTAATATGCAATTTGCAGCTCAACAAGTGATGGCTGACTTTAACGGTGAGATGCCTAATACGTTGGAAGGCTTGCTTTCTTTGAAAGGTATCGGCCCATATACCGCCGGTGCAATTGGTAGTATTGCGTTTAATCTTCCAGAACCAGCGTTAGATGGTAACTTAATGCGGATTGTAGCTCGCTTATTTGAAATAGACCGTGATATCACTTTAAATAAGACGAAAAATGAATTCACTGGAATCTTATATCAGTTAATTGATCCGGAAAGGCCAGGTGACTTTAACCAAGCCTTGATGGATATCGGTGCAACGATTATGACACCAACCAATTACCAACCTGAAGATAGTCCAATCAAAGAATTTGATCAATCTTATCAGAATAATACGAGTCATCTTTACCCAGTAAAGAAAAAGAAAACAAAAGCAACCAAACACCACCGAATCGCTTATGCGATAAGGAATCAAAAAGGTGAATGGTTAATGCGCAAACATAATGACAAAGAACTTTTAACGGGTCTGTGGCATTTCCCAATGGTTGAAGTGAATGTAGTTATGGAAGGCGCAACGAGTTCGGAATTGATAGAACCTTTAGTGGACCATTTAGATGAGAGCATTGATGTCGGCGAACTGAAGCTAGACCGATCATTGATAATGGAGGAAGAAGAAGGCTTTGAACTTCTACCAACATTTGCCAAAGTGAAGCATGTATTCTCACATCGGATTTGGCAAGTACAAGTGATTCCGTTTTTATTAGATGGGGCACCGGATTTGAGTGAGGAAGATTTCAAATGGGTAAGCATTCAAGCGCTAGAATCCCTACCAGTATCAACTTTACAACAAAAATTGTTTAATAGTATCGTATCAGATCGAGAATAAAGAAAAAGTAGAGGAATAATATGAGTAGATTATTTAGATATTTTGAAGGCCACAGGCTTAGTAGTATCTTCGGACCTTTAATGAAGTTAGTCGAAGCAGTTTTAGAATTGCTAGTCCCAATGATTGTAGCATTAATTATTGACGTTGCCATTCCAACAGGAGATGTGACGAATATAATCAAATATATTTTGGTGATGTTTGGTATTGCTGCAGCAGGACTAGCCTTTTCAATTACAGCACAGTTTCTATCAGCAAAAGCAGCTGTAGGTTTTGCTGAAAATTTAACCAATGATTTATTTGAATTTGTTTTACAATTACCAAAAGAAGTGTATGGAACGATTTCTCCAGGGAGTATCGTCACTCGATTAACAAGTGATACGTTCAAAATTCAAAGTGGATTGAATACATTTTTCCGCTTATTCCTTCGTTCACCTTTTATTGTATTCGGTTCTTTAATTATGGCCGCACAAATTGATGGACGAATGACACTTATATTTTTAGCTATGATTGCCATTTTATTTGTTGTAGTAGGTGCCATTATTTATTTAGCAAATCCATTATATACACAAATACGAGAGCAATTTGATTTGTTAGTGACATTAACACAAGAACAAATGAAGGGCATGCGAGTAATCCGCGCTTTTCAACAAAAAGACCGTGAAGTGAATGAATTTAAAGCTCAAAATAAAAACGTCACTACAGACCAAATACGTGTAGGTTTCATTAATGCCTTCACTAATCCACTCACTTATATAGTGGTGAATGTTGCTTTAATTATTGTCCTTTGGCAAGGTGGTAATTTTATTAATTCCGGATCATTGACCCAAGGTCAGCTAGTCGCTTTAGTGAATTATTTATTAGCTATCTTAGTGGAATTAGTGAAGATTGCATTAGTCATTACACAATTAAATCGAGCATACTCAAGTGCTAAACGTGTAGTGACTGTCTTTGAACAACCACTAGAATCTGAAGAGTTTGAGAATAGTAGCCAGCAAAATGAAGAGAAGCATACAGTTTTAAGTTTTCAAGATGTGACTTTTACATACCCGAATGCAACGAAACCATCGCTATCAAATATTGATTTCTCAATTAAAGAGGGCGATTTTGTTGGGATTATCGGTAGTACTGGTTCTGGTAAATCAACCTTACTTCAATTAATTACAAAAACTTACGATGCCCAAGAGGGTGGCGTTTTCTTCCAAGAAGAATACTTTAATACGGATTCAAGACGTGCCTTAAGAGAGAATATAAGTGTTGTTCCAAGTAATGTAGCCTTATTTAAAGGAACAATTCGAAGTAACTTATTATTAGGAAATCCTGAAGCGACGGAAAAGATGATGTGGCAAGCACTAGAAGATGCGCAAGCATTGGACTTTGTTCGCTCATATCCAGAAGGTTTAGATAAAGAAGTCGCTACTTTTGGACGTAATTTCTCTGGTGGTCAAAGACAACGTCTAACGATTGCACGATCACTAATTAAACCGTCATCATTATTAATCTTTGATGATTCAACAAGTGCATTGGATTATGTTACTGAAGCAAATTTTCAAAAAACATTGAAAGAAAAGTATAACGACCGTACGATTATAATGATTTCTCAAAGAACACATAGTTTACAACAAGCTAATAATATCGTGGTCTTAGAAGAAGGAAGTCAAATTGGTT
This sequence comes from Ruoffia halotolerans, assembly GCF_014049385.1. Classification (GTDB taxonomy): domain Bacteria; phylum Bacillota; class Bacilli; order Lactobacillales; family Aerococcaceae; genus Ruoffia; species Ruoffia halotolerans. The sequence goes on along the minus strand of NZ_JACAOA010000001.1, from coordinate 113,355 downwards.
ATGCTACCCACGATGAGTTACTAGCAAATAACCCCGTGTACCAAGAGATTTTACCAATCGCAAAATGTGAAGGAGGTAGTAGATAATGGAGAACACTAATAAGAGCAGTTCGAGTATTTTGAATCGATTATTCTCTGATTTATCAGGACACAAATTGCTTGTTGTTCTATCGTTAATATCAACAGTTATCCAAGTAGGATTGACTGTTTACCTCCCAATTTTAATTGGACAAGCCGTGAACCAGACGATTGGTGAAGGACAAGTGAACTTTGATGTCTTGTTACAAACCCTTATGAATATGGGGATTGTGATTGGACTCAATGCGATTGTTCAATGGGTTAATCCAATTTTATTCAACAAAATTACATATGAAGTAATTGAATCGCTTCGTAACCGAGTGCTTGAAAAAGTTCACTCATTGTCATTAAATTTTATAGATCAACGCAGTACCGGAGATTTGGTGAGTCGAGTTACAACAGATACCGAGCAATTAGGTGACGGATTGATAATGATATTCAACCAATTCTTTATTGGAATTTTAACTATTTTCATCACCATCTTTACGATGGCACAACTTGATTTAACCATGATGTTACTTGTTGTTGTGTTAACGCCGATTTCGTTATTCATCTCCCGCTTTATTGCTAAGAAAAGTTACTCGCTCTTCCGACAACAAACGAAGGCACGTGGGGAACAGGCGGATTTTATCGAGGAAAATATTCAACAAGCTGATATTGTTAGGTTGTTTAATTCTCAAGAAGAAGCGACGGAAATTTTTACTAAACTCAATGCTGATTATAGTGAAAAGTCTAAATGGGCAATTTTTTACTCGTCGACAATTAACCCAGGAACGCGTTTTATTAATGCTTTGATATACGCAGCGTTAACTTTTTTAGGAGCCGTTCGAATTGTAAATGGAACATTCACTGTAGGGGAATTAACGACATTTTTAAATTATGCGAACCAATATACGAAGCCATTTAACGACATTTCAAATGTGCTCGCGGAAATTCAAAGTGCTCTGGCTTGTGCGGATCGACTATATACAATTATCGATCAGTCAGAAGAGGTAGAAACTGGACATAGATTGATTGATTCAAGTAATGTCGATGGAAAAGTAAACTTTAATCGTGCTTCATTTAGCTATACAAAAGATAAAGAGTTAATTACTGACCTGACTTTATCAGTTAAAGCAGGTGATACGGTGGCAATTGTTGGACCAACGGGCGCAGGTAAATCAACTTTAATTAATTTACTGATGCGTTTTTATGACTTAGATCAAGGACAAATTTTAATTGATAATGAACCAATTACCGACTTTACTCGCGAATCCGTTAGAAAGCAATTTGGGATGGTACTACAAGAAACTTGGCTAAAAGGTGGAACAATTCACGACAATATCGCCTACGGTCACCCAACTGCTTCTCGAGCTGAAGTCGTGAAAGCAGCCAAAGCAGCTCACGCCCATCGTTTCATTGAATTGTTACCAGATGGATATGACACAATCTTAACAAGTGGTGGTGCTGGGTTATCAACGGGCCAACAACAGTTACTATCAATCGCGCGAATTTTTGTTTCAATTCCGACAATGTTAATTCTAGATGAAGCAACGTCGTCTATTGATACAAGAACGGAAATTCTAATTCAAGAAGCGTTTGATCGCTTGATGAGAGGGCGCACGAGTTTTATTATCGCCCACCGCTTATCAACAATCATGAATGCGGATATGATATTAGTTATGAAAGATGGTTCCATCGTTGAACAAGGAAACCACGATACCTTAATGAAGGCACGCGGCTTGTATTATACAATGCAATCATCTCGCTCGCCCGAGCAATAAAAATAAACCTTACTATGTATGAGAAATCATATGTAGTAAGTTTTTTTTGATGGGTGTGGTAGTTGGGTGTGCGTCGTGAGGGAGACGAATGCGGATTTCTGGGTTAACAGGACATGTCATGAGGTGACAAGGGAAATTAACATACTAAACCAAAATTACCAATCAATAAAGCAGTGACTACAGTGATAAATTATAAATCAAATCAACTTTTTATATAAAACGTCAATACTTAAATCATTTTGTAACACAAGTGTAAGTATTATGTTATAATAATCGAGAATAACCATACAGTCGATAGACTGGAACGTATTATATTATATTGAAAGTGGGTTAAGTGATGAAACAACCGAAAGAAGGTGAATTCATCACTATTAAAAGTTATAAACACGATGGATCGTTGCACAGGACATGGCGCGATAATATGGTCTTAAAAACTAGTGAGCAATCAATTATTGGTTGTAATGATCATACATTGGTTGTCGAATCAGATGGGCGTAGATGGGTTACACGTGAAGTTGCACTCGTCTACTATCATAAGCATTTTTGGTTCAATATCATCGCAATGTTACGTAAACGAGGTGTTACATATTACTGTAACTTAGCCTCACCATATGTGATGGATAACGAAGCCTTGAAATATATTGATTATGATTTAGATATCAAAGTTTTTCCAGATGGGGAGAAACGTTTATTGGATTTAGATGAATATGAAATACATGGGCGTCGGTATCATTATTCAGATGAGATAGATCGCATTATCAAATACCAAATACAAGAATTAGTGAGATGGATTGACGAAGGTCGCGGACCATTCTCTCAAGAATTTATTGATATTTGGTATGAACGTTATTGTCAACTAACACATCGCAACAAAATAAATAATAACTAAATAGTAGTGAATTCGCTTAACGGGAGATTATTGAATCGCCATTGAAAGAGCGATATGCGATGATATCCCACGATACTGAGCCTCTTAGAAGATAACTATCTTTTAAGAGGTCTTTGTTTTGACAGAATTTATATTTTGTGTATTATATACTAACTATGATTAAAAATATATCGCCCAAAAATCACCCACAAACTAACATAAATTAAGATAATTGAGATGAATTAAACCAACTGAAACTTTTGCCTGATAAGAAAGAAATTATAGGAGTAATTTAATGAAACAATATAATCCAACGTCTCAAAGTGAAATAAAATATGATTATAATTATTTAACTACAATTATAAATCAAATTAGTCATGATTCAGTCTTTGTTGAAAGGAACTATTATCCAGGAAAACTCGGCGCAATTTATAGTAAAGACAAAACTGAATTCAAATTATGGGCTCCAACCGCATCTCAAGTTGAAATTTTAATTTATGATGGTCATTATGGTGTATTAAAAGAAAATATCGTAATGGCGCGGTCTAACGATGATAAGATATTTACCCATACAATTGAAGGGGATAATCATGGTCTAACGTATCGTTACCGGTTAATATTTTTTGATGGAAGAGTAAATACGTCAAATGATCCATATGCGAGAGCTGTGACTGTCAATGGCCAACGCTCAGTTGTTGTTGATTTGGACAGAACGAATCCTGATAACTGGGGGGAGAGAATGCCCGAGATGGATGATATTAGTAAAGCAGTGATTTATGAACTGCATTTGCGCGACTTCACAGTAGACTCGGATAGCGGTGTCACTCATAAAGGAAAATTTCTTGGGGCTATTGAAGAGAATGCAACGAATCCCAACGGCTCATCAACTGGTATCGACTACTTAAAAGAATTAGGTGTGACTCATGTGGAGTTTTTACCTTTATTTGATTACCAAACCGTAGATGAGACCGTCGAAAAGCCACGCGAATATAATTGGGGTTACGACCCACAAAATTATGGTGCACCAGAGGGATCTTATTCAACCAATCCTTATGATCCATTTACACGAATTAAAGAAATGAAACAAATGATACAAGCCTTTCATGATGCGGGCTTGCGAGTGATTATGGATGTTGTTTATAATCACGTATATGAAGTGGACAACCATAGTTTTCATCTCACTGTACCGGGTTACTTTTTCCGATATAATGACGTTGGACAGTTTACGAATGGAACGGGTGTCGGAAACGATACAGCTTCAGAACGTTATATGATGCGCAAGTACATTGTTGACAGTGTATCTTATTGGGCTAAAGAATATCATATCGATGGTTTCCGGTTTGACTTAATGGGAATCCATGACACAACCACTATGAATACCGTGCGAAAAGCATTGGATGAAATTGATCCAAGTATCTTACTTTTCGGTGAGGGCTGGGATTTATACACACCCTTAAGTGAAAATATGGTAGCCAATCATAATAATGCAGTATTAATGCCAAGAGTCGGGCAATTTAACGATGGCTTAAGAGAAGCATTAAAAGGAAATGACTTCGAAGCAACCGCTCGAGGCTTTATTAATGGAGCTTGGCATATGGAACAACAAGTTGCTCAAAATGTCTTGGCCGGTGTTGACTTTGGTTCATACAACGATCCTCAACAAGTGATACAATATGTTGAAGCGCATGACAACTTCACCTTGTATGATAAATTAAGAGCAGCGGATCCGAATTTAGATGAGAACACTATTACGAAACGCCATGAATTAGCGACGACAATTATTCTGTTATCACAAGGAATACCTTTCATTCATGCGGGACAGGAGTTTCTCAGAACGAAAAATGGTATCCGAGATAGCTACAATAAACCAGATGCAATTAACAAACTTGATTGGTTAAGACAAGATGAGTATCGTGAGTCAGTCGAGTTAGTTAAAAATCTTATTAAATTAAGAAACCAAGAACCTTTATTCCATTTATCAACTTATGAAGAGATTAAAGAAAGAATTGAAGTAACTAGAGCAGATTACCAAATTGTTCAATTGACTTATAGAGGTGACGGTTATAAGCTGTTTGTAACATTCAATGCTCAAGGAAATATGTTAAATGTTCCAGTTAAAAAAGGTGAGTATATTAAAAAAGTGAATAATCGCCGCGTTTATCTAGATGATAACAATTTAACAGGCGAAATTGATAATGTACTTATCGATTCTTACACCACTTTAGTCTTAAAGAAATTCGACTAATCACTCATTTATAGAACAGACCACTACATTTGTTAGATATATCTATGCAAAAAATATAGTGGTTTTTTGTGCAGTATTTATGACTCATGAAGAATCGATAACGTCAGTTGTTATATCTTTTTACTAAAGAGTGTTCGTGTTTTTAAAAGAGATGGATTCGAAAGCGTAAGTAATTGAACTTTTTTAATATTATCACGAAATATACTGATACTATGGTATATTTTAAGTATTCATAAACATATTTTATGTGACAGTGGATAAAGATAATAACCAGGCGTTATATTGCTATTACAGAATTGTAGGCGATATCTTTAGAAAAGTATTTGTGAGTTATTCAAGAAAGGGGATAGATGATTCGATTCATTGATACAGAAGATGCGCAAAGCAATTAACAGAAAAGATAAGGGTGAAACCTTCAAAAAATGCAATAGTATTGGCGATGCCACGTGGTGGAGTACCATTAGGGCTGACAATAGCCGATGAATTTAATATTCCATTAGATGTCATCTTAGCCAAAAAGATAGGCCACCAAATGAACTCTGAATTTGCAATTGGAGCGATAGCAGAAGGTGGCGAACCACTTATGAATGACGATAAATATGTTATCCTAGTTGACAATGGAATAGCGACTAGGCATACAATGTTTGCGTCAATCGAGTCTGTCTGCTCTAAAAAACCATTAAGTAATAGTGCGGCGGTTCCGATTATTCCTGAAGACACATTTAAAGCTCTGGAAAAAGTCGAGGATAATATTTACTTCGTACAAATTCCAGAAGCATTTTTAGGCTCAGTTAGTGCCTACTATGATAACTTTCCGCAATTTGATGGTTATAATGTCCAACATTTACTAGTAAAAAAATAATCCGATTATTTAACGCGCACCCCCTTAAATTTAGGGAGGATTGTTTTTGTTTACAAACATTCCAATATATGTTAGATTGACCTGGAAACGATTTAATAAATAAAAAGGGAGGTACAAAGTTGGAAGATAATACAGTTCAGTTATTTAAAGATGCAATGGCAAATTACCCCTCAGGCGTTGTGATTGTTACGACGACAAATGATGAAGGACTCCCTGTGGGCATTGCTGCTAACTCTTTCACATCACTTTCGATAGACCCGCTATTAGTATTATGGTCAATCGGTAATAAGTCATCATCTTATGATATATTCAATCATAGCAAGCAATTTGCGGTTCATTTATTAGCTGGAAGCCAACTGGAACTTGTAAATACTTTTTCGCGCAAAGATATTGATCGCTTCGAACAGATTGAGTGGAGTTTATCAGAAAGTGGCTTACCTATTATTGAAGGCGCTTATGCGACGTTTGAATGCGATACCTTTGAAACAATAGTGGCGGGCGACCATGCGATTATTACTGGAAGCGTCAAGCACATCACAACAAATATTCAAAATCCATTGCTATACCACCAAAGAAGAGTCGGACCATTACCACTTACATTTCATGGAAATATATAGATAGACACCTCGAGTTGCTTAAAAGTTTCTCGAGTTTTTTTGTTTATATCTGAATTAATTGACTGAAATTAAATCGATTTACAATGTTGTTAATACTATATAGTTAAGGTTATCAGCTTAAATAAATAAAAATTATTTTGACAAATGGACTTCTATAAGATAAAGTAATATAGCTTTTAGAAAATAATTAAAAGGAGTATAAACATATAGGATAGCGCCAGGCCTTAAATATAAGGTGACGAGGATTGAACTTATCGAGATTTCGGCGGATGGTTCAAGGTAGTGTAATCTTTAGAGTTAATAAAAACCATTGTGTAAATATTGGTACAGAGATTAACTTACACACCTAAAAGCAAAATAATTAGGTGAAAAGAGGAAATAAATCAATGTGTGGAATTGTAGGATTTATTGGAGAAGGTAACGTACAAGAAGTTTTAATTGGTGGTTTAGAAAAATTAGAATACCGTGGATATGATTCAGCAGGAATTTTTGTTGTTGATAAAGAAGCCAATGGGCATCTATTTAAAGAAGAAGGTCGCATTGCGAAATTAAAAAGCGAAGTCAACTTTGATTTACAATCTGTAGTTGGAATTGGACATACACGTTGGGCTACTCATGGACCAGCAGCAACTTATAACGCTCATCCACATCGCTCAGCCAACCAACGATTTGTTCTTGTTCATAACGGTGTTATTGAGAATTATAAAGAGATTAAGGAAGAATATTTACAAGGTGTTGAATTATCTTCTGATACAGATACTGAAGTGGCGGTTGCTTTAATTGAATATTTTGTAGAAGCGGAAGAATTATCAACGAAAGAAGCCTTTAAAAAAGCTCTATCAGTGATCAAAGGTTCGTATGCTTTTGGTTTAGTAGATCAATTAGATCCAAACGTTCTTTATGCTGCTAAAAATAAAAGTCCTTTATTGATTGGTAAAGGTGATGGCTTCAATGTCATCGTCTCAGATGCGATGGCAGCCATTGAACATACAAATGAGTATATCGAAATTAAAGATAATGAAATGATCACAATTACTCAAGATAACGTAATCATCGAAGACGTTGAAGGTAATGTTATTGAGCGTGAGTCATATATTGCCGAATTAGATGCCAATGATTTAGAAAAAGGTGCTTATCCTTTCTATATGATTAAAGAAATCGATGAACAACCTGCAGTATTACGCCGTTTGGTTCAAGAATATCAAAATGATCAGCACGAGTTTGAAATCGATACAGATTTAACAGATGACTTGTTAAACAGTGACCGTGTGTACGTTATCGCTGCAGGTACAAGTTATAATGCGGGTTGGGCAAGTAAAGCCATCATGGAAAAAGTAGCTAAAATCCCAACTGAAGTACATTTAGCAAGTGAATTTGCTTACGATATTCCATTACTAAGCGAAAAACCGTTCTTTATCTTCTTAACTCAAAGTGGTGAGACGGCAGATAGTCGCCAGGCCTTAGTGAAAGTAAATGAATTAGGTCATCCATCATTAACAATTACAAATGTTAAAGGATCTACACTTTCACGTGAAGCAAGTCATACTTTACTACTTCATGCTGGGCCTGAAATTGCAGTTGCTTCAACAAAAGCTTATACTGCTCAAATTACAGTGATGGCAATTTTAGCGGATGCGCTTCGTGCATTAAAATCTGAAGAAGCATCGTTTGATATGGCTAAAGAAATTGGTCTAGCAGCTTCAGCAATGGAATCAATCTTATCAGAACGCGATGATATAAAAACTTGGGTTGACTCAAACTTAATGGAAACACGTAATGCTTTCTATATTGGACGTACTGCAGATTATTACGTAGCGATGGAAGCGGCTTTGAAATTAAAAGAAATTTCTTATATCCAAACTGAAGCATTTGCCTCAGGAGAATTAAAACATGGTACCATTGCTTTAATCGAAGAAGGTACACCAGTCATTGCTTTGATTAGTGGCGAACTAACTTCAGCTCATACTCGCGGTAATATCGAAGAAGTAAAAGCTCGTGGAGCGAATACGATGGTAATTTCAACACATGCTTTATCTAGAGAAGATGATCAATTCATTGTTTCTAACTTGAACGAGTTATTAGCACCGCTAGTTATGGTGGTTGTAACACAGATGATTGCATACTATACAGCCTTAGGTCGCGGTCTAGATGTGGATAAACCACGTAACCTTGCTAAAAGTGTAACAGTTGAATAAGCTTTATTTAAGTAAACCTTAATAATCATTGCTAAAGGCCAGTATAATAGGTACAATAAGAGACAGTGTGTAAAATATTGTATTGTACTGGAGATATGGAATTGGAAAAAGAAAAAAATGTTTTATTTAGTGAGATTACTGCAAACCCGGCACCTTTAGGGTTAATGGGCTTTGGTATGACAACAATACTGTTAAACATTCATAATGCAGGCTTCTTCCCGCTAGATTCAATGATCCTAGCTATGGGACTTTTTTATGGTGGCTTAGCACAAGTTGTTGCGGGTATTATGGAATTTAAGAAGAATAATACATTTGGAACGACAGCTTTCACTTCATACGGATTCTTTTGGATGGCTTTAGCAGCTCTGAACATCCTTCCAGAAATGGGATATGGAGTACCAGCTAATTCACTTTCAATGGCTGCATTTTTATTTATGTGGGGCTTCTTCACAGTGTTTATGTTTATCGCTACTTTACGCATCTCAAAAGCATTACAAGTAGTCTTTGGAACATTGACACTTTTATTCTTCTTATTGGCAATCGGTAACTTTACCGGATCGACTTTAATTTTAACAATCGCAGGTTATGAAGGAATTATTTGTGGATTTACTGCAATTTATGCAGCAATGGCACAAGTAATTAATGAAACATATGGTAAAGTGGTATTACCAATTGGCGAAGTACAATAAGTAATTAAGTTTATAATTGGGCTACTTTTGATCAGTAATTTACTGATTCAAGGTAGCCTTTTTCGCATTATTTCGAACAATATAATGAAAGGGCTTTCTCTAGACATCCTCATTCATTCATTATACACTTTGAACAGATAGTCACTTTGTCAATTTTAAAGGAGCATATTGTAATGAGACAATTAATTTCAGCTCTATGGTTTGATAAGGAAGCAGAAGAAGCATTTAATGGTGGTGAACACGTTGATTTTAACTCATCAATATCGATCATGGTTTCGATGGATACAGCTAAAGAAGTTGATGCTTTATATGCGAAGTTATCCGTCGGTGGTGTGGATCTAATGCCGTTAGATAGTTATCCTTATAGTGAACGTTATGCCTGGGTTCAAGACAAGTACGGTGTGACATGGCAAATTATGGTTGATGAAAATAGTGCGGTAAATCAAAAGCTCAAGATAAATTTATTATTTAGTGGTGAGAGTTGTGGTAAGGCAGAAGATGCTTTAAATTATTATCATGAAGTTTTTAACCAGTCAGAAATCGAAGCGGTATCTTATTATAATGAAGACGAAGCCGATGATCGCCACGCAAAAGTAAATTATAGTGAATTGTCTATTAATGGTCAAAAGTTAACATTGATGGATCATGGAATGGGCGGCGGCTTTAATTTCAATGAAGCTTATTCATTGATGATTCTGTGCGGTTCACAAGCGGAAGTCGATTATTACTGGGATAAACTATCCCATGATTCAGACTTCGAGCAATGTGGTTGGGTGAAAGACCAATTTGGTGTCCATTGGCAAATAATACCTGTGAGGTTATATGAACTGATGAAAAATGGTTCAGAAGAACAGAGGCGGGTCACACAAGCGATGTTAAATATGAAAAAACTCGATATTGAAGCATTAGAAAATGCAATGTATGAGTTGAGTTAAACAAAAGGCGATTTCCCAATTTGGGAAATCGCCTTTTGTTTGGTAGATTATTCACCGATAACAGTCACACGTACTTCGTCATCAATTTATTCTTTTTCGCCTGGTGTACCTTCGATTGAACCAAATGGCATTTGTGCAACCATTTCGTATGAAGCAGGCAAGTCTAATATTTCTTTAAATGATTTATCAAAGCCTTGTTCAAAACCAATATTCATATGTGGTAAGCTAGCTCCTAAGTTTAATTCAGCTAAAGCAACCCACATTGAGAATTGCATATTTGCATCGTTGTGATGTTTGTAAGTATCTGCACGAACAACTTCACCTAGACCAGCTTTAACTGCATCACGGTCTTCGAAGAATAAGATTGTACTCACTGCGCCTTTAGCACCTTCCATAAACGCTCAAGAACATATCCCACATAGTACCTTGCATAACATCTTTTTGAACATCTAAGATATGGTCCCAGAATTTAACGATATCTTCGCCAAATAATACAACTAGACGAGTTGTTTGGCTGTTACTTGCAGAAGGAATTTCTCTTGCTCCTTCGCGAATGCGACTAACAATTTCCTCTTTTGTTAAAAGTGTTTGAATCAAAGATATCAATATTCGAATGTTAAATGAAAATAATTAATTCGAATTCGACATAAAATCTAAAATTAGCTTATTATAGCTGTTTTGTTAACTTTATTTCATACGTTTCTAATTTTGAAAACTTACGCATAATTTTTTTGAATTGATTTTTTAGTATTATAATGAACGGATAATATTATATTTAAATAAAAAAATACTCCATTTCGGGAGTATTTCATTGTTATAAACTATTTAGGTTGGAAGTATAGAACAAAACTCCCTTTAAAGTAATTCACAAAATAATTTATGTGTTCATTATAATCAAAATTTTTTTCAGCATAAGTTACTGCACTGTTAACTGTTGGGAAATATTTTTCCACTAAAGTCATGCCAGGCATATAAGCTAGGTCACCAGGTTTGGGTGCAACAAATTCAGGTGTTTCTGGATCTTCTTCAGATCCGTTAGGGATAAGTAATACATCCCCGATTTGTAGGTTATTGTTAGTTAAATCATTTGCATATTTAATGGCTTCAACGGTAGTTCCAAATTGTTGTGCGATTTTGTATAAGTAATCTCCTGCTTGAACTGTGTAATAAGTTTCAGACGGAGTTTCTTCGTCGTCATCATTGTCTTCTTCAGAACCCTCAGGGATAAGTAAGACATCGCCAATTTGTAAGTTGTTGTTAGTTAAATCATTTGCTTGTTTAATGGCTTCAACGGTAGTTCCAAATTGTTGTGCGATTTTGTATAAGTAATCTCCTGCTTGAACTGTGTAGTAAGTTTCAGACGGTATTTCTTCGTCGTCATCAACTTCTTCAGATCCGTTAGGGATAATTAATACATCCCCGATTTGTAGGTTATTGTTAGTTAAATCATTTGCATATTTAATGGCTTCAACGGTAGTTCCAAATTGTTGTGCGATTTTGTATAAGTAATCTCCTGCTTGAACTATGTAATAAGTTTCAGACGGAGTTTCTTCGTCGTCATCATCATCTTCTTTAGAACCCTCAGGGATAATTAATACATCCCCGATTTGTAGGTTATTGTTAGTTAAATCGTTTGCTTCTTTTATGGCTTCTACAGTTGTACCGAATTGTTGTGCGATTTTGTATAAGTAATCTCCTGCTTGAACTGTGTAGTAAGTTTCAGACGGAGTTTCTTCGTCGTCATCATCATCTTCTTCAGAACCGTCAGGGATAAGTAATACATCCCCGATTTGTAGGTTATTGTTAGTTAAATCGTTTGCTTCTTTAATGGCTTCTACAGTTGTACCGAATTGTTGTGCGATTTTGTATAAGTAATCTCCTGCTTGAACTGTGTAGTAAGTTTCAGACGGAGTTTCTTCGTCATCATCAGCGTCTTCTTCAGATCCGTCAGGGATAAGTAAGACATCGCCAATTTGTAAGTTGTTGTTAGTTAAATCATTTGCATCTTTAATGGCTTCAACAGTTGTTCCAAATTGTTGTGCGATTTTGTATAAGTAATCTCCTGCTTGAACAGTGTAGTAAGTTTCAGATGGTGTTTCTTCGTTACCATTATCTTCATCGTCATCTTCAACAGAATCAGAAGGGATGAATAAGATATCTCCAATCTGTAAATTATTACTTACAAGATTGTTTGCTTCTATTAAATCTTCAGTTGTCATTCCAAAGCGATTTGCTATTTTATATAAGTAATCCCCAGGTTTAACTACATAATAATGACCATTTTCCGAACTAGGTTGCACCGTTTGAGTTTCATCAACCGTATTATCAGTCTTTTTATATGTCGTTTCTTGAGTTATTTCAGAAGAAGTTTCTTCTGCAGTCTTTTCCTCATTAGGAGATTGAACAATTAATTGATCTCCAATTTGTAAATCATTTGAGGATAAATTATTCCATTCAATCAATTCATCTACGGTCACATCGTATTGAGGAGCAATATTATATAAATACTCCCCAGCCTCAACAGTATGAGTTGCTTGTTGAGCCTGAACATCTATTGGACCAATGCCTAGTACTGCTACTACCGCCAGTGCGCTCATCGATGTTGTTAAAATTTTTCTTTCTAATTCCATTTCAATTGCTCCTTTTCTTAAAGCTTATTGTTACGTAAGTGTTACATTAATGTTAACTATAATACAGGACCATGTCAATTGATAAACACGAAAACTCTTACAATATTCTTAAACTTCTTAAATAATTCATAAATATTAACAAAAAATAGAATTTAAAGTGTATTTGCTGAGTGAAAAAGAATGATGAGCAATCTAATTTCCCATGTCACTGAACGGCGCGTCTTGTTAACCGTCCAATTTCCCGTGTCATTTGATGACCTGTTCCATTAACAAAAAAATCCCCATTGTCATTTCATGACAATGGGGGTATTCAAATCCTAGCCTAATGAATCAACTAACTCTTTTAGTGCTTGAGTAATTTCTTCAGGTAAGCTATCTTCAGGATTTTTTTTGTTGTAATTTTGAATGTAGTCTAAACGAACTTGCATTCTGTCTTTTAATAATTTTGTATATTCAGGATCATCGAATGGAACAGGGAACTTATCTAATGGAAGGAACTCGAAACTTTTAATTGATCCAAAGTTTTCAAACTCTGCTTTACCTTTAACAATTGCTTCGATAACTCCGAGCGAGTCTTCGGGAGTTACTTTTTCACCAAGGAATTCGCCTGTGTTGATGATATAGGCATCTACGCCGTCTTCAAATAATGACTTAAATTTGTCAAAATCTTCAACTAATGGATATGCCCGGAATGGATTTGCGTAAGGTTCAATAACTAATTGGTCTAAACTATCTGTTGTGTTCTCAGCACTTGTTCGTTTTGTAGCTAAAGTACAACCAAATGTTGATGCAAGTAGTGGATCCGTTATTTTGATTAAAGGTGGTAATGCGTCATCTTTCATAATCCAGTAGATAGCATTAATTGGATCTTCAATCTTATCAACCCGGTTAGGTGTCGAATATCTAGACTTCACAGTACGTCCATTCCCATTTCGAATATCTTCTGTGACAAGCACACGTTCATTATTTTCATTTAATGTAACTCCAACGTTTTGAACAGTGACAAAATAATCTTGTTCCACATGTCCAGTAGGGTAGTCACTTGTCTTATCAAAGTATGATGGCTCTAAAGCGACAGATGATCCGTCTTCAGTACTAATAATAAATGCATCGTCATGAAGGACTTCGATTTCGTATTTGTCGTCGTGTTTGGCATGAGTTAAAGTAGATTTCCCTGAACCAGACAGTCCAAAGAAAGAAGCAACATGATTTTCGATGTCTTTTGACTTAAATTTCTTTAAACCACCATGACAAGCCACGTAGTTATTACGATGAGCAGATGCCCAAGCCAGCGTTAACGTTCCTTTTTTAATTTCACCAAAGTAGTTCATACCTAAGATACAGGCAGCATTTTGATCTGCGTCAATATATGACAAGCCCAGAGGATAATCAGGATGAGTCCAATCAGGATCATAGAAGATATAAATATCATTCTCGTCATATTCCTTAGAATTTTGGTAACGATTTGCATACGACTCATTTAAAATTTGGAAGTTCATTAACCAAGAATACATATTATTACTTTCTTTTTCTGGCATTGTAATATGAGCGCGCACCATAAAGTCTTCATCCAAACCAACGATACCGGTCGTTTTTATAAAGGGTCTAAAGCCCGCATCGTAAATCGCCTCACGAACAATAGGGAAGAGTTCTTTATCTTCCTTTGAATCTAATCCCACGATTCGTCTGGCTTGTGCGGTTCTACCTACTGTAGCACCATCATTTATAAGTAAAATATTTGCGTCTTGCGGCAAATCTAATTCCTCAGCATGTTTAACCGTGGCATCTAATACAATTGTTTGCGGTGCATTTTTGGCCAATTCATACGCATCTTTGACAGAAGTAATTTCTCGTGTATTATTTGAATAAAAGGCAGTTTCAACGGTTGTCTTTAAAGAAGAGAAGTGCGGGTTACTTTTGCGAATAGTTTCAGTCGAGTGATTCCTAATAGTTCCCATAATTACCAACCTTTCAAATTTTATTTAAATAATATTGCTGACATAAAGAAACGTAAAATATTAAAACATTCCTATATAAATTTATTATATCCCTGTTCAAGTCTTTTGTTAAGCGTTTTCAACTATTTAATTAAAAAATCAGCTCTGACATAGAATTGTAAAAAGTTAAAACTATTTTGTTAAAAAGCTTTACATTTTCTAGATCCAATGTTATAGTATTAATTGTAGTATTATTAGTTAACAAATTAATTGGCTTTTTATTCATTTTAGATTAAATCCAACAATTTTAAAACGATATATTGCAAATACAACGTGCATAAAGCACACATGGAGGAAATTTTTTATGAATACAGGTACAGTTAAATGGTTTAACGCAGACAAAGGTTTCGGATTTATCGAACGCGAAAATGGTGGAGATGTTTTCGCACATTTCTCAGCTATCCAAGGTGAAGGGTTCAAAACTTTAGAAGAAGGACAACAAGTTTCTTTTGATATCGAAGAAGGACAACGTGGAGAGCAAGCGACTAACATCGTTAAACTATAATTCACATTAAAAATTCAGGGCAGCCTACCAATAGGCTGCTTTTTTATTTTGTAATAATTTCCTAAATGCGACATTATTTGTATTAGGAATATCAAGTGGAAGCCAAAGATACTCGTTATTATATAGATGTGAGGAGGAATAAGATGTTACAGAGTTTTAATGAAATCATGGGCTATGTAGAATTGCATATTGAAGGAGATTTAAAAGTTGACGATCTCGCAAAAAAGCCGGCTTGTCCGCCTTTCATTTAAGAGAACATTCTCATTCATTGTAGGTATTTCAATCGGCGAATATATAAAAAATCGAAAATTTACACTCGCTAATGAACAACTCACCGAAAAGAAAATGTTACAGATGTAGCATTAAGATTTGGTTATCAATCCGTGGACGGTTTTTCAAGATCTTTTCGGGAGTCGAGTGGTTATCTTCCTTCCGAAGTCATTAAGAATAACATTTAAAAGTCGTATTCCAAACTCACATTCTATATAGATATTCGAGGAGGAGAAACAATAAAATTTTAAATCAAACATAAAGAAGCGTTTAATATCGTTGATGTTAAAGCAACAGTACCCATTCAATTTGAAGGCGAAAATAATCATATTGCCAATTTAGCCAACTCCATTACAAAACAACAAAAAGCAGAAATGCACTAACTAAAAGGATTGTATCCAAATAAAGTCGTCAACGCATCATTTAATTTTGATGACAAACGATTTGATGAAAAAGGGGAACTCACTCATATGATTGGCTTTTTAACTACAGAGGACAATACCTTTGAGGATTTAGAACAAGTAAATGTGGAAAAAAATACGTGGGCAATATTTCCAAATAAAGGACCTTTCCCTAAAACATTGCAAGATACATGGGCGAAGATATATTCTGAATGGTTACCATCATTGAAATTTGAATTAGTCGAAGCGCCTGAAATTTCGTTTACACAATTTGATCGTTTCCAAGATAACGTTTATAGCGAAATTTGGTTTGCAGTCAAAGAAAAATAGAACCACCAAATTCACACTTTAATAGCCCAGTCTTCCAATCAATCAGGAAGACTGGGCTATTTTTGTACCAATTATTCATCAACCATTAAATCAAAGCCTTGCTTCTCCACAACTTGTAGCAATTTTTGACGCAATGGATTCGGTGTGCTTAATTTACGAACTAGTTGATCTGTATATGTATCAGACCGGCGATTTTTTTCACGGGTATCATAATAATACGACATCTCTTCATCATAATCTTTCAGTTCAGTAGTTATATTAGCCACATAAGGATATGAATTTTTTCCAACTTTAAATTTCAAGTCCATTCTCGGCTTTAATTGAGGATTGTCATCAGGATAACCAAACAACATGCCTACTATTGGGAACGTTAATTCAGGTAGCTCTAAAATATCGATAATTTCTTGCGGGTCATTTAGAATACTCCCTAAGTAAACTGCACCGAGATCGTATGATTCAATAGCATTTGTTATGTTTTGGGCAGCTAAGTAAGCATCCGCCACACCTTGGAAGAAGACATCCATCGTTCGGTAACTCTCACCTTCATAACCTTTCTCTTCAGCAATTTGCTTCATACGGAAAGTATCCACCACAAAGATTAATAATTCAGGTGCTTCGGCTACATAAGCTTGTTTACAAACTTCAGCAATTTGATCCTTTTTCGCTTGGTGTGTGATACGAATCACGGAAAAAGTTTGCATTCCAGAACTTGTCGCTGTTCGGTTCATAATAGTGAATAAATTATTTCTTAAGTCGTCATCAACCGGCTTATCTTTAAAGAAGCGCATCGTTCTGTGTTCTAATTGATGATTTGTTGTATAATTTTGCATTTGGTTATGACCTCTTTCTTCTAAACATTGAAATAATCGTAGCACAAATATTTTCATAAAACTTTTACGAAGCTTAGAAGTCCACCTTAAGGCTTACATAAACTATTTTAATAAGCAAGAATGGTTGAAATAATTGCTATAAGCGTTTTCATCTAGTAAGATTAAGACATCAAAAGAATAAGGAGAGTGTCGTTTCATGAAGAAAATTATGAATAATCCGAGTCAAATTGTTGATGAAATGTTAGAGGGATTAGCATATGCACACAATGAGATTGTAGAAAGATTATCTGGGTTTGATGTGATTGCCCGTACTTCTGAGAAAAAGAATCGAGTGGCAGTTGTATCTGGTGGTGGTGCAGGTCATGAGCCATCGCACGCAGGTTTCGTAGGTGAGGGTATGTTATCAGCAGCGGTAAGTGGTCCAGTATTCACTTCCCCAGCACCAGATCAAATTCTAGAAGCAATTAAGGCAGCAGATGAAGGTGCAGGAGTTTTCTTAGTAATCAAAAATTACTCAGGAGACGTAATGAACTTCGAAATGGCACAAGAATTAGCTGAAATGGAAGACATTGAAGTAGAAACAATTATTGTAGATGATGATATTGGAGTCGAAGACTCACTGTACACTCAAGGTAAGCGAGGGGTAGCAGGTACAGTTTTAGTGCATAAGGTAGTTGGCTACTTTGCTGATCAAGGGAAGTCTTTAGCAGAAATCAAAGAAATAGCAGATGCACTTGTACCAAATATTCATACAATTGGTCTCGCTTTAACTGGGGCAACAACGCCTGAAGGTGGTAAGCCAAGCTTTAATTTAGCTGATGATGAGATTGAATATGGTGTTGGTATACACGGTGAGCCAGGCTATCGTTCTGAGAAGCTAAAACCTTCAAAAGACTTAGCTACAGAACTAGTTACTAAATTATTAGAATCATTCGAGATTAAAGAGGATGAGTCGATTGGTGTCTTCGTTAACGGTATGGGTGGTACGCCATTAATGGAACAATATGTCTTTATGAATGATGTTCGTGCAATACTCGAAGATAAAAATATTGATGTTCGCTTCAAAAAAGTAGGCGACAATATGACGTCTCTTGAGATGCAGGGACTTTCATTAACAGTGATTAAGTTCGAAGACGAGAAATGGTTAGAAGCATTAAATGCACCAGTGAAAACAATTGCTTGGAAATAGGAGAGATGGTTTATGGAATTAGAAGTAGTATTAAAATGGATGGAACTTTTCAATGAAAAAGTTCAAGCAGAAAAAGTTAAATTAACAGAACTAGACACACCTATTGGTGATGCAGACCACGGGAATAATATGTCCCGTGGGATGAAAGCTGTTATGGAAGGCTTAGAAACCGATCAACCAGAAACAGCAGCAGACGCTCTAAAAGTGGTAGCAAAAAATCTCTTGAGTAATGTTGGAGGGTCTGCGGGTCCTTTATATGGTTCTGCAATTTTAGGTCTAGCTAAAGGTGTGCAAAATGAAGCAGAGTTGGCAGAGTCAATGAATGATGGATTGGAGGCAATAAAAAAACGTGGTAAATCCACTGAAGGCGAAAAGACAATGATTGATACATGGTCACCCGTTGTGAAAGCACTCAAAGAAGGAACTTTAACTTCTAATGTGATCCAAGATGCCGTTGAGAACACAAAAGATATGAAAGCAACGAAAGGAAGAGCTTCCTACGTTGGCGAGCGTTCAATTGGACATATTGATCCTGGTGCATACTCCTCAGGATTATTATTTGAAGCATTTATAGAAGCAGGAGGTATAGAATAATGTCGGAATATGGAATTGTCATTATGTCACATTCGAAAGATATAGCTCAAGGAATTCATAATTTATTAGATGAAGTAGCGAAAGATGTCAGTATTACCCATGCTGGTGGAGACGAAGATGGCGAGATTGGAACAACGTTTGACGCCGCTTCAGAGATGATTGAAAAGAATCCAAAAGATAAACTGCTCGCGTTTTTTGATCTTGGAAGTGCAAAGATGAATTTAGAAATGGCAGTCGAAATGTCAGATAAAGAAGTGAAAGTATATGAAGTTCCAGTAGTTGAAGGAGCATATACAGCCGGTGCACTCTTACAAGCAGAGGCAGACATAGAAGTAATTGAAGCACAGCTTGATGAGTTAAAAATAAACAAATAAAAAAATGGAGGTAGGCAATTATGGATTTTGTAGGAGAATTATTAGGGACGTTTATATTGGTATTATTAGGTAATGGTGTTGTTGCAGGTAATGTGTTAAAAGGAACTAAGGGCGAAAACACAGGTTGGATTATGATAACACTTGGTTGGGGTCTTGCGGTAACTTTAGGGGTACTTGTGTCAGGTTTCTATAGTCCAGCTCACTTAAACCCAGCA
Source organism: Ruoffia halotolerans (assembly GCF_014049385.1). GTDB lineage: Bacteria > Bacillota > Bacilli > Lactobacillales > Aerococcaceae > Ruoffia > Ruoffia halotolerans. Next base: position 93,769 of record NZ_JACAOA010000001.1, on the reverse strand, counting down.
GTTTCGATTGCTTTCGCAGTCCTAGGACAAGTATCTTGGGGTACAGCATTTATGTATATTATTGCTCAAATGATTGGGGCAATGTTAGCGCAAGTCGTTGTTTGGTTACAGTATTTACCACATTGGGATATGACACCAGATCCAGAAACTAAATTAGCTGCATTCTCGACAGCACCCGCTGTTCGTGATACAACGTCAAACTTCATTGGTGAAGTTGTTGGTACAGCAGTCTTAGTGATTGGTGTAATGGCAATGGGACCAAATAACTTATCATCAGGTTTTGGACCATTCGTCGTTGGTGCAATTGTAGCTTCCATCGGACTTTCACTTGGTGGAACAACCGGTTATGCGATTAACCCAGCTCGTGACTTAGGGCCACGTATCGTTTATCAATTCTTACCAATGAAAAACAAAGGAAACGCTGACTGGGGTTATGCTTGGATTCCAGTATTAGGACCAATCGTTGGTGGTATCGTTGGAGGTTTAATTTATAATCTAGTTTTAGCAGGTATTTAATTTTTTGAGACGCATTGAGTTTAAAAAAGGAGAGAATATGAATGGCTGAAAAATATATTATGTCAATCGACCAAGGGACAACAAGTTCACGTGCAATTATTGTTAATAAAAAAGGTGAAATCGTTGGAAGTGGCCAGGAAGAATTCGAACAAATTTACCCACAAAGTGGTTGGGTAGAGCATGATGCGAATAAGATTTGGAACAATGTACAAGCGGTAATTTCAAAAGCAATTATTGAAAGTGAATTACAACCAGAAGACATTGAAGCCATCGGTATCACAAATCAACGTGAAACGACTGTTATCTGGGATAAAGAAACTGGAAAACCAATCTACAATGCCATTGTGTGGCAATCTCGTCAAACGGCTTCAATCGCTAATCAATTAATTAAAGATGGACATACAGATACGATACAAGAGAAAACCGGATTAGTTATCGATGCGTACTTCTCAGCAACTAAAGTTCGTTGGATTCTTGATAAAGTTGATGGCGCACAAGAACGCGCTGAAAACGGCGAATTATTATTCGGAACAATTGATTCATGGTTAGTTTATAAATTAACTGGTGGAGACGTTCACGTCACGGACTATTCAAACGCAGCTCGTACGATGTTATTTAATATTCATGATCTAAAATGGGATGACGAAATCCTAGAGTTATTAAATATTCCAGCATCAATGCTTCCAGAAGTTAAATCAAACTCTGAAGTTTATGGATACACTAAGACATATCATTTTTATGGACAAAAAGTGCCAATCGCAGGGATGGCAGGGGATCAACAAGCAGCCTTATTTGGACAAATGGCTTTTGAACCAGGTATGGTTAAAAATACTTACGGAACAGGTTCATTTATGATTATGAATACGGGTGAAGAAGTTAAAGCTTCTGAGAACAACTTAATTACTACAATTGGTTACGCCATTGATGGTAAAGTGCACTATGCATTAGAAGGATCGATCTTCGTTACAGGAGCAGCGATTCAATGGTTACGTGATGGTCTTGAGTTATTCAAACAATCACCTGAAACTGAAGAGATGGCATATAAATCAAAAAGTGAAGATGAAGTATATCTAGTACCAGCATTTACTGGTTTAGGTGCGCCGCATTGGAACTCAGAAGCACGAGGTTCAGTTTATGGCTTAACGCGCGGTACTACTAAAGAAGACTTAGTTAAAGCAACATTACAGTCAATTGCTTACCAATCACGAGACATATTAGAAACAATGAAGAAAGATACTGGTTTAGAGATTGAGGAATTACGTGTTGATGGTGGGGCAGCAATGAACCAATACTTAATGCAATTCCAATCTGATATTGCGAACGTAAAGGTTGTACGTGCAAAATTATTAGAAACGACTGCTCTAGGTTCAGCTTACTTAGCTGGTTTAGCTGTAGGTTATTGGAAAGACCAAGAAGAACTAAAACAATTAATTGAAGTCGGGGAAACATTCGAACCAGATATGGCAGACGACAAGCGTAAAGCCTTATATGAAGGATGGGAAAATGCAGTAGACGCAACAATATATTATGCTAAGAAATCTCAAGGAGGAGATGAGTAGTGGCAGTTCTATCATATCGCTCAAGATCTGAAGTAATTGAACAGTTACAAGCAGATACATTTGATTTAGTAATCATTGGTGGCGGTATTACTGGGGCTGGACTGGCGGTACAAGCAGCGGCGAGTGGAATGAAGACGGCCTTGCTCGAAATGCAAGATTTTTCTGAAGGAACAAGTAGCCGTTCAACGAAATTAGTACATGGTGGCTTACGTTACTTGAAACAATTTGATGTAGAAGTTGTATCTGAAACAGTTCAGGAACGTGCAGTTGTTCAAGGCATTGCCCCGCACATACCGAAACCAGATCCAATGTTACTACCATTATATGACGAACCAGGCGCATCTTTTTCTCAATTAGAGTTAAAAGTGGCGATGGATTTATATGACCGTTTAGCTGGTGTCGAAGAGACGGACTTTGCGAATAAACTCTTATCAAGAGAAGAGGTTATCGAAAGACAACCAAACTTGGCCAAAGAAAATTTAATTGGCGGTGGATTTTACTTAGACTATCGCAATAATGATGCACGCTTAGTTATTGAAAACATTAAGCAAGCCCATGAAGATGGTGCAGCGGTCTTGAGTCGGGCAAAAGTGACAGGCTTTGAATATGATAATCAACAAAGAATTCAGTCTGTCATTGTTAAAGATATGTTAAATCAAGAATCATTTAAAGTGAAAAGTCAGTTAGTTATTAATGCAACCGGACCATGGAGTGATACAATTCGAGCACTTGATACGGAAGTTGAATCAACACCTCAAATGCGCCCAACTAAAGGGGTTCATTTAGTGGTCGATTCTAAGAAGCTACCTGTTAATTCACCCATATACTTTGATAGTGGTGAAGGTGACAAACGAATGGTATTCGTACTACCAAGAGAAACTAAAACGTATTTTGGAACAACCGATACAGATTATGATGGTGATTTAAAACACCCTCAAGTCAGCTTACATGACGTTGAGTATTTACTTGAGATTGTGAATCGCCGTTTCCCAGAAGCGAAGATTACAATTGATGATATTGAAGCGAGTTGGGCAGGTCTTAGACCGCTCATTTCAGGAAATAGTGGATCGGATTATAATGGTGGGCATAATGGCGCATTATCAGATGAAAGCTTTGACGAATTAGCTTTATTATTCACTGAATATAATGAAGGAAGAGTTCCAAGAGTCGAAGTTGAGAAGGGAATTCGTGACGCGAATCGTAATAATGCAGAGTCTGGAAACGACCCATCCGCCATTTCTCGTGGAAGTGATTTATCTGTCAGTGAAACTGGACTTCTGACCCTTGCTGGAGGAAAGATAACTGACTACCGAAAAATGGCCGAAGGCGCGATGAAAGTTATTATCGATACATTGAACAAAAAGACCGATAAAGAATTTACTTTAATTGATTCTAAAGCGTACCAAGTGTCTGGTGGACATTTTGACAAAACGCGTGTCGATGAATCCATTCAAGAATTTGCTAAATTATACGAAGAAGCTGGTTTGAATTCAGAAGAGGCTGATTACTTAGCAAACCTGTATGGTTCAAACGCTGAACGTGTATTACAATATTTAGATCAAGCTAAAGAATATGCAGATAAATTATCATTGCCAGTCAAAGATGCAATAAGTTTACTCTATGCAATTCATGAAGAAGCAAACCTAACAAGTGAAGACTTCTTCTTAAGACGGACAAACTACATGCTCTTTAGATCGGATGAGATGCATAGCTTAGTTGAGCCAGTCCAAGCAATCATTACTGAAGAGTTAGGATTAAGTTCAGAAGAAAGTGAAAGACAAGCCCAAGAATTAGAAGAATCAATGAGTGAACATGCACTCAAAGATTTAAAATAGTTAAACTCAATCATCCCCTTTGTAAAGATTATAACTCAGGTTAATTATTTTTTATTTAACATTTAACTTTACAAAAGGGGATTATTTTTGTTAAAATTTATGCAAACGTTTTACTAAACGAAGAAAGGAAAATTGAATGGCAAAACAAACAAGTATTAACTTAAGAAAGTTTGTAATTTACAGTATCTTTGTTAGAAATTTTACTGAAGAAGGTACATTCAAAGCTGTCGTTTCTGAGTTAGATCGAATCAAAGATTTAGGAACAGATATCGTCTGGTTTCTGCCGATGTATCCTATAGGTGAGAAGAACCGCAAAGGAGAAGATGGCTCACCATATGCGATTAAAGATTACCGCAGTGTCGATCCAAATTATGGTACAATGGAAGACTTCGAAGAATTAATCGAAGAAATCCACAAGCGTGGGATGAAAGTTATGATTGATATTGTCTATAATCATACATCGCCTGATTCTATTCTTGCTAATGAACATCCTGACTGGTTTTATAAAACAGCCGAAGGTCATTTTGGAAACCGCGTCGGTGATTGGAGTGATATTGTTGATTTAGATTATAAACATCCTGAACTATGGAATTACCAAATTGAAACACTAGAACAATGGGTTAAACGTGGGGTAGATGGTTTTAGATGTGATGTTGCACCTTTAGTACCGATTGAGTTTTGGTTACAAGCACGGGAAGCCGTGGAGGAAATTAATTCAGAAGTGATTTGGTTATCCGAATCAGTTCATCCTGGTTTTATTCGCGAATTAAGATCAAAAGATATGATTGCACTAAGTGACAGTGAAATTTATCAAGCCTTTGATATGACTTATGACTATGATGTTCATGATCATTTTGAACTATATATAGAAGGTAAGATTGGTATCGAAGCATATATTGAACGTCTTAAAGTACAAGATTACACGTATCCTTGGAATTATGTGAAGATGAGAAACTTAGAAAACCATGATCATCTACGAATTAGACATCGTATTCCAAAAGACAGTGAATTGATGCAATGGACGGCTTTCACCTTTATGCAAAAAGGATCGTCGTTAATTTATAACGGACAAGAAGTATTAGCGGAGATGACACCAAGTTTATTTGATCGCGACCCAATTGATTGGGGCAGCGGACATGACATTAGCGATTTTCTAGCTAAGTTAGCCCATGTTCAGAAAGAATATGTGCCTTTAGATGGTTTATATTCACTTGAAGCAGATAATGATACTAATACAGTGACTTTAAATTTTAAAAATGCTCAACAGACATTCTATGGAGTGTTTAACTTAAAAGACTCAGAAGGGTCCATCGATTTCCCTGTTGCAGATGGCGAATATACGAATTTAATATCAGAAGAAAAAGTAACAATTACTGACGGAAAGCTAGATATAGCCAATACCCCTCTAGCTTTACTTGTGAATAATTACTAATTATGAAATAAATGTGAATTTTCTACTTGAAAACGCTTGATTTACGCAAACGATTGCGGTATTATAATTATAGTAATTTAAGCGTTTACAAAAACGCAAAAATAGGAGGGAAATCAATGAAGTTTGATTGGAAAAAAATTATTACTGGTGCTACAACTGCGATTCTAGGAGCATCTTTTGCTGCAAGTGTATTACTACCTGCACAGGAAGTATTAGCACAAGAGGAAACACTCATTGTCTCTGCCGCTGGTCATTATGACTATGTTATTGAAAATATCGAAGCTTTTGAAGAAGAGCATGGTGTAAGTGTTGAAGTTTGGGACACAGACATGTTCGAAGTATTAGACGGTTTAGCATTAGATGGGCCAGCTGGAACAGGAGCGGACGTAGTTATCGCACCTTATGACCGTATCGGTTCATTAAGTATGCAAGGTTTAATCCAACCTGTGACTCTAAATGAAGACGCAGGCTACGATGAAACGGATCAGCAACAAGTAACAATGGACGGTCAAATTTATGGAGCGCCAACTGTTATTGAAGCACTGGTAATGTTCTATAACACTGAATTACTAGATGCTGCACCTGAAACATTTGAAGAATTAGAAGCGATTTCTCAAGATGAGCGTTTCGCGTTCGAAGGCGAAGAAGGACGTAACGTTGGTTTCTTAACTAACTGGGTTGACTTCTATATGACTTATGGTCTATTAGCTGGTTACGGTGGATATGTATTTGGTGAAGATGGAACAAATACTGAAGACATCGGATTAAATAGTGAAGGTGCTATCGAAGCAATTGAGTACGCAACAAACTGGTACCAAAATACTTGGCCACAAGGTATGTTAGACATAACAAGTGCAACAGATTTCATTAACCAATCATTCATGGAAGGTAAAACTGCTGCAGTAATTACTGGACCTTGGATGGCAAATGATTTCAATGCCTCTGGAATTCCTTATGCTACTACAACAATCCCAACATTACCTAATGGTGAAGAATACAAACCATTTGGTGGAGGGAAAGCATGGGCAATCTCAGCCTTTACTGAAAAAACTGAATTAGCACAAGAGTTCTTAAACTGGGTAACTAGTGAAGAGCAACAAACAATTATGTACGAACGCTTAGGCGAAGTTCCTGCGAACCAAGTAGCTCGTGAGCAAGCAGCTCAATCAGACAGCGAGTTAACAGCAGCTGTAATTGATGTATATGAAAACGCAGTACCAATGCCAAAAATCCCTCAAATGGCCGAGGTATGGGTAGGAGCTGAAAGTTTAATGTTTGATGCAGCTTCCGGAACTAAAACTGCAGAAGAATCGGCAAACGATGCAGTAGAGTTAATTACGCAAACAATTCAACAAAATTATTAATACTGAAATTAACTAACAATGTCTGGTTGGCCTACGCCAGCCAGATTTTTTAATCATTAGTTTGGGAAGTATTAGAGGAGGCTTTATGATGGAAGTAGAAAAAAAGTCAATTAAAAATGAGAAATTGGCGGCTGCCTTATCGATCATCCCAGGTCTAGGGCAACTTTATAATAAGCAAATTATAAAAGGTATCTTATTTTTAGCTGTTGCTATTTTATTCGTTTATGAATTAAATGTATTTGGAATTCAAGCCATATATGATTTAGTAACACTTGGAACAACACCGATGGAAGATCATTCATTATTTATGATGATTCGAGGAACATTACAAGTATTAGTTACAGTCATATTTTTATTTTTCTACATATACAACATATATGATGCGAAGAAAGTGGCGTCACACTGGAACACTGGTATTCACGTAAATAAAACTTTCCGTGAACTATTCGATAATGTATATAAAAATGGATTTCCATACTTACTAATTGTACCGGCATATTTAGCAATGATCTTTGCAATTATATTCCCAGTTCTTGTGACGATATTTATAGCTTTTATGGATTATAGTATTATGAATATGCCACCAGCTAAATTATTAAATTGGGTAGGCTTGGAGAACTTTCTAAAAATATTCACTTTAAGTACTTTTCGTGATGCTTTTACATCGGTATTCTCTTGGACAATTATTTGGACACTTTGTGCGACAACATTACAAATTGTTTTAGGAGTGTTTACAGCAGTTATTGCCAACCAACCGTTCATTAAAGGTAAACGTATTTTTGGGGTTATTTTCCTATTACCGTGGGCTGTGCCTGCGTTCATTACAATTATGTCATTCTCGAATATGTTTAACGATTCAGTTGGAGCCATTAACACGCAAGTTATTCCCTTTCTAAATAACTTTATTCCATTCATGGATATTGGGCGTATTGCTTGGAAGACAGATCCTTATTGGACCAAAGTTGCAATTATTATGATTCAAGGCTGGTTAGGTTTCCCTTATATTTACGTTATGACGACAAGTATTTTACAAGCGATTCCTGAAGATTTATATGAAGCAGCCAAAATTGATGGTGCCGGAGCGTTTAGACGATTCCGTGACATTACAATGCCGACAGTCTTTGCTGTAGCAGCTCCAGTATTCGTCACTCAATATACTGGGAATTTTAATAACTTCACTATGATCTATCTATTTAATGATGGTGGACCCGGGAGTGCGGGTGGTGGGGCCGGGCAAACGGATATCCTAATTTCTTGGATATTTAAGTTGACGACGAATAATTCCCCTCAATATTCACTTGCAGCAGCTTTGACAATCATCGTGTCATTTATCGTTATTGGTGTGACGCTGATTGTATTTAAACGGACAAATGCATTTAACATGGAGGATGAATAATTATGAAGAAGAAAGGTTCAGCGAAAGCAAAAAGACTCATCGGACAGATCTTAACGTATTTATTTATGATTGTCTTATCGATTATTATCATGTACCCGCTTTTAGTAACAGCGAGTTCGGCCTTTCAGGCAGGTAACATCACGTCCTTTTCATTAGATTTAAATGCAACATGGACTTTAGATAACTTTAGAAGACTTTTCGAAGAGACGATGTACGGTAGATGGTATGTCAACACATTGATCGTAGCCTTCAGTACAATGATTGTACAAGTTACCATTGTTACTTTAGCGGGTTATGCATACAGTCGTTACCGTTTTATGGGACGCAAAAATAGTTTAATGATGTTTTTAATTATCCAAATGGTTCCAACAACCGCGGCTTTAACAGCCTTCTTCGTAATGGCTTTCTTATTAGATGCGATTAATGAGTTTTGGTTCCTATCATTCCTTTATATTGGTGGGGGTATTCCAATGAATACTTACTTAATGAAAGGATACTTTGATACAGTACCTTATGACTTAGACGAATCCGCAAAAATTGACGGTGCCGGACATATTAGAACGTTCTGGGAGATTATAACACCATTAGTCAGACCAATGATAGCCGTTCAAGCTTTATGGGCATTCATGGGACCTTTCGGGGATTTCATGTTAGCTAGATTTTTATTAAGAAGCCAAGAATCATATACGGTCGCTGTTGGTTTACAAACTTTTATTAATGACACACGAAATCAACGTGTCGCACTATTTGCCGCTGGTGCAATCTTAATTGCGGTCCCAATCTCCATCCTATTCTTTATGTTACAAAAGAATTTTGTATCTGGATTAACGAGTGGCGGTACTAAAGGTTAGATAAGGAATGATTTATATGGCGCATGTATTTCCAATTAATTTTTTTATCACTGCATTCTCTGCAGTAAAAAGTTTTACACATAGACAGTATTTAAAACATTGGCAAAAGTTAATTGTCATGATTCTGCTAGCTTCGTTAATGATGATACCTTTATCATTACAGTTGGGTAGAACAACTAGCGCAGACTTAACAAACTACGTACCTGAAGTGATGGATTATATCGATGAATCAGTCGTTCGAGAGTTAAATGCTCTTGAAAATAATGGAACAGATCTTGGGATTACGGAAGAAAAAATCATTAAAGAAAATGACGAACTTATTATTGGCTTAACACCTTCAATCGAAGCAGCTGAAACATTATTGAGTGATCGAGGAGGTATTATTTATACTTCTGATCAAACCATCTTTGGTGAAGACATCTCATCTCTGTTTTATCAACCTTATACAGGTGACAAGCCGATGAATGAAGTTGAAGACGTAGAGAATCTAAAAGAATTGATGTCACAACAATGGTTTTGGAGTAATCGAACCTCAATTGTATTAATGAATTATATTCAATTAAGTGTTCTTATCTTAGTAAGCCTGTTATTATTAATATTAGGATCAAGTTTCTTCCTATCCTTTATGCGAAAAAATGAAACGTATGACATTAATTCATTTTCAGAAGCTTTAACCATCGTCTTAAATTGTTTAGGATTACCAACTGTCATGGCTATGGTGATTGGTTTAATCAGTGGAAATCCAACAACCATGCTGACGGTTCAAGGATTATTGTTTGTTCTGATGTTAATGTGGGTTTATTGGAAGACACATTTTAATGATGCTTATGTACAGAATAATTAAAGGATAATTAAAGGATTGCTACTATCAAAAAACTAAAGGAGTTATACTATAATGGTTAAGTTAAATTTAAATAATATTTATAAACAATACCCAGGAAATGATACTTATTCTGTTTCTGACTTTAATTTAGAAATAGATGATAAAGAGTTTATCGTCTTTGTCGGACCATCAGGATGTGGAAAATCAACAACACTTAGAATGATTGCTGGTCTTGAAGACATTACAAAAGGCGAGTTAGTTATTGACGATGAAGTGATGAATGATGTTGAGCCAAAAGATAGAAACATCGCTATGGTCTTCCAAAACTACGCTCTTTATCCACACATGACTGTATTTGATAATATGGCTTATGGTTTAAAATTACGTAAATATTCAAAAGATGAAATCAAAAAGCGTGTTGATTCAGCAGCTGAAACTTTAGGTTTAACGGAGTTCTTAGAACGTAAACCAGCAGCTTTATCTGGAGGGCAAAGACAACGTGTGGCACTTGGTCGTGCGATTGTTCGTGACGCAAAAGTGTTCTTGATGGATGAGCCTTTATCAAACTTAGACGCGAAGTTACGTGTTCAAATGCGTACTGAAATCGCTAGATTACATAACACATTAAACACAACAACGATTTACGTTACCCATGACCAAACGGAAGCGATGACTTTAGCAACACGCATTGTCATTATGGATCGTGGGCTTATTCAACAAATTGGTTCACCAAGAGAAGTATATGATCACCCAGTGAATATGTTCGTGGCTGGATTTATGGGGTCACCTGCAATGAACTTCTTTAATGTAACTTATTCAAATGGACGGATCACCGATGGTAAAGAAATTGATGTTGAAGTATACGAACCTGCTCGTCGTCTATTAGAAGAGAAAGGATACGAAGGAAAAGATGTCGTATTCGGCATTCGTCCAGAAGACATTAATGCAGAGCAAGTGGCACTAGACTTATATTCTGGAGCACGTGTTAACGCTGAAGTTGTAGTGTCTGAGTTAATGGGATCTGAAACAATGCTTCATTCGAAAGTAGGAGATACTACGTTTGTTGCCCGTGTAGACGCTCGTGATACTCATGGACCTGGTGAAACGGTAGAACTTGCTTTTAATATGAATAAAGGTCATTTCTTTGATGTAGACACAGAAGAAGTAATTAAAAAATAAAAGATTTACACTCGTTTAATGAATGTTTGACAAAATTACTAATTGTCACCGATGCATTCTTTAACGAGTGTTTTGTTATAAATAGATGTAAAATGAAGGCATTTTCAATCGAAAAAATGGTAAGATAATCATATAAGTAAATTGAAAAGGGAAGGGTTGAAATACATGACACGATATGTACACGCTAAAAAAATAATTTTAACCGACGAAGTCATTGAAGATGGCTACTTAGCTATAGAAGATGGCAAGTTCAATGGGATAATATTAGAGAAACCAACGGATGGCGAAATCTTAGATTATTCTGAAGATACGATTGCACCTGGGCTTGTGGATACACATATCCATGGGTATGTGGGACATGATGTGATGGATAATGATTTCAAAGGGATTCAAAAGATATCAGAAGCACTACTAGCATGTGGTGTGACATCTTGGCTACCTACGACGTTAACAGCGTCAACAGAGCAGTTAAACGATGTATGCCAAACAATTGGAGACAACTATGAAGATGTGGTAGGCGCAAAGATCCGAGGTATCTTTCTAGAAGGTCCATTCTTTACTGAAAAGTACAAAGGCGCTCAAAACCTAGCTTACATGAGTGATCCATCGATTGAAAAGTTAAAACATTGGAATGACTTATCGAATGATTTAGTTAAAAAAATTGCAATTGCGCCGGAACGTGATGGAGTTAAAGAATTTATCGAATTTGCTAATACTATTGGCGTAAAAACTGCCTTAGCGCATAGCGATGCAAGTTATGAAGAAGCGAAAGAAGCCGTAGATGCAGGAGCAAACATTTTTATTCATACTTACAATGCCATGAGTGGACTTCATCATCGTAACCCTGGAATGGTTGGAGCAGCACTAGGCTTGGATAATGTCTTTGCGGAACTAATTAGTGACGGTCATCATGTACATCCTGGCGCAGCTCAAGTCGTTGTTAAAGCTCGTGGACCTAAACAAACGGTCCTTGTAACAGATTGCATGCGTGCAGGCGGCTTAGGTGACGGGGAATCAATATTAGGAGAACTTGAAGTCGTAGTAAAAGACGGACAGGCTCGTCTGAAAGATGGAGGAAATCTAGCTGGATCGATCCTTCGTTTGAATGAAAGTGTACGTAATATGTTTGAATGGGGCATTGTGTCTCAAGCAGATGCTTTAAGAATGGCATCTTACTCCCCAGCTAAGTCAGTCGATATCGATGACGTATGCGGCCAAATTAAAGCAGGTTTAGATGCTGACTTTATAATTGTAGGAGAAGACCTAGAATTAAAAGCAACATTTTTAAATGGAGCACTAAAATATAAACAATAAATATAAAGGTGGATTGTAATGGAAAAGATTAAGATAGGATCTTCACAACTGTTAGCCAGTCAATTAGGCTTAGGGTGTATGAGAATGGCAGATGAATCAAAAGAGAAAGCTGTTGAAGTCATTAATACGGCCTTTGAACAAGGAATTACACTCTTTGATCACGCAGATATTTATGGAAAAGGTCAATCGGAAATACTGTTCGCCCAAGCACTTAAAGATTCAGATGTTAGACGAGAAGACATTATACTACAATCTAAAGTAGGTATTCGTGATGGCTACTTTGATTTCTCAAAAGAACATATTATGAAGGCGACAGACGGTATCTTAGAAAGATTGGATACAGAATACATAGATATGTTATTACTTCATAGACCCGATACTTTAATGGAGCCAGAAGAAGTGGCAGAAGCATTTGATGTATTATATATGAGTGGTAAAGTGAGATATTTTGGTGTTTCAAACCAAAATCCTGGGCAAATCAAGTTATTACAAAAACACTTGAATCGTCCACTCATAGCCAATCAATTACAATTTGGACCCGCTCATACACCCATGATTGATGCAGGGTTTAATGTGAATATGACGAATGACTTGTCAGTTAATCATGATGGAAGCATTCTTGAGTATTGCCGCTTAAATAATATTACGATTCAACCGTGGTCGCCGTTTCAAGTTTCATTGAGTGAAGGATTATTTATTAATCATCCTGACTATCAAGAAATGACTAAGGTGATGAAAAATTTAGCTGAACACTATAACGTTTCACTAGAAGCGATTGTGATTGCCTGGATTAATCGTCATCCAGCTAAAATGCAGACGATTGCTGGATCGATGTCACCTAAACGTATTAAAGATATGAGTGAGGCTTTTTCAATTAATTTGACTAAGCAAGAATGGTATGACATTTATAAAAGTGGCGGAAGAAAGTTACCCTAAGTGATATTATTTTGTAATAGAGCGCTTTAATCGTATAATTAAAGTGAATAATAATAGGAGGTAAAGAGATATGTTTAATTTTTTTAAGAAGAAAGATAAAAAAGAAGTAGTAAAAGAAGTTAATGTCTATGCAATGTGTGACGGGGAATTTGTCAATATTGAAGATGTACAAGATGAAGTTTTTGCTCAAAAGATGATGGGAGACGGCTTTGCGATTAGACCTACACATGGGACAATTAATTCACCTGTTGATGGTCAAGTTGATAATATCTTCCCAACAAAACATGCCGTGAGCTTCACTGTTGGTGAATTAGAAATCTTATTACATATGGGAATTGATACTGTATCATTGGAAGGTAAGCCATTTACAATTCACGTAAATGAAAATTCGCAAGTATCAAAAGGTGATAATATTGCCGATGTTAACCTAACTGAGCTTGAAGAGAACGACAAAGATAAAGATATGATTATAGTATTTACAAACGGTGCAGAAGTTATTGATAAAATCGATGTTAAAGCAAGCGGAACAGTGTCTAAAGGTGATTTAGTAGCCACTATTAAATTAAAATAATAGATAATTAATTAGGAAACGGTTCTTAATTTGTTATATACTGTGCTTTAAGAGCATATTTATAACAAACAAGGACCGTTTTTATATTTCACAAGATTATAAATAAAAGGAGGCGAATGAATATGCGAATAGGCTTTATTTCAGATTTACATGTAGACAACTTTACGTATGAAGTACAAGACTATGTTGACGTATTGACAGAAGAAATAAAAAAGAATGAATTGGAAATGTTTGTTATTGGTGGCGACATTGCGAATAGTTATAAGGCCACGACGCATTTTGTCGAAGCCTTACAGGAACAAGCGAATACTTTGGTGTACTTTATTCCAGGCAATCACGATTTGTGGGACCGTGAAACGGATAGAGCAAATATTAACACAATGGCTATCTACCAAAGATACAAAGAACATCCTCAATGTCTCATTGAATCTCCTATAATGTTGACCAAACGCGTTGGCTTGGTCGGTCATACAGCTTGGTACAATTACGTGAAATATAATAAAGAAAAATTTAGCTTAGACAAAATTAAAAAAGGACGCTATAAAGGTGTGACTTGGCAGGATAAGAAATATATCCAATGGCCAAAAGAAGATCCAGAAATGTCGAAGTACTTTGCAGAAGTCATCGAAAAAGATATTCAAAAACTGCATGCTGAAAGCTACATTTTAGTCACTCATATGATTACTATTCCAAAATTTACGATGCCATTACCTCATCGAGTCTTCGATTTTTTTAATGCTTATATTGCTACAGATGATATAAATCTCATATATGAAAAATATCCTATAGAGAAAAGTATTATGGGACATGTTCATTTTAGAGGGGAAGTTGAAAGAAAAGGAACGTTATACATCACGAATTCATTAGGTTATGTCAAAGAATGGCGCTCCAAGGATATGCGTAAAGAAATCCAAAATTCCCTATACATATATGATGTAAAATGAGGTTAAAACCGATAAAAACACACTGAAAGCATTTGCAATAATGTAAAAAAAGTGTAATATAAGATTGAAGTCATCAGATGATATGGAGGAAGGGTAATGGAAGGGACTGCTAAGTCTTTAATTGAACAAACAAGTGAGTCTATCTTAAACTATATAATTACGAATAATTTAACCACAGGAGATAAGCTTCCAAACGAATATAAGTTAGCGGAAGAAGTGAATGTCGGGCGAAGTACATTAAGAGAAGCTGTCCGTGCGCTTGTGTCACGTAATATTCTTGAAGTAAGACAAGGCTCAGGAACTTATGTCAGTGAGAATACAGGAATTGTTGATGATCCACTTGGCTTTAGCTTCGTTAAGGATACACTTAAACTAACAGAAGACTTATTTGAGATTAGATATCTTTTAGAACCACGTGTTGCTGCCCTAGCTGCAACAAATGCAACAGACGAGCAAATTGAAGAATTAGACAAAATACGTTTGGAAATTGAAGAAAGAATTGGCGCATTTAGTGATGAGCATATTGAGAAGGATATTGAATTTCACAAGTTAGTTTCTGAAATGAGTGGCAACGTAGCTATGTCAAACTTAGTTTCGATAATTAATCAATCGATTTCTCGTTATTATGATTACTACACAAGTAACCGAATCAAAGACGAAACAATTGTATCGCATAGAGAGATTATGGATGCAATTAAAAGTAGGGATCCGATTTTAGCGGAAGATGTGATGCGAATTCATATTGTAACGAACCGCAGAAGTTTATCACAAAATAAGAAAAACAACTTGAAAAAAGAATAAAAAGTAGACAAACTTGAAAACACCACTGAATGTAGTGAACCTTAAAAAAGGACTTTAATCGAATATTTTTCTAAGTGGCCTGTCACCTATATTGAATAGGTGACAGGCCGTTTAGTTTTGTTTTAATACATTCGTGATTGTACCAGTAAATATATGATCTGATTCGTGCTTCTAACTCCCCGATACTTTCAATTGTTTCACCGTAGTAAATTTCTTGCTTCAATAAACCAAAAAAGTTTTCCATCGGTGCATTATCTAGACAGTTCCCTCCTGGACATATTCACTTACCAGAATAAGAAAAAGCATTACACCCAGAACGTGATGAAGATGATTTCTTACCAGCGTCATTAAACAAGACTTTATTAGACGAATTATTACTTGGTAAAGTTGGATTTAACGGTATTATCGTAACAGATGCTTCACACATGGTAGCGATGACTGCTTCATTACCTCGTCGTGAAATGTTACCAACAACGATTGAAGCTAGATGTGACTTATTCTTATTCTTCAATGATCCAGATGAAGACTTCCAATAGATGAAAGAAGGACTAGAAAACGGTCTATTAACTGAAGAACGACTACACGATGCAATTCGTCGTACTTTAGGTCTTAAAGCTAAAATCGGTTTACATAACACTCCACGTGAAGAAATTATGTTACCAAAAGAAGAGGCTCTATCAAGAATCGCATCAGAAGCTAACACAGAAGTTGTTCGTGAAGTTGCAGATAAAGCAATCACTCTAGTTAAAGATAAACAAAAAGATCTATTCCCAGTTACACCAGAATGTTACAAACGTATCTTATTACTACCAATTTCAGGTATTAAAGGTGGATTCGGTGCTATGATCGCTGGTAATAAACCAAAAGCACATGACCACTTGAAAGATTATTAGAAGAACGTAGACATGAAGTATCATTTTGGGAATCAACTCAAGAGAAAATCATGAAGTTACCTGAAGAAGAACGTTGAGCAGCTATTTCGAACGTTTATGCTCAAAAACAACCCATTTTTAACTTAACTGTAAATTATGATTTAATCATTAACGTAGGTGATGTTAACAGTGCTTGTACTATCCAACGTACTTTTGGCCAGCATCTAAAGGTACTCCAGATAGCTCATTCTATGTACATGAAATCCAACTATCTATGTTTTAGTACAAAATTCATTCGATTTAGCTGACGTTCCACAAGTAGGGACTTACATTAATACTTACGATGGTATGTTAGTAACAATGGAAGAACGAGTTAAGAAATTAGCTGACAAATCTGAATTCAAAGGTGTAAGCTCAGTAGATTAATTTTGTGGTTTATGGGATACAAAACTTTAAAGAGATAGAAAATAATATAACTAAATCATTCAAAATCTCCGATCCAGCAAGCATCTCCCCGGTGCTTGCTGGAATTTTTTCTCAAATATTTCTTAAATGACCTTTTATTCTAGGATATGTTAAGATATGATATGAAAGAAAATAAGAATTCGTCTATATAAAACAAGGAGGACAATGATAATGGCTAAAGTAGAAAGTTTTTCGTTAGATCATAACAAAGTAATAGCACCTTATGTAAGATTAGCGGGTAAAGAAGAGCATGAAAAGGGAGCAGTAATTGAGAAGTATGATTTAAGATTCCTACAACCTAACAAAGATGCTTTACCAACAAGTGCTGTTCATACATTAGAGCACTTCTTAGCAATTCATATGCGTGATGAAATCGAAGGTCTTATTGACATCTCGCCAATGGGATGCCGTACTGGTTTCTACATGGTTGCTTGGAATGATCACAGTCCAGAAGAGATTGCAGAAGCATTAGAGAAAGTCTTAAATATAATTATTGAAGCAGATGTGATCGAAGCAACAACAGCAATCGAATGTGGAAATTATAAAGACCACTCGTTATTTGCAGCAAAAGAATATGCAAAACAAGTATTGAATGACGGAATTAGTATCGATCCATTTGAACGTAAAGTTATTTAATTGAACAAAAAAAGGGCAAATCCAAACGGAATTGCCCTTTTGCTCATGTATCAAAACATTATATTAATTTACGTTTTTAATATCTTGTTCTAAATGCCAGATGTCACGGTTGTATTCATTAATTGTTCTATCTGAAGAGAAGAATCCTGCTTTAGCAATGTTAATTAATGCTTTACGAGTCCACGTATCGTGGTCTTCGTAATCTTCATAAACTTTCTCTTTGATTTCAATGAATTCTTCAAGGTCAATTAAAGCCATGAAGTAATCTTTGTTAATCATGTCATACTGTAAGCGAGATAAGCGATCTTCGTTACCTAGTTCAAGCATCTTAGGACTCATTAAGAAATCAACTAATGGTTTAATTGTTTCGCGTTCATAGTAAGAACGAGCGTTGTAACCATTTGTAGCATATAAATCGACAATTTCTTCACTTCGTTTACCGAAGATATAGATGTTTTCCTCACCAACTAAATCAGCAATCTCAACGTTAGCACCATCTAAAGTACATAATGTTAAGGCACCATTCAGCATGAATTTCATGTTACCTGTTCCACTTGCTTCTTTAGATGCGAGCGAAATTTGTTCTGAAATGTCTGTAGCCGGAATTAAGTACTGTGCATGCGTTACGTTATAGTTTTCTACCATAACTACTTGGAAATGCTCATTGACCTCATCATCATTGGCGATAATTTCAGATACAGTTAAGATAGCATGAATAATATCTCTTGCGATTGTATAAGCTGCTGCAGCTTTACCACCAAAGATAATTGTAATTGGTGTTTTTGGAATGTTACCATTCTTAATGTCATTGTATTTATGAATGATATAAAGTAATAACATTTGTTGACGTTTGTATTCATGAATACGTTTGATCTGAACATCAATAATTGAATGTTCGTTAATCGTAACATTTTGCATAGTTTCTAATCGATGACTTAGACGTTGTTTATTATTAAACTTTATTGCACGCAATTTAGTAAGGACATTTTCATCATCTTTAAAGTCTAATAATGGTTCTAGATTCGCTGAAGTTCTCCACTCATCTGAAATTAGGTCATCAATGAAGTCAGCAAGTTCTTTATTTGCGTCCATAATCCAACGACGGAACGTAATACCGTTTGTTTTGTTAATAAATTTATTCGGATAAATATCAAAGAATGCTTTTAATTCTGAATTTTTTAAGATTTCAGTATGTAATGCAGCCACTCCATTGATACTGTAACCATAATGAATAGCCATATGTGCCATATGTACACGGTCGTGTTCATCAATAATTGATACGGCGTGATTATTAGGGAATTCATCTTTTTTACGATTATCTAATTCACGGATAATGTTCGCAATTTCTGGCATAACTTGTTCTAATTCATCTATTGGCCATTTTTCTAAAGCTTCAGCTAAGATTGTATGGTTAGTGAATGCTGTCAATGATTGAGTGATTTGAATGGCTTCATCAAAATCGATACCACGTTGTGTTAATAGACGAATCATTTCTGGAATAACGAAAGCAGGGTGGGTATCGTTAATTTGAATGACTGCATATTCTGCTAAATCGTGTAAATTACTTCCACGAGCAACTGCTTCATCAAGTATTAACTGCGCACCGTTCGATACCATAAAGTATTGTTGGAAAATTCTTAATAATTCTCCTTCACGGTCTGAATCATCAGGGTATAAGAATAATGTTAAGTTCTCTTCAATATTTGTCTTATCAAAGTGAATCGTTCCTTCTTCAATAATATCGCTTGTTACTGAATCTAAGTCGAACAGACGTAAACGATTTCGAGTATCACTATTATATCCTAGGACATCGATATCATATAAAGTTGATTTCAAAGTAAAGTTATTGAATGGCACTTCATATGATTTTTCGTTTTTAATTAACCACGATTCTTCCGTAATCCATGGATCAGGGAGTTGAGTTTGTTGGTTATCTTTAAAGACTTGTTTAAATAAACCAAAATGATAATTCAGCCCTACACCATCACCATTAATACCTAAAGTTGTAATTGAATCGACAAAACATGCTGCTAGACGACCTAATCCACCATTACCTAATGAAGGTTCTAATTCTGCTTGTTCAATGTCCATGATGTTTTTACCATTGGCGATTAACTCATTGTTTACTTCATCGTAAATACCTAAGTTTAATAAGTTATTTGATAATAATTTACCAATTAAGAATTCCGCACTAAAGTAGTATAATTTCTTCTTTTTGTCATCATTTGTAGGTAATTCACGAGATTTGTCACGAACAAGATCTAATAACACCTTATACATCTCTTGATCCGTACACTCACGAATCGGCTTATCAAAGTTATCTAAAACATAATTTTCTAAAATACTCATTTTGAACTCCTTTATGGGTTGATCTATTTTAAGTAACGCACTACATTTATATATTACTGATTATAAAAGTAAATAGATAATAATAACTCTTATATATCGGTTTCCACATCATCTAATTCTGGTGCTGGGTGATACTCACCTTTAGCGTCTGATGCTTCCAACTCAACGTATTCATCTGTGTTTTCTTCAGTTTGCTCAGGGTTATATTGTCGAGGTGCACGGAAGTACTCGACAGTGAGTTTAGTTAATGACTCTTTAAGAGGTTCATCAATCGCACCGTCTAACATACGCCATTGCCAGTTATGCCCAATGGTTGATGGTTCATTCATTCGGGCACTATTATCTAAATCGAGTAAGTCTTGCATTGTGTAAATGGCGAAATCACTCACAGAAGAAGCGATTCCACGGTTTAATGCTTCAGAGATTTTTTCTCCAGGACGTCTGTTTAAGTAAGAATCTAATTGGTCTCTCATTGCTTGGTTCGTAGTATCTTCATACCATCCACGAGCAGTCATATTATCATGCGTTCCCACATAAGCTACAGTATTTGGAATATAGTTATGGGGTAGTTCGATACTATCTTCGAAACCATTGAAACCAAATTGTAAAATCTTCATACCAGGATAACCAGTCTTATCACGCATATCAATAACTTCTTGAGTCATGAAACCTAAATCTTCGGCGATAATATTTAATTCACCAAGGGCATCAGTAATATGTTTGAATAAGTCATAACCAGGACCTTTTGTCCATTGACCCGCTGCCGATGATTTTGATCCGTAAGGAACTTCCCAGAAAGATTCAAATCCACGGAAATGGTCAATACGAACAACATCGTATAGATTAAAGCTTTCTTTTAATCTCCAAATCCACCAGTCATAGCCATTTTCCTTCATATATTCCCAATCATAAATCGGATTCCCCCAGAATTGTCCGTCATCTGAAAAGCTATCTGGCGGTGTTCCAGCAACGTGCGTTGGTTCTACTTTGTTCTTCATTTTGAAGTATTGAGGTGTTGCCCACATTTCTACACTATCTCTAGATACGTAGATAGGGATATCCCCAACAATTTGAATGTGATTGTCATTCGCATATTTCTTTAATTGATTATATTGTTTAAAGAATAAATATTGAGTCACTTTATGATAAGTAATTTGATCACTGAGCGTCTCACGATATTCCTTCATTGTTTCAGGTTCTCGATTAATACTCGCTTCATCCCAGTTATACCAAGGTTCTTCATTGAAACTTTCTTTAATACTCATAAATTCACTAAAATCAATGAGCCAATCCTTATTTGTTTCTTCAAAGTGGTAGTAATCGTCAAAATCGCCCAGTTCAATAAACCGTTTCACAGCTTTTTCTAAGATAGGGCGTTTAACTTTGTAAATTAAACTATAATCCACTTTTTCAGGATCATCTCCAAAATTGACTGATTCGTAATCATTTTTCTTTAATAAACCATCTTCTTCCAAAAGAGTATAGTCTATAAAATAGGTATTACCCGCAAAAGCTGAAAAGGACTGATAAGGCGAGTCACCGTAACTGGTTGTTGTTAACGGAAGAATTTGCCAGTGTGTTTGTTTCGTCTCTTTTAGAAAATCAACAAAATCATAAGCAGATTGTCCAAACGTTCCAATGCCAAAAGGGCCTGGCAATGATGATATGTGCATTAATACACCACTTGTACGTGTCATATTGTGTAACCTCCTACTAAAAAAATTTCTTATATCCTTTCCGTTATGCAAAAGCTTTCGCTAAGATAACTGAAAACTCTTACATAACGAAAAGGAGATGTAATAATTAATGCAATTCCATTATACGAGAGAAACAAATAAAAAACAAACGTTTTCGTAGTGAAAGCGATTAAAATATTTTATTACAGTCTATGATTGCTTTAAAGACAATGTTTCAGTATAATTAAAAAAACGCAATCGTTTGCGTAAAAGGGGCAAATTATCAGATTGAGGTGTAAAAATGTCAGTAACAATAAAGGATGTTGCTAGAGTAGCAGGAGTTTCTCCCTCTACTGTTTCTAGGGTTATATCAAATAGCCCATCAATCAGTGAAAAGACAAAGACAAAAGTTAGAACAATTATGGATGAATTAAAGTATTATCCAAATATGAACGCAAGAAGTCTTGTTAATAGTACCTCACGTATTATTGGCTTAGTATTGCCTGATAATACAGATACATTCTATCAAAATCCATTCTTTCCAACTGTATTACGTGGTATGAATGAAGTGGCGAATGAAGAAAAGTATACATTACTTTTAAGTTCAGGAAATACGGAAGATGAGAGACTGGATCGAATTAAAACTATGGTATTTGGTAAACAAGTCGATGGATTGATTTTTCTTTATTCAAAAATAAATGATAAAATTATTCACTTCTTAAAAGATATTAATTTTCCCTTTGTTGTTATTGGAACGCCATCAATTAAAGCAGTGAACTCAGTGGATAATGACAATGAGGACATGTCATACGAAGTAACTTCTCAAATTATTAAGCAAGGCGGGAAAAAGATTGCTTTTGTTGGGGGAGAGAAGTCGTTAAACTTTATCGAATTAAGATATGAAGGGTATCGTAAAGCGCTTGAAGAGCATGGGATAGAAGTGGATCAGTCGCTTGTATTTAATGAGTTTCAATTCCTATCAAACGTAGGATATCAGTTAGTTGAAAAATTATTAGAATTGCCCGAACTAGATGGGGTGGTCATAGCTGACCAGCTGGTTGCTCGGGGGATTCGTTCTGGCTGGGAAACAGCTGGAAAAGAGCCTATTCCAATGGCAACTTTTAAAGCATATGAGTCTCATAAAACTCGTGAAAAGCACGAGTTATTCATGGATATTAATGCTCAAAAATTAGGAAATAGCGCACTGTCGATGCTTTTAGACATAATTACATTTAAGCATGCTGAGAATAATACACAAAGATATTTCCAAGAAATTGTCGAAGCAGAATTAGTCTTATAATCAGCTGTACCAAAAAGCTCCTCAGTTAATCCACTATCAGGATAAATGAGGAGCTTTATTAAATATTAGTTTACTTATAACGATTTTCTAGTTGTGACATCCACCAGCCTAAAAGAGCACCCAGTGTGAATAATACAAAACACATCAAGAATTGTAAAAAGCCAAAGCCAGCGTATGCTGAACCAAGAGGTACAATCATTAAAGTTGATGCCAACACAATTCCAACGATAAAGTGGAAGAATTCACTATAATTTGTACTGAAAATCTTCTCGATCACTTTAGCAAGTAATAAAATAGTGATTAAACCACCAATTCCGATTGGAATAATGATAACCAAATCAAAAGTTTTAAATCCGTCTGCCATTGCTTGATATAATCCCATATATAGAATAAAGTTTGATGGGCTCATTCCGGGGATTAAGATTCCCAAAGCAATTAAAGCACCACAGACCATCCAAGCAATAAAACTTGGTTGAACCGCACCATTGAATAGCTGATTCCCAAAACCAAGTAGAATAATACCGAAAACAAAAGCGATGATCATAATTATATAATCTTTTCTATCACGGCCTTCTTTTCCAGCTTCAGCCCAAAGAGCCGGAGCAGTTCCAACAATAGCACCAATAAAGAACCAAGTAATAATGACTTCGAAAGAACCAAGTAAGTAACTAATACCCCAAGAAAGAATGGCGATACCTACCAACGCCCCAATACCAACTGGTAAAAAGAAGCGAACATTTTCTTTAAAGTTTTTAGTGATGTTAGCTAAAAAATTAATAATTCTTTCATAGATACCGAAGATTGCTGCGAGAGCACCCCCGCTGACACCAGGAACAATAAAGCCTGATCCAACAAACATCCCTTTTACGAAACGAAGCAACCAACTTTGGTTATCGTTTTTTTCATTTTTTTCCATTGTTACCTCCATTAATATGACAATAAATATTAAATAGAATTCAAGTTTTTTCTATCGAATTTTATCACTCACTGTCCAATTATACTTAAAAGTTGAATGATGAGCAAATCAAAATAGTTGAAATTATGATGAATGTAACGTATAAATAAATTAGGTAAAAAATAGGAGTGAAAAAATGGAAAACAATATTTTATATTATAGTGATGTATGTCCAGACACCAAATCGTTTCTAAATGAGTTGAACCGTTTAGAGGTTCGTTTCAAAAGTGTGAATATCACTGAATCGATTTCTAACCTAAAAGAATTCTTGGCAGTTCGTGATAATGAAGCTGTCTTTAATGATAAAAAAGAAACAAATCAAGTAGGTATCCCAGTTTTAGTAACAGAAGATAAAGAGTACCTTTTTGATGGAGAACAATTAAGAAATAAATTTGATAACTAGTCATGTATAAAGTTTTTTAAGTGAGGGGTAACTTCTTCACTTAAAAGACTTTCTTTGACAAAAAATAATTATTTTAACTGATAATAAGCTATAATATAGTTACAAATAAAAGGATGGTGTTAGTATGAAGCAAGAAAAGATAGATAATTTAGTTGAAGAAGCAATAAATATTAAACCTAATTCGTATTCTCCTTATTCAAATTTTAGAGTTGGTGCAGCGATCGAAATGAACGATGGAGAATTATTTACTGGGGTCAACATTGAAAACGTTTCCTTTGGTGCAACTAATTGCGCAGAACGTAGCGCAATTTTCACAGCAATCAGTCAAGGCTATCAACCTAAAACAATTAAAGCGATTGCGGTTTCTGGAGATACAGATGATTTTCTACCACCTTGCAGTATTTGTCGTCAAGTGATGGTCGAATTTTGTGAACCCGAGACACCAGTATACTTAACGCGTAAAGATGGTAAAGTTTTAGAAACTAGTGTGGAAGGTTTAGTACCATTTGCATTCTCAACGATGGATATGTAAAGCCAATAATTTGTTTGTCATTCGTTTGTCTGATATATTTAATTTATTATAAATGAGGAGTGAGAGAATGGCACAAACATTACTACATGCTTGTATTCGTGTGCAAGATTTAAAAGCATCAAAAGAATTCTATATGGGTGTATTTGATTTTGAAGTGAGTCGTGAGAAAGATTTTCCAGAAGATGAATTTACTTTGTCTTACTTAACGGTTCCTGGAAGTGATTTTGAATTAGAGCTTACTTACAATTATGATTCAGAACCTTACACAATCGGTAATGGATTCAGTCATTTAGCTTTAGGTGTTGATAACTTAGAAGAAACTTTCGAAAAAGCGAAAGCATCTGGCTATGAAATGACAGAAATGAAATCTTTATCAGATAATTCAACTACATACTTCTTTATTACAGATCCAGATGGATACCGTTTAGAAGTAATGTCTAACAAATAACAAGACACCAAAAAACCGCTACAAGCTTGAATTCAAGCTTGTAGCGGTTTTTTTGGGTACTTCTATTTTTAGTCAAAGACAACTTCATGAACTGCAGTTTCTTCAGCATTTTGAATTTCAATCATATTTACAACATTTTTTGTCGGGTTATGGTTTTCATCAAAGATAAAGTCGCCGGTAATTCCAGAGAATTCTTCAAGATTTTCAAGCGCTTCATTGACTGCAACTGGGTCATCACTATCTGCTTGTTCAATGGCACTCTTAAGCATATAAATTGTGTCGTAAGCTAGAGCAGCAAACATATCTGGATCTGAGTCAAATTGATCACGGTATTTTTCAACAAATTCGTCTTCATCTTGAATAGGGTAAAGTGAAGCATAGTAGACATTATTCATGTTCTCAGCGCCAGCCAATTCATAAATAATATCATTACCAAATCCATTCGATCCTAGTATTGGAGCGTCGATGCCAATCTCACGTGCTTGTTTAACAATAGGACCAGCTGTTTGATAAAAGGCTAGTATAGTAATTGCATCAAAATCTTGAGCAGCGATGTTTGAGATAATCGCACTAAAGTCATTCATCTCTGGTGTGAAAGTTTCAGTATGGACAATTTCTCCTTCATAACCTTCAACAAAATTATCATATAGCCCAGAACCATAATCACTTGAGTTATCATATAGAACGACCATCTTTTCTGCTTCCATATTTTCGTATCCAAATTTAGCAATCCCAGAACCCTGGAATGAATTTGGCCATGATGAACGGTATACGAAGGGATGAACATTTCCATCGTCATCGAAGGTAATATCATTATTAGTCACTGGTGGAGAGATTAATGGAACTTGGTATTCATTTGCTGCTGGAATCGCTGCTTGCATTTGACTTGTCGTCGCAGGGCCAATCATAGCAACTACATCATCTTGAGTTGCTAAACGAGTCGCAATCATGGCAGCTTCTGTATCATCTGATTTAGTATCGTACTCAACGATATTAAAAGGACGCCCCATCACTCCGCCATCTTCATTAATTTCTTCAACCGCCATCTTAATCGCGTTGGATTGTGTAATTCCGTATGCTGCTACGGCACCAGATAATTCATAAATAACACCTAGATTAATTGGATCTTCATCTTGGGCAAAAGCAGTAAAGGCAGGCGTGAACGCACTAGTAGCAATGGTAGCAGTAGCAATAATTTTTGTAAGGTTTTTTCTAATTGAATTGAACATTTAAGTTCCTCCTAGTTTATTTTGGTAAATTGTGTATTTTAAAGTCATGTATAAACCTGATAAGTCCGATAAGTCTGATAGGCTATCCACGTTTACCACCTCATTTATTTAGTAATAGTCAACAAAAAAACGAACCTGAGTTAATCAGGCTCGTTATTTGACATGAGCCCGAATTCACGAGGAATAGGACTCTAATCATTAATGATTAAAATCCTATCACATGTCTAATAATAATAAAGCTATATTTTGGATGGCATAGCATCGCTGACTGTTAGATTGAATGTTTGGGTTAGACTTTTGCATACTACTTTGCCTCCTTTTTTGTTGGTAAAGTTAGTGTATAATAAGTAAAATTAAAAATCAACACTAGTTTTAATCTTATTCTAATAAAAAAGATATATTGCAGACAAAGACTGATAGAAATTGTTTACTAACTTATAAATCGAGAGTAAAATAAATAAAAAGTATAAATGAAATAGCTTTCATCACCGAATTAAAATCTTTTATGAAAACTTTAAGTATATTAGTTAAATAAAACTCAAGATTAAATTAGATTAATGAGAATAAATGAGGATCGTTTTAACCATAATATAATTAGAAAAGCTAAAAAAGTAATTGTAAAAAAATGATAATGCTATATAATAGTAATATGCGATGAGTCGAAAAGCGATCAGGTAGATTGCAAGGTGATATACTAGGGATTAACATCAACGTCGGGAAGACGAGTATAGCAAGCTCTCTGCTGTGAACAGAGACTTCGATTAATTATATTAATTTCACCGTTCGAAAAAACCACGAAGAATTAATTCTTCGTGGTTTTTTTTGTGCCATAAACGAATTTAATTATTAAGAAAATGTAAATTTTCATTTTTTAATTAAATAAAAATGAGATATAGGTTATAATGAAAATATGAACAGTGTTAAATATATTTTATTACAAAATATTGTTACGGGAGCTAATAGAATAATACAGAGTAAAGCGCTTTCATGTTATAATAAAACCATACTACTAGAGGATAATAAGGAGGGGAGTAAATGAAAAGTGAACTTGCCAAAGCTTCGAATTTTGAAAAGGATATTTATTTTTTCAATCAAGGAACCCATAGACAAGCCTATAAATTTTTAGGAAGTCAGCGGGTTGAAGACGGCAATAAGATTGGTTACCGATTTAATGTTTGGGCACCAAATGCGTATCAAGTATTTATTCAAGGTGACTTTACAAATTGGAATCTGAAGGAATTAGAATATATTGATGGCGGCATTTGGTCAATATGCTTTAATGAAGATTTAAAGGGGCAACATTATAAATATGGTATCGATAATGGTGTCGGACATATTGAATATAAGATGGATCCCTTTGCCTACCGACACGAGACGGCACCGAAAGATGCATCAATTGTTTGGGATTTACCCGACTATGAGTGGAATGACTCAAGTTGGATTAAAGAGCAGCGCGAGAAGAACATTCTAGAAGAACCTTTACAAATTTATGAGGTGCATTTTAGTTCTTGGCGTCAACATCCCGATGGAAGCAATTATAGTTTCCAAGAACTTGCTGAAACATTAATACCTTATGTTAAGAAGATGGGTTATACGCATATTGAATTAATGCCGTTAATGGATCACCCCTTGGATGCCTCTTGGGGTTATCAAATTACTGGATTTTATGCAGTGTGTGGACGATATGGAACGATTGATGAATTAAAAGAATTCGTCGATTACGCTCATCAAAACGGCATCGGCGTTCTTGTTGATTGGGTTCCGGGCCATTATTCACGAAATTCAAATGGGTTATCATATTTTGATGGTACTCCAACGTTTGAATACCAAGATCTGAATAAAGCGAATAATGTTGGCTGGGGAACACTTAATTTTGACTTAGGGAGAACTCAAGTTCAAAGCTTCTTAATCTCTAACGCATTATTCTGGTTAAAAGAGTTCCACATAGATGGTATTCGAGTGGATGCCGTATCTAATATGCTTTACTTAGATTTTGATGAAGGACCGTGGACTCCGAATGAAGAAGGAACTAACATTAAGCTCGAAGGTGTTGATTTCTTACAGAAATTAAATACTGTTGTTCATGAAGAATGGCCCCAAGCGATCATGATGGCTGAGGAAAGTACTAATTGGGACGGCATCACAAAGAGTGTCGATGAAGGTGGCCTTGGATTTGACTTTAAATGGAACATGGGTTGGATGAATGATACGTTGAAATTCTTTGAGATGGATCCGCTCTATCGACCAAAGAATTTAACGCTAATTACTTTTGTTTTCATGTATCAGTTAAATGAAAACTATATCCTTCCTTACTCGCATGACGAAGTTGTGCATGGTAAACATTCAATGTTAGGAAAGATTCAAGGAGACCGATACAATCAATTTGCAACATTAAGACTTATTCATGGCTATATGATGGCGCAACCTGGGAAAATATTGCATTTTATGGGTAATGAAATTGGTCAATACTTAGAGTGGCGATATTATGATGAATTAGAGTGGATTGATTTAGAAAGAGAATTTAATAGCGAATATCAACACTACATGAGCACTTTAAACCATTTAGGTCTTAAAGAGAAATCACTGCATGAATTGGATCATTCCGCAGATGGTTTGACGATATTAGACGCAGATAATTATGATGAAGGTGTTTTAACCTTTATTAGACATAGCAAAAAAACAAATGATTTCTTAATAATCGTTTGTAACTTCGTTCCTGTACAAAGAGAAGATGTTCGCATTGGCGTTCCATTCGAAGGTACTTATGAAGTTTTATTAAATTCAGAAATGATAGAATTCGGTGGTACTTGGGTTGACCCAATACCAGATATAGAAACCGAAGCAATCGAAACAAATGACCAACCTTTTTCGATTAAAACAATTATTCCTGCTACTTCAGTCCTTTACATCCGTCCCAAACGTATTTCAGGCGTAAAGAAATAGGAAAGGAGATAGAATATTGGTTAACATAGTTAAACCGTCTCGCCAACGTTCAACAATATTCTAACTGTATAATGAAACATGAAATGATCGCAATGGTTTTAGCTGGTGGACAAGGAACTCGATTAGGAGTTCTAACGAAGAACATCGCTAAACCAGCCGTACCTTTTGGTGGAAAGTATCGTATTATTGATTTTGCTTTAAGTAATTGTGCTAACTCTGGAGTTAAAAACGTTGGGGTTGTTACGCAATACCAACCGTTAGAGTTAAATGAACATATCGGTAAAGGTGGTCCATGGGGCTTAAATAGCCGTAATGGTGGAGCAACCATACTACAACCTTACTCAAGTTCAGATGGCGAAAAGTGGTTTAAAGGAACTGCGAACGCTATTTATCAAAACATAAGTTATATAGATTCTTTAAATCCTGACAACGTCTTAATTTTATCAGGAGACCATATTTACAAGATGGATTACAGTGAAATGTATAATTTCCACGTTGAGAATAATGCAAGTTTAACAGTTGGGGTTATCCCAGTTGATATGAGCGAAGCATCACGTTTCGGAATTATGAATACAGATCACAGTAACCGCATTATTGAATTCGAAGAAAAACCAGCAGAGCCAAAGAGCAACTTAGCTTCAATGGGAATTTATATCTTTGACTGGCCAACACTTCGTAGATATTTAGTGAAAGATTCAGCTAAAGACCGTGTATTAGAAGACTTTGGTCATGATGTTATCCCAACATATTTAGATAACGCTGAGAACTGTTTTGCTTATTCATTCGAAGGTTACTGGAAAGATGTAGGAACTATTGAAAGTCTATGGGAAGCGAATATGGAATATTTAAACCCTAACCACCCATTAAATGAAACACGTAATACATGGAGAGTGTATACTTCAAACCAAGTGACAGGTGCACAATTTTTAACTGAAGATGCAGAAATATCAAATGCATTAGTGGTAGATGGAAGTTACATTGCTGGGAAAGTGACAGACTCAATTATTTCACAAGATGTTACAGTTTCAGGTGGTTCAACAGTATCGAATTCAGTTATTATGTCGGATGCTGTTATTGGAGAAAATTGTGAAATCGAATATGCAATCATCGGTGAAGGTGCAGTGATTGCAGACGGAGCGAAGGTTGTGGGAACAAGAGAAGAAATTGCTGTAGTTGGATTTTATGATAAGGTAGGAGGCCCAAAGAATGATGGCGAAAAATAATATTTGTGCAATTATAAATTTAACGGAAGATACAACTCAATTAAAACCCTTAACAAACAATCGTCCTATCGCTGGATTACCATTCGCAGGACGCTACCGTATTATTGACTTTATGCTTTCAGACTTAGCGTATGCTAAGATTGAATCTGTAGGGTTATTCATTGGTAAATCGGGTCGTTCTATTTATGACCACGTTCGTTCAGGAGCTGCTTGGGATTTACAATCTGAAGTCAGTGGAGGTATCTTTACATTCTCACACCAAGATTGGAAGAAAAACCATCCAAAATCTGATGAACATGAAGATTTTTATTACAACCACCGCTTATTTCTAGAGAGATCAAATGCAGGTTATGTCTTTGTTGCCGGAAGTAAAATTATTGCTAACGTTGATATTCGTGCAGTTAGACAACAACATATCCAAAACGATAAAGATGTAACTGTTGTTTACAAACACTTCGATGAGAACCAAGTTTCAGACGATGAAATGTTAGCACATGGTATTGTCTTTAATGGCGATGAGATTGAGAAATTCACAGACTATGTTGTACCAAGTCAAGAAGGGAAAGTAAATCTTGGTTTAAATATGTACTTCTTAAGTGTTGATAAGATGCTAAATATCTTAGATCAAGCCACTGAAGACGAAGTTTATCTAGAACTTAATGAATTATTACAACATTACGCGACAGCTTGTTCATTAAACGGATTTGAATATACTGGTTATGCTTCAAATATTGATACAATTGATAAATATTACAAAGCGAATATGGATTTATTAAGTTTCCCAACTTTTTCTTCATTATTCCAAACGAGCATTCCAATTTTAACAAAATCAAAACACGGGTCACCGACTTACTATGCTCCTGAATCAAAAGTAAGAGAGTCATTTGTTGGGAGTGATACATTTATTTCAGGAACAGTTAAACGTTCAGTTTTAAACCGTCGTGTGGTTGTAGAAAAAGATGCTATTGTACTTAATAGTATCCTTTTACAGGGAACAAAAGTCGGTGAAGGTGCTCAAATCGAATATGCAATCATCGATAAGAATACGGTTGTGGAACCAGGTGCTAAAATTATTGGAGCACCCGATGATATAAAAGTTATTGGTAAAAATTCACACGTATTAGCAGACTAGGAGGGTAAAAATGAAGGTTTTATTTGCTTCAGCTGAATCAGCACCATTCTTTAAGTCTGGAGGACTAGGGGATGTTGCTTCGGCATTACCTAAGGAATTAGTCAAACAAGGCGTTGATATTCGAGTTGTATTACCGAATTACACAATAATGCCAGAAAAATACAAAAGCCAGTTAGAGGAGCATTCTCATTTCCGTTTTCAATTAGGAAACAAAAACGTATACTGTGGAATCAAAACATTGAAACATGATAATGTCATGTACTACTTTATAGATAATTTAAGTTATTTTGATCGACCCGATTTATACGGTGAGTGGGATGATGGCGAGCGCTTTGCTTACTTCTCAACTGCTATTATAGAAATGATGGAAGTAGTAGACTTCATTCCAGATATTATTCACTGTAATGATTGGCAAACTGCTATGATACCAGCCATGTTAGTGGATAGATATCATTGGAAGGATACCTTGAAGTCAATTCGTAAAGTGCTGACGATTCACAATATTCGCTTCCAAGGAATTTATGACCCAAATATATTAACGAATGTCTTTGGTACGAGTTACAATACTTTTACAGATGACGGCGTTAAATACCATGATTTAGTAAATTACTTAAAAGGTGGGATTAATTTCTCTGATCGTGTAACGACAGTTAGCCCAACTTACGCGAATGAAATTACGACACCTGAATTTGGGGAAGGTTTAGACGCGGTGATTCATCATAATCGTTGGAAATTACGTGGGATTATTAATGGTATTGACTATGATTCGAATAATCCTGAATCAGATCCACTAATTCCACATCATTTTTCAACGGAGGATATATCAGGAAAAACAAAGAATAAACTTGAACTTCAACGACGTTTAGGTTTACCAGAGAATCCTGATGTACCAATCATCGGAATGGTAAGTCGTTTAACAGATCAAAAAGGCTTCCAGTTAATTGAAGAAAAATTAAATGACTTGCTTCAACAAGATGTCCAAGTTGTCCTACTTGGTACGGGTGAAGAACAATTTGAAAACTCATTTAGATATTTTGAAGACGTTTATCGCGATAAGATGCGTTCATGCATTATGTTTGATGTTGAGCTAGCTCAATTGATTTATGCGAGCTCAGATATGTTCTTAATGCCAAGTGCTTTTGAACCATGCGGTTTATCACAAATGATGGCTATGAGATATGGAACTTTACCTATTGTTCACGAAACAGGTGGCCTAGTAGATACAGTGCAGGCATATAATCAATTCACTGGTGAAGGGACTGGTTTCAGCTTCTCACCATTTAATGCTCAAACAATGTTGGATGTAATTAATCTAGCTTTACATATCTACCGCAATGATCAAGAAACTTGGAAACAGCTTGTAGAGCAAGCAATGAAGAGTGACTTTAGTTGGGAAGGTCCAGCGCAGGACTATATTAAATTGTATGAAGAGTTACTCAATGAATAATTAAATGAATAAAACTACTGGATATCTTGTTTGTATCCAGTAGTTTTTTTATTTTGCATTAATTGCTTAGGCAATATCAATAGATATCAAATATCTTAAAAGACGTTTACCTATTAAAGATAGCGAATATTTCATTTATTTTTCACACTTATTGCTTATAATGTCCTTAAGTTAAATTAGTGTAATCTGACTTGTCTTGCTGGAATTTATCTATATAATAAGTAAGACTATCATTCCTTAGGCTGATAGCAAATCAGTAAGATAATACTATATTAATTTATACAATAATAAAATGAAAGGAGGCAAACTATGGAAGAAAATAACAATCAACCAACGAAACCAACGAGAAAAAATAATGCAACATGGAATAAAATAAAAACCATGTGGCAATATTACCGTGGTTGGAAGTGGTTAATCTTTATTGGCTTAACGTTTGCCTTACTGCTATCAAGCTATTCTGTTCTTATTGCTAAGACAACGAGTGTCGCTACCTTGCAAGAAGGACTTATGTCTCAAACAACTATTTATGCTTACGATGATACAAGTGCTGGAACTTTAATGTCTCAAAAAGGGACCTATGTTCCTTTAGAACAAATCTCGCCCCAGATGCGAGAGACGCTAGTGGCCGTTGAAGATAAACGCTTCTATGAACATAACGGTTTCGATACTATCGGGATCGGACGTGCGTTTGTTAGGTTATTAATCAATCGAGACACGAGTGGTGGTGGTGGAAGTACGATTACCCAACAACTTGTGAAGAATGCCTTCTTAACGCTCGATCAAACCTTCCAACGGAAGATTAAAGAACTCTTTCTATCTATAGAAGTTGAAAAGCATTATACAAAAGACCAGATTTTAGAAATGTATTTAAATAATTCCTATTATGGTAACGGAGTTTGGGGGATTGAAGATGCTTCTCAGAAATACTTTGGTCATCCAGCTTCGCAACTTAACTATAATGAAAGTATGGTCCTAACAGGTACTCTTAAGGGGCCTTCAATATTTAACCCGATTGATGATTATGAAGCGGCGATTGAAAGACGGAATGTTGTAGCTCAATTGATGGCTTCAGATAATGTCATCACCCAAGAAGATGCTGATGCCATAATGGCTGAAGGAATATATCTTTATGATAATTACTATGTCGAGGATAGTTACACTTATCCGTATTACTTCGATGGTGTCATTAATGAAGTAGTGGCAGTGACTGATATTCCAGAAGATGATTTATTATCAAAAGGTTATAAAATTTATACGAATTTAAACCCTGCATATCAAAATGCCATCGACAGTTCATATGATAATACATGGATATTCCCAGGTGATGGGACAGGTGAACCATTAGTTCAAAGTGCAAGTGTCGTTATTGATCCAAATACGGGTGGGATTATGGCAGTCTACGGCGGCCGAGGGGATTATGTCTATCGCGGCTTTAACCGCGCTACGGACATGTACCGCTTACCAGGATCAACACTTAAACCAATGGCTGTCTATGTACCCGCCTTAGAGAATGGTTACAATATGCATTCAATCGTTCCGGATGTCGTGGAAGGTCATGGTGCAAATAACTATGCGCCAAATAATTATAATAATTATACGGAACCGGGTGGCGAAACTGAATTATACTACGCCTTAGCGCAAAGTAAGAATACAACGGCTGTTCACTTAATGGATGATATTGGAATTAGTGAATCGGTCAGAAAATTAAGACAATTTGGTATTAATGTCCCGCAAGAAAATCAAGATTTATCCTTAGCACTTGGAGTTATTAATCCAGGGCTTTCACCACTACAAATAGCGAATGCTTATTCAGCCTTTGCTAATGAAGGTATTCGTTATGAAAGTAGTTTTATTCGTCGAATTGAAGATGCAACGGGACGAGTGGTCTACAACAATGAATCACCAACGAAACATATGGTAATGACTTCTAATGTCGCTGCAGATATGACAAGCATGATGTTAGATACTTATGGTGGATACGGGACCGGTTATGGGTCCGGACCAGATTATGGTATGTTAGCTGGTAAAACCGGAAGCACCGAAGTAGCAGAAGGAAATATGGATACACGTGATCGATGGATGGTTGGTTACACACCAG
This sequence comes from Ruoffia halotolerans, assembly GCF_014049385.1. Taxonomy (GTDB): domain Bacteria; phylum Bacillota; class Bacilli; order Lactobacillales; family Aerococcaceae; genus Ruoffia; species Ruoffia halotolerans. Next base: position 58,540 of record NZ_JACAOA010000001.1, on the reverse strand, counting down.
ACTTTGTCGTCGTGTCATGGTCAGGCTTAGACGAAGTAGACGTCGAAGGCCAACCGTCTTTAGATGAACTCATGCCAACTGGTATGGGTGCTTTATTCAATCTTCAGACAACCGCACTAATGAATCAATCACCACAGACGCCTTTCGATGTCACTTATGCGTCACAAACTCAAGAGTCTACAAACATTGTGGAGAATGCGAATAATTGGCAAGAACAAGCAACGTACTTCTTGAATGATGCGGGTGAGTTTATAACTGAACACGGTGGGAATCTACTCAATGAGATAGGTAGAATTGGTTCGAATGTAGTTGAAGAAGTTTCGGGTTGGATAAATTAGTTTAATCTGTGTGGAAAAATAACTACTGTAACTTTCAAATTAATTCAGATTTATAACCGTTTCTGGTAGTAAAGAGAGTCTAATTTTGCTAATATTAAGATAGAAGTTAAGAAGGAGAGAGATTATGACAGAAAATAACAATATTTATGATACTGCGAATCAATTGGAGCGCGACTTAAGAGCATTACCAGCATATAATGATTTAAAAGAATCAGTGGCTGCCATTGAAGCGAACGATGAGAGTCGTGAGTTATTCAAAGAATTCCGCGCGATTTCGCAACAATTACAACAAAAACAAATGCAAGGTGAAGCACCTACAGAAGAAGAGATTGCAAACATTCAAGCAATGTCTGTTAAAGTTCAAGAAGATGAGAATATTAACCGTTTAATGGCTAGTGAGCAACTAGTAAGCCAAACGATTAATGACATCAACCAAATCATTACGAAGCCATTAAATGAAGTTTATCAAAACATGAGCCAGTAATTATTTGCTGAACTTTATTGCCAGCTGGAAGTTTTCGAGACGATCGATGCTTTTGGCTGGTTTTCTTTACGTAAATTTTCTCTCTTATATAAAACTATTCAATGAAAGGAGCAAACAAGATGAAATTATTACACGTCAGCGATTTACACTTAGATAGTCCTTTTGTAGGGCTAGGTAATGATTCACCTCAATTACAGAAAGAGTTAATCAATGCCCCGTTTAAAGCGTTTGAGCGCTGTGTAAGTATTGCGATTAATGAAGACGTTGATGTCATGCTAATTTCAGGCGATGTTTATAACAGCGAGCGGCAATCAATCGTTGCTCAGCATTTTTTTATGAAACAAATGGAACGCTTAGATAAAGTGGACATTCCCGTTGTACTTATACATGGTAATCATGATTATATTCGTCCAGATAAAGCACGCATGGTCTATCCCAACAATGTGCATGCTCTAGATTCCCGACAAGTATCAAGTTATGAATTCAATCTAGAGGATGGACGTTTAGTTCAAATTCATGGTTTCAGTTATACAACTAAATGGATTCACGAACGCGTGGTTAATGATTATCCAATGAATAACAACCCAGACGCTTTCAATATCGGGCTGTTACATGGAGCTTTAGAAGGTATTGAATCAGATTCAGGAAATTATGCTCCTTTTAGTATCGAGGAACTACTCTCAAAAAACTATGATTATTGGGCTTTAGGACATATTCATAAATCTGAAGTAATGAACCAAGAACCATTGATTCAATATGCTGGGACAATTCAAGGACGTCATCTTAATGAAACTGGCGATAAAGGTTGCTATATCGTTGAACTAGAGAAGGGTCAAAAAACGACAAACACGTTTTATTCTCTTGCTTCAATTGTTTGGGAAAATGCTAAATTAGAATGTCAATCTGATTGGCAAGCTAATGATATTATTGAAGAATTAAAGCAAATCATGGCCAATTTCCAAGATGAAGCCGAGGCAAATCAACAAACTTACTTCATCAATGTAGAGTTAACTCAAGCACAAAGACTTGAATCTGAACTCCTTGAACAAATTCAGGATGGTGAGTTTTTCCAAGTTCTAGATCAAGATTATCAGGAGAGTCCATTTGTATTGATTCATCGAATGACACCCAAATTAAATGTATCTTTAGATGTCTTTCATTTTGATCCAGGTTTGGAGGAAAGTTTTAATAAAGTGGTGGAAGAATTAGAAGAGGGCGACCGCTTTAAGACAGTCGTGTCTGATTTGTATCAACATCCCCTAATCAAACGTCACTTTAACTTAGAACATGATGAATCCTTACAAGAAGATATGATTTATTCTGCTCGACAATTAATAGCACAAATGATCGGGCTAGATAAAGAGAAGGAGGATGAGACTCTTGAGAATTAAAACATTAGATATCTATGGATATGGACGTTGGATTAACCAAAAGTTTGATATTAACGATGACATTCAATTGTTTTACGGTCGTAATGAGTCAGGTAAATCAACTTTACAATCGTTTGTTCGTTCAATTCTCTTCGGTTTTCCAAGTCGACGTAAAAAAGTAAACCAACCTAATCGGTATGAACCTAAGAATAGTGATGTATACGGTGGACGCATTCTATTAACAGAAACAATCTATGGTGATGTTTGGATCGAAAGAACGGATAAAGAATTGAAACTTTATACAGATTCAGGCGAAGAATTAGCTATATCTAAACTGAATGAAATATTAGGTGGCTTAGACGAGTCATTATTTGATAACTTTTATGCTTTTAACTTAGCGAATTTACAAGAATTAGCGAATGTTGGAGCGGATCAGTTAAATGATTACTTTCTAAGTATTGGAACCCTTGGAAGCGATAAGTTCTTAAGCATCTCTAAGGATCTTGAGAAACAAACGGATGAATTATTCAAACCTAGGGGAGTTAAACCTGAACTAAACCGTCTGCTTAATGATTATGATCATCTTTCTGAACAAGCGAATGAAGCTAAAAGAAACACTGGACGCTACAATGATTTAACTAGACGTCGAGACCAAATTGATGTTGTTATCAAAGAAACAAATCAACAACTCAATCAAGTTGAACAAGACATACGAGAAAAAGATAAACTCATCTCTCGTTATGACACTTACTTGAAACTCAAAGCGACAGAGAAAGCCTTACAGGGACTTGTATTTACGACTATTCCGGAGAACGCGCCAAAGAAATTGAAAGATAATGTGGACTCCATCCAAAACTTGGAGGAAGAGAATATAGCTTTAACAGAACGGATTGCTCACATTCAAAACGAATTAGGCCAGCTAACACGATTTAACTGGGCGAAGAATCATGAACAAGACCGTAAGAAATGGCTAGCTCAAACAGAACAAATTAAAGAAGTTCAAACCAAATTCGAGCAAATGAATCAGCGTATTCACGAAACAAACGAATCTATGACTCAATTAGCGGTTAAAGGACAATTCTATCCAGAAAAGATTGAGAACAGCCAAGCATATGAAGAAAAAGTTGAAAAAGGCCTAATTATCCAAACTAAATTAATCGACAGCAATTCTGAAATTGAAACCATTCGAATTCAACGTAAGATGCTTTTAGAACAGAGAAAAAATCTGCAAAATAAAAGCGCAAACTTGCGTCAAAATGTGGCGAAGATTGAGAATCAGCGTGTAAATGAAGAAGAAATTCTAATCCAAAATACGCGATTATCAGAGTACTTTATCGGATTAACACTGTTAGTTGTTGGGCTCATTGTCGTATTCTTTAATTTAGTTAATGAAGCAAGCATGGCGAATATAATATTCTGGTTGGGTGTTTTTATGACCCTTATTGGAATTGCATCAATGTCTTACGTGTTTGTAAAACACCGTAACTTAATGAATGAGTTTAATAATAGTCCAGTTCTCGATCGAGCAAACCAGCTGAAAGAAGAAGAGAAACAAGTGAGTGAGCAAAGTCGTGAACTTGGTAAAGAAATCAATGAAAAAGAAGATACAATTAATGAATTAGAAGAAGCGAAAGCTGAAATTGTAAAAGATCAAAATCATTGGTTAACTGAGATTGGTTTTTATCCAACAGCTGATCCAGAATGGATTCTAAAGACAAATCCAGTGAAAAGCTACTTCTCTGAGATGGAAAAACGCGAGACTTATGAGGCTGAATTGGCCAAATTAGCATCGCAAATTGAAGATTGGAAAGATGCAATTTCGCCACTTCTAGAACGATTCCCAGTCAATGATGTAACTACCCGCGTGTTAATTCGTCACGTGGAAGAAGTCGAAGCGTCATTAATTCAAGCGCAACAAAGAGGGAATAGCTTGAAGGAGCGTTTAGTTGAGGCTAGAGAACGCATTGAGAAAAACAAAAGCAAAATTGACGCACGACAAGTTGTGATTCAAGACATCTATAATAAAACGGATGTTACAAATCGTTTAGAATTTGAACAACGTGTATCGATTAACCAAGAAATTGAAGACTTAACGAATAAAAAAGAACTTTATAAAGAACAAATTACTGGCTTCGAAGACGATTTAGCTTCGATTGAAAGTAAACAAAGTCTTAACGAGTCATTCCATGAATCAGAACGTGAGCATTCAATTCTGAAAGGAAAATTAGATCCGAATATTCGTGAAAGAGCGAATCTCGTCGTTGAGATTCAACAACTTGAGCAAGACGGTACTTTCCAAGAATTATCTCAACAACTTGAGAATAAAAAGACAGAAATTCTTGAAGTGATTCATGAATGGGGAACTAAACGTTTGGCAATGGATATGATTAATCAAACACTTCGTAAAGGTTTAGATAATCCAGTCAATGAAATGAATGAAATTGCCGACCGCATCTTTAATATCTTAAGTTTCAGTCGCTATACACAAATTAAAATGAATAAGAAAGATATTAAAGTAAAACAATTTAGTGACGTCTTATTCTCACCACACGAATTATCACAAGGTACTTTGGAGCAATTATATGTTGCCTTAAGATTAGCCTTTGTCATTAGTGCTCAGAGAATGATTAAGATGCCAATCATCATTGATGATGCCTTTGTAAACTTTGATGAATTCCGTAAAACTAGCATGTATAAAGTGCTTCAAGATATAAGTGAAGACATACAAGTGCTATTCTTTACTTTTGATCAGCAAGCCAATGAAACATTCCATCCGAAATTTATTATTAATCTAGAGGAAATTAACTCAATTGATTTACCTAATGAGAACACTCAAAATTATAATGAAGCTTTGGATGAATCGTTAGAAGCAGCAAAGGAAGAAGTATCTCAATAAAAGATTGAATTAGACGAGTTAGTATCTGAGTCTTCAAATAGTAATGAATTCATTATTATTTAAGGGCTCGGATATTTTTTTATCAGTATAATGTGATAGAATAAAAGAGTGATTATTATGTATATCTATCTAACATAACTAGATGTTTAATATATACAAGGAGGTATATTGTGGCACAATTATTTGAAATTAAAAATGGAGAACAATTCGGTATTTTTGTTCTAATTAAAGCAGCGGATATCCGTACAGCGCGTAATGGGAAACCGTTCATAGCCTTTCGATTCCAAGACCGTTCAGGTTCAATGGACGGGATGTTCTGGTCAGCAACTGAAGAAGAAGTGAACTTGTACCAAGCAGGTAAAGTTGTTTTTCTGAGAGGAAAGAGAGATACATATCAAGGAACACCGCAAGTAAAGATTGAATCCATGCGCTTAGCAGAAGCGGGTGAGCCGGATGATCCAACGCTTTATGTAGAGAAAGTGAAAGTTAAACGTGAAGACTTGGAAGCAGAACTTGATGATGCGCTATTACTTATAACTGAGGCAAACATTGCACGTGTCGTTCGTAAAATCATTCACCAAACGCAGGAAGACTTCTTTGTCCATCCAGCAGCCAAACGATTACACCATGCCATGGCAGGTGGACTAAGCTTCCATACATTATCAATGGTTAAAATCGCGCGTAATTTATTATCGATTTATCCACAACTGAATCCAAGTTTATTAATTGGAGGAATTATCCTTCATGATATTGGTAAAACCGTTGAATTAAGTGGCGCGATTTCAACAGAATATACCCTCAAAGGGAAAATGATGGGACACATTGTCATTATATCAGAGATGATTGACCGCGCATGTTCTGAAATTGGCATTGATCCTGAGAACGAGTCAATCTTATTACTGAAACATGTGGTATTAGCTCACCATGGTAAAATGGAATTTGGTAGTCCCGTCTTACCGCAATTACTAGAAGCAGAGATAATTCACTATATTGACGATATGGACGCTAAAATCAACATGATTACTGAAGTGCTAGATAAGACTGAGCCAGGTGAATTTACATCGCAAATCTTTGCACTAGACCGCCGACAAATCTATAAACCAAAATTCTAAAAATAATCTAAAGAGAAAAGAGAGAGAATATGGATTCACATAAAGACGAACATGCACTTGAACATGGCCATGATCACGGTCACGACCACCATCATCACTCTGAATTAGATGATTTACACCATAATCAAGGAACGGATATTGTGTTACAAGGTGAGTTGAATGCAAATATTGAGCGAGTTTGGGAAGTGTTAACTTCGAATGAATACGTCAAACAATGGTTCCCTGAACTTGAATATGAATCACTCAAAGCCGGCGGGAACTTGATGTTTAATTCAGGAGACATGCATTTAGATATGATGATTTATGATGTTGAAGTGCCGTCTCACTTGTCATTTGAATGGGGAGAAGGAAATATCGTAACCTTTGACCTTGTTAGCAATGATGACTTAACGACTCAACTGAATTATACTCAATGGATTTATCATATTGATGAAGAACATAGTCCGAAAGATGTGACGGGTTGGTTAATTTGTATGCAAAAAATTGCTGCGATCATTGATAACAAACCTATTCCAGATACAATGGAGTTATACAATGAGTATTATGATGAAGTAGAACAGTTGATAAAACAACAAACGTCGGCTGAGTTTGAATAGAAAAAATCGGTTATTACAAAAAATGTAATAACCGATTTTTTTAATACAATCGTTTCTCTGTTCCGTCCAATTCAATATACATTGAAGCATCCTGAACGGTTTCCAGTATACCATGATAGTTATCATTTTGATCTTGCGCACCTATATATAAGATATAAATGAGTTTGTTCCCAGGTGAGAACCACATAGGTTCAATAAAGCGACGTTGTGCTTGAAGGTCTTCAGACAAGCGTTTAACCTTTGGCCAAACTCTAGCTGGGTGACAATTTTCTAAGTCCCGTCCAATTTCTAAAGGTGATCTTTGGAAGAGCATCTCGTCATAAGGACCAATATTATTAAAGTATTTGAACTTATGATCACCATCAACGTAAGTAATTTCAAAAGGCATTGAATCAAAAATGAGCCTCACTTGCTTTAAACTTAAATAACCTTCGCCAATACTAATCAATTGCTCGTTAGAAAAAACATTTGGATCATTGACTACAGTTTCATTTCTTGTAGTCCAGTTGAATTCCAACTGTCCTTCACCAAATTGAAGTACTTGTGATTCTTCTTGAGACTGATGTTTGTGATTAATTTGAGTTAAATCAGCTGGTTTTTTAAGTGTTAAATCAACCTTGCTTTGAGGGAGTAAATTACGCCATTTGTCCGTTTGAATATCTAAGATAGGTTGGATGTTTTGTACAATTTCAACAAAGCCTTGATATTGCCCGGCTTCATTAAAGAGTGCTTTATACGAAATATATAAGAATTCTGATTCATGTTCAAACCAAAAGTTTTCTTCAGTTAATGTGTTATTTTTGAAAGCTTGAACAATGGGTTCTAATGTATCCCAGACAGCTTCTGGATAGACATCTTCTACCTTAGCACCGATATTTTCAGCGTGTCGTGGTAATATTGATGACTCCTTCTTGTGATTGAAGTATTGTACGATATCATTTTGATCAACAAAAGTAACTTTCACTGGGATGTAATCAAAGATGACTTTGATTTGTTCTAAGCTCAAGTAACCATCACCAATCGAAAGAGGCACTGTTGGGTTCATGATATGGTTACTGCTTGAGTCAAGTGTCTCATCTGGTTCCCAAAGAACGGTAAATTGACCGCCATTAACGGTAATTTTTCGTGTTTCGATTGTTTTACTTTCCACTGTATTCATTGTTTTTTGAGCTGCCTTAGTTGGTATCGGTACTTCTAGAATCGACAATTCTTCAGCTTTTTTCGAATCTTCTTTAAGTAAGTCTGCCAGGTTTTCTGGCTCCCAAGTTTCGTGTGGACGAATAATTGCATAGCCGTAATTATCACTTTGCTGGGCGATGTTGTACCAATCCAATTGATTGAAACTCTCCAGTAAGATATTAATTAATATGGCTTCTTCTTTAAAAATCATTTCATTGAATTCAAACTTAAAATCCTCATAAGTGTCTCTTACTTTTGAAAACTTAATATCTGGGAACTTTTCCATGGCTTTATAGGCGCGTTTGAATAAGTCACGGATCTCATCATCTTTTGCCCACATAACTTTTGGTGGAGCGTCGTGGCCGTAACTTTCCATCACCGGGAAGAATAAATGTTCTTTCCGTTTGTAATGGTTATCAAATTGCCCGATGATATCATATTGACGTTTAAGTCCTTTAATCATTCCATCAGACAATTCTTCAGCCGGCATTTCTTCAAAGGTATCCAGAATATTGTTAATCCGTAGCAGGGCAGAGCGTAACGCCATATTCTCTTCTTTGAATACTGTTACGGGGTGTCCGGGGTGATCAGCATCGGGTGCTTTACCATCTTCAATCGCACCTTTGAACAGATTCGCGTGAACATTACATAGTTTCAGAACATCTTGAAACGTAATTACACTATCCCCATACATTAATTGATGTTCCATCATGGAGATTTCAATGGCACTCACACCCGTGAAATGCTCATTAAATTCATCCTGAACTGAGTCAGGATCTGCTCCATGATGCAGTTTAAGAAGAATACCTTCTAATATATCTATGCGATTATCTGTATTATTACTCATTCACGTCACCTCCGATGACAATATAGCCGTTCCATTGTAGTTCATTCACTAATTGTTCCAATGGAAGGTTGATTAATTTGCAGCCTTGTTTTAGTGTAACAACTTTTCCAACCGATTGTCTCATGGCTGGATTAGCTAAAGGTTTAAAGCCTAAATCGACAAGAATGTCGAGAAGTTCAGGGTGTGAATCAAGGACTTGTTTCACAGGTCTATTAAGGTCTACTTGATTTTCCATTTTCTTACTCCTTATAAAATTCGATTGATATTAATTCTATTTATGTATAAACTAAACGTACTATATTACATAATACTAGCGAACAAAAAGTTCATAAGCAATATGAATAAAATAAATATATTATTTAAACGAAAGGAACATCTTTTATGAATGAAGAATTTGGTATTCTATTCAAAAACGAAGCATTAAAGTACGAAGAAGAATTACTAGAGCAATTAACAGGAGTCATCGATCCAGAGTTAGGCATAGATATTGCGAACTTAGGCCTAATATATGAAGTAGATATGGATGAAGCAGGGAAGGTTGAAGTCATAATGACTTTAACAACTGCCGGTTGTCCCTTAGCAGACTTCATTGATAGTGACGTGAGATATCAATTAGCTAACTTTGATAAAATTACTGAAATCGATATAAAAGTTGTCTTTGAACCGCATTGGGATTTATCTCGCATCTCACGCTTTGCTCGTATTGCTTTAGGTATTCCGAGTGATTTTATTCCGAATTAAATTAATATTTAAACGTCCTGTCTAACGATGGGGCTATTTTTGTACAATGTTTTAAAATATACATAAATAATTGTTATATCCTATTGCTTTAGGTATAAAAATAGTTTATCATATATGTGTAACAATTCACAAGTATAGATGTTTGCTTCGAATTTATATGGAGGGGATACCATGGAAAAATTAAAAAACGAAAAAATGAATGTTAATCCTTGGGAAGGTTTTACAGGGACTAAATGGCAAGAGTCAATTGATGTTAGAGATTTTATTCAAGAGAATTATACTTTGTACGAAGGTGATGATTCATTCTTAGAAGGCGCAACCATTGAAACTTTCCAATTATGGGATCAAGTAATGGAACTAACAAAAGCAGAACGTGAGGCTGGTGGCGTTCTAGATATGGATACTAAAGTTGTATCAACAATTACGTCACATGATGCGGGTTACTTGAATAAAGACATTGAAAAAGTAGTGGGTGTTCAAACTGACAAACCTTTCAAACGTAGTTTACAACCATTCGGTGGAATCCGTATGTCTGTTCAATCTGCAGAAGCATATGGCTACAAGATTGATCCAGAAATTGAACATATCTTTACAAAGTACCGCAAAACTCACAACCAAGGAGTATTCGATGTTTATACTCCTGAGATGCGTGCGGCTCGCCGTTCTGGAGTAATTACAGGACTTCCAGATGCATATGGTCGTGGACGTATTATCGGAGATTACCGTCGTGTTGCATTATACGGAGTAAACCGTTTAATGGAAGAGAAACAAAAAGACTTCGCAAATATTGGTAACGGACAAATGAACGAAGAAGTTATGCGTCTACGTGAAGAAGTTAGTGAACAATACCGTGCCTTACAAGATTTAATTGAATTAGGTAATATTTACGGCTTTGATTTAACGCGTCCAGCTGAAACAGCGCAAGAAGCATTCCAATGGTTATACTTAGGATACTTAGCGGCAATTAAAGATCAAAATGGGGCAGCAATGTCATTGGGTCGTACATCTACATTCCTAGATATCTATATTGAACGTGATCTTGCTACAGGTGTGCTTTCAGAAAAAGATGCGCAAGAATTAGTTGACCATTTCGTTATGAAATTACGTCTAGTTAAATTCTCACGTACACCTGATTACAACCAATTATTCTCAGGAGATCCAACTTGGGTCACTGAAGCAATCGGTGGTGTTGGGATAGATGGACGTCCACTAGTAACTAAAAACTCATTTAGATTCTTACATACATTATCAAACTTAGGACCAGCACCAGAACCAAACTTAACTGTGTTATGGTCACCAAGCTTACCAACTCATTTCAAACGATTTGTTGCGAAGATGTCTATTGACACATCAGCCATTCAATATGAAAATGACGACATTATGCGTCCAATTTACGGTGATGACTATGCCATCGCATGTTGTGTGTCAGCGATGGAAGTTGGTAAACAAATGCAATTCTTCGGTGCGCGCGCGAACTTAGCAAAAGCATTATTATATGCAATCAACGGTGGTGTCGACGAAATGTCGAAAGCACAAGTTGGACCAAGCTATCGAGCAATTACTTCAGAATACTTAGAATATGATGAAGTGATGGAACGTTATGATGACATGTTAGAATGGTTAGCAGGATTGTATATCAATTCATTAAACGTTATCCACTACATGCACGATAAATACAGCTATGAAAGTATTGAAATGGCTTTACATGATACAAATGTAAAACGTACGATGGCTACAGGTATTGCTGGATTCTCAGTTGCAATTGATGCTTTATCAGCAATCAAATATGCAAAAGTTAAAACAATCCGTGATGAAAATGGTCTAGTTGTCGATTATGAAATCGAAGGGGAATTCCCACAATACGGTAATAACGATAAACGTGCCGATGAGATCGGTGTTGATTTACTTAAAGCATTCATGACTAAAGTTAAGAAACATCCAACTTACCGTGATGCTATCCATACAACATCTATCTTAACAATTACTTCAAACGTTGTTTATGGTAAGAAAACTGGTAACACGCCAGATGGACGTCGTGAAGGAGAGCCATTTGCACCTGGGGCGAACCCAATGCATGGACGTGATACTCACGGAGCGTTAGCAAGTTTAATTTCAGTTGCTAAAATGCCTTACGAATATGCTTTAGATGGAATTTCAAATACATTCTCAATCATTCCAAAAGCATTAGGAAAAGATGAAGAAATTCAAAAAGATAACTTAGTGAATATGTTAGACGGATATATTAAAGAAGGTGGACACCACTTAAACGTTAACGTGTTTAACCGCGAAACGTTATTAGATGCGATGGATCACCCAGAAGAATATCCACAATTAACTATCCGTGTATCTGGTTATGCTGTAAACTTCATCAAATTAACTAGAGAGCAACAAATGGATGTTATTAACCGTACAATGCACAGTTCAATGTAATCACTTAAGTTTTAGATATCTTGTTGAAAGGGGGATATATCTTGTCAGAAGTTAAAACACCAATTATTGGGAACGTCCACTCGACTGAAAGTTTCGGATCAGTTGACGGACCAGGGATACGATTCATCTCTTTTATGCAAGGATGTCGTCTACGCTGTCAGTTTTGTCATAATCCGGATACTTGGAATATGCGTGGGGGAACACCTTATACTCCGCAAGAATTATTCGATGAAGCCATACAATACCGTTCTTTTTGGGGTAATAGCGGCGGGGTAACTGTAAGTGGCGGAGAACCTTTACTACAAATCGAGTTTCTGATAGAATATTTCAAAATTTGTAAAGCACATGGTGTTCACACAACGATTGATACGTGTGGCGCGCCCTTTACTTTAGAGGAACCATTCCGCTCACAATTTGAAGAACTGATGAAGTATACTGATCTGTTCTTATTTGATATTAAGCATATTGATCCAAAAGGTCATGCGAAATTAACAGGCGTGCGTAATGAGAATATCATGCAAATGGCTGAGTTACTTTCAGAGTTGAATATACCTGTTTGGATTCGACACGTACTTGTTCCAACGCGTACGGATTACGATGAGTATCTGATCCGATTAGGCGATTATGTTGAAACTTTATCGAATGTTCGCAAGTTCGAGGTACTTCCATATCATAAACTAGGTGTCTATAAATATGAGGCACTCGGAATTAAATACCGTTTGGAAGGAGTCGAACCACCGACTACAGAACGGGTCGAAAATGCTAAAAGATTATTGAGAACAGAACGCTATAAAGGATATTTAGATGATTAAATAAAGCGACATAATTAAAGCGTAACACTATAAAACAGTGTTGCGCTTTTTTTGTATTTCTAGCAAATATTACCAGTATAATCAAAGAAATATTAATATCAATAAAACAACATCAATGTTGTTATATAACAGAGCTGCGATTATGTTCAACTAATCACATATAGAGATTTGTCGTTGAATGAAACAGCATAGATAACTGTTACAATACTTTATAAAAACCTATTACAGTAGCATTTATAATAATTAACCTCTTTACTTTTGTTTGTGAAAAGAGTAACATATAATCAAAGATAAAGAAAAGGGGAGCGTAACAATGACGGAATTAATTGAAAAAGAAGTTATTGGAAATGTTAATTACATGATTAATGGTTTAGTAGAAAAAGGTTTGGTTGCTTTAGAGGAATACGATCATTTTAATCAAGAGCAAATTGATCACATTGTAGCGAAAGCTTCAGTTGCAGCTTTAGATCAACATGGTACTTTAGCAAGACATGCAGTTGACGAAACTGGCCGTGGTGTATTTGAAGACAAGGCGACAAAGAACTTATTTGCTTGTGAGCACGTTGTAAATTACATGCGAGATATGAAGACTGTTGGTGTTATCAGTGATGATGAAGTGACGGGGATTACAGAAATTGCTGAACCTGTTGGAGTTATTTGCGCCATCACTCCGACAACGAATCCGACGTCAACAACTATTTTCAAAGCGCTCATCGCATTAAAAACTCGTAACCCAATCATTTTTTCATTTCACCCGGCAGCACTTGAGTCATCAGCCCACGCTGCTCAAATCGTTCGAGATGCAGCGATTGAAGCAGGTGCACCAGAAAACTGTGTGCAATGGATTACAGAACCATCGTTAGATGCAACGAATGCATTAATGAATCACGATGGGGTTGCAACAATCTTAGCCACTGGTGGAAATGCCATGGTTAAATCGGCTTATTCATGTGGTAAGCCAGCTTTAGGGGTTGGGGCAGGAAATGTGCCAGCTTACGTTGAAAAGACAGCAAACGTTAAGCAAGCAGCTTATGACATCGTATTAAGTAAATCATTCGATAATGGAATGGTATGTGCTTCTGAACAAGCCGCAATTGTTGATAAAGAAATCTATAAAGAATTTAAAGATGAATTAGTAAGCTATCATGCTTATATCGTAAATTCAAAAGAGAAAGCACTATTAGAGGAATTTTGTTTCGGTTCTAAAGCATTCAGTGAAAACTGTGCTGGCGCAAAATTAAATAATGAAATTGTTGGGAAACCAGCGACATGGATTGCAGAACAAGCAGGTTTCACCGTTCCGGAAGAAACAAATATTCTAGTAGCAGAGGTGTCAGAAGTTGGACCAAACGAACCATTAACACGCGAAAAACTATCTCCAGTCTTAGCTTTATTGAAATCAGAAACAACTGAAGATGGAATTCAAAAAGCTGCACAAATGGTTGAGTTCTTTGGATTAGGTCACTCAGCTGCGATTCATACAAAAAATCAAGAATTAGCGAATGAATTCGGCCGTCAAGTTAAAGCCATTCGAGTTATTTGGAACTCTCCTTCAACATTCGGGGGAATCGGAGATGTATACAATGCCTTCATCCCATCATTAACTCTAGGTTGCGGATCATACGGACGAAACTCAGTTGGTGGAAACGTCGGAGCATTGAATTTACTTAACATTAAAACAGTTGGGAGACGACGCAATAACATGCAATGGTTTAAAGTACCTTCAAAAATCTATTTCGAACGTGACTCAATCCAATATTTAAAAACAATGGCTGATGTTGAACGTGTCATGATTATTACGGATGAATCAATGATGAAACTCGGCTTTACTCAAAGAATTATCGACCAACTTGAGGCACGCCAAAACAAAGTAAATTACCAAATCTTCCATAAAGTTGAGCCAGATCCAGATATTACAACTGTTAGAAGTGGAGCTGAAGCGATGGCTCAATTCCAACCCGATACAATTATCGCCCTTGGTGGTGGATCTGTTATGGATGCGGCTAAAGTCATGTGGTTATTCTACGAACAACCAGAAGTAGACTTTAGAGATTTAGTTCAAAAATTCCTAGACATTCGTAAAAGAGCAGTTAAGTTCCCAGAACTTGGGTCTAAAGCGAAGTATGTAGGTATTCCAACGACATCAGGAACAGGATCTGAAGTGACACCATTTGCAGTTATCTCAGATAAAAAAAATAATATGAAATACCCATTAGCGGACTATTCTTTACTACCAACAGTCGCAATCGTAGACCCTGCTTTAGTTGAGACTGTACCAGATTTTGTTACAGCTGACACAGGGATGGACGTGTTAACACACGCGATCGAAGCTTATGTATCAGTGATGGCTAACGACTTTACTGATGGACTGGCTTTACAAGCAATTAAGATTGTATTCGAAAACTTAGAAGCTTCAGTAAAATATAACGATCCAGAAGCACGTGAAAGAATGCATAACGCTTCAACTATGGCTGGGATGGCGTTTGGTAATGCTTTCTTAGGAATTAACCACTCAATGGCTCATAAGATTGGTGGAGTTTTCCACACAGTTCACGGTCGAACAAATGCGATTTTACTTCCATTCGTTATTTGCTATAACGGAACACGACCAGCGAAACAAGCGAACTGGCCAAAATACAATTACTACAAAGCGGATGTAAAATATCAAGACATCGCTAAATTAATTGGACTTGATGCAAAAACTCCAGAAGAAGGCGTGAGAAACTTAGCTCAAGCTGTGTTCGAACTCGGAGAACGTGTTGGAATTCAGATGAGTCTTAAAGACCAAGGCGTTGATGAAACAGCCTTCATGGATAAAGCTGAAGATATCGCCTACTTAGCCTTTGAAGACCAATGTACTCCAGTGAATCCGCGCTTAGCTTTAGTAAGCGAAATGAAAGAAATCCTAGAAGATGCTTATTACGGATATAAAGAAAGACAAGCAAACTACAATTAATATTATCCAACGAATCTAGTAATACCTAAATTTGATCCCCTTTATATACGTATAAGCCTTGCTTGCGCAAGTTAGGCTTATACGTTTTTTTGTTTTGAGTTGCATCTAGCTAGAAGAATAAAAATAAATTGTTTCAGCTGAGGTGCTTAAGTGGAATATTATAAACTAATTCTTCCACTTGTTGAGGTAAGCTTATTCACGCTTATCTTTGAATTCAGGCATTTTCTCCTTTTAGTATGGGCTTATATATATTAATATAGTGATATACAGTGAAAAAACTGAAGGAGAGGGTAATATGTCACACGCTTTACCTAATATTGGAAAAGTTGCTACCAACGCACTTCAAACAATTGATGTAACACAGCTTGAGGAAGTAGCTGATTTTAGTAAAGATGAATTATTAAAGCTACATGGAATGGGACAAAAATCGATCAACATATTAGAATCAGCCTTAACTGATATCGACTTAACATTTAGTGACGCCGAACCACATCCATATAAGCCAGATTTTTTATTGTTAGGTGATTTAAGTTGTGACAATGCGCCGAAAAGACGTGTTATTAGAGACTTTATTATAGGCATTTTTGTTGGAAAGCAATCTAATCTAGAGGAAACACTTAATCCTACTGTAGAAACGGAAATTAACGGCGATCAAACAATAAATGGGATTGATGAATTAATCACTTATTTTGATAAAAAAGATATACAGTTAAGTAGTTTAAATTTACTGAGTATTTTATCCCATGGGAAATATGGAGCAGCGGATGGTGTTGTCATTGCAAAATCAGGACAGAAAATACATTTTGCTTCATTTTGTACATTTGAAAATACAAAAAAAGAAGCTTTAATTAAAGCAATTAGATTTTATATGATTGAAGTAGTTGAATAAGGGAGCATAATATTAATAAAATACGAGGTGCATAATGGGAAGCCATGAGGATAAAGAACTAAGGGTTATAGTGAATGATGAAGTGTCTGGCGTAAATCAATTCAATCAAGCGATACTTAAGATAGATGGTCAAGAATATGTACTAAAGTCAAATAATCATTCAAGCAATCATCAGAAACTTGCTTTACGTAATTTCTTAATACCTGCAGTGATTGGAACTTTGATATATTTTCTTTTTTTCAATTCCCGAGAGCAATTATTTATTCAATTAATGGGACGTATTTCGATTGCGAGTGCGATTTTGCTGATTGGGTCGATAAGTGGAGTCATTACTTTTGCGATTGCTTTTATCGTAGGTAAAAGAAAAAGATTATCCAATTTGGAGAATATTTATTGGCGGAATGTTCCAACGATATTATTATCTTTCGCCATCATCATTGCTTTAGCCATATTATTCTTTTTCTACCTCTTAGATTTATTATTTGAAGGCTTAGTTTTAGATATTTATTTATCAACCTTACTGACTTTTATCTTTATATCAATTGTTAATTATGTCATGATCAGTTTTGTGATGATCCTTTCGACGTCTTTAATGACCAAATTATTAGTTTTGGTCATTTTAAGTGGAGTGATTATCTCAATGATTACCAATAGTGAGGCACAGTGGTGGCAGCGAAATTTAAGTTTCTTAGGAACGCAAGAGGCGAGTGGTGCTTGGCAATTTAACTTCACTTTAATGTTGTCTGCGTTTATGATGATCGCTTTAGTGGATAATTTATTTGTTGGTTTAAAGAAGATTTATCTAAAACACCGTCCACTAACAATCCTAAGAATATTACTTACGATTACAGCAATTTGCCTAGGACTTGTTGGTTATTTCCCAAGTGATGGACCGGGAAATATGCCTAAATATCATAACCAATCTGCAGGCATGCTAGTATATATGATTATCGCAATGATTATCAGCATCAAGTGGTTTGTGCCTAAGGTGTCACGAGAATTTGTGATTACATCTTATGTGTTAGGTATTATGTTGTTCGTTGTTACTTATTATTATTTAACTGGCTGGTATATTACTTTAACAGGATTTGAAATTGTTTCATTTGCCCTTGCTTTTACTTGGTTGATGCTACTACTACAAACACTTGATAAAGCGAGTCGAGAGCCCATCCCCGTGTATGATATAGATATTGAGTTTAATAAAGAAACAGAATCTAGAGATATATAGATTGAATTCATTCAATAATATAGGATAATAAGATTATGAGATTTCTCATAGTCTTTTTTGTTTGTTCTTGAAAGGAGGAGGTTGATAATGAGAAAGGTTTTTAAGTTTTTAGTATTCTTTCTTTGTATTTTCTTTGCAATGACTGGCGCACAGGCGTCTAAAGCGCAGTCCGATTTGAGATTATGGGTTGTGGCCGATGTCCATCATTTATCACCAAGCTTATATGTTGAAGGGCGCCGCATTCAGAAATTACAAGATACTGGTGCTGGTCTGGAAGTTTTTTACTCCAATGAACGGCTTGAAGCCCTTGCTTATCAAATCGAAAAGGCAGAACAGCAACCGAATGCTTTATTAGTTGTAGGTGATTTGACTTTAAACGGAGAGTATCAAAGTTTAGTCGAACTTCAGAAAGCATTTGCAAAAATCGAAGCTTTAGGTACGGAAGTTTTTGTGATACCTGGCAATCATGATATTAACAATGGTTGGGCAAGTTCATTTACTGATAGTAGAGCTGTGAGGGATAAACAAATTACTCCCGCAGAATTTAAAAAATTAATGAATTCCTTTGGCTATGGAGAAGCAACTTACCAAGATGATGCGAGCTTAAGTTATATTACTCAATTAATGAGCGATCATTGGTTAGTAATGTTAGATAGTAATATTTATCATGGAGAAGGCAATGACCAACCGCCCGTATCTAAAGGAGAATTGAGAGACGAAACCCTCATTTGGTTGGAGGATAAATTAAGGACTATTACGGAAGCAGACGTTGAAGTGACGGTTGTTTTACACCATAGTTCTATTCCGCATTTTGAATTGATGGGTCAGAATTTTGTGTTGGGTAATTATGATAGCTTGAAGAATATTTTAGAAAAATATCAAATACCTGTAACATTGAGTGGGCATATGCATGCTCAACATATCGCGCAAGAAGGGCAAGTGACTGACATTGCGACAGGAGCGTTTGCTGTTCAACCGAGTGTGATTGGCGAAGTTGTGATTGATAAGAACCAGAAGTCGTATCAACAAATAAAATTAGATATGGATGCTTGGTCAAAAGAGACTAAGACAGAAGATCCAAATTTACTCAATTATGATACTTACCTCAAACAAGTCTTTACTAAAGCAAATGAGAAATTGGATTCCAATAAAGATCGAAAAGATGAATTAAAACAGTTAACACAGGAATTAAATTTAGCTTTCTTTGCTGGAAATATCTCGAATATTTGGGAAGCAACTGTCTCTGCCTACGAAGATACTTTTGAGAAACTAATTAGTCCTTATACAGAGTCGATGAACCGTTATCTACAAGTTTTAATTGATCAAGCAAATTATAATCACCAAGAGTATAGATGGTAATTTGGCATGCATGTACTTACGACGCACATATCAAACGGATAGAAAGGACAACATAATGGTCGAAACAATTATTAAAGCGGCAGTTCTAGTGTCAGTTATTATATTGGCAAATGTCTTAACAACTCGAGGTTACTTTGTCAGGGAAAGAGATTTTGATACGATTTCTAAATTAATTTTTTATCTAACGTTACCGAGTGCAATTATTTCAAATTTAAATGGATTGAGCTTTCCTCCAACACTGATTATTATTAGTATTATTGGATTTTTATGTAATTGGGTGTATATTATATTCTCGCATTTGTTAGGTAAAACACCAACAGAGAAAGGTTTTTTAATGTTGAATATGAATGGTTATAATATTGGAAACTTTTCTTTACCTTTTATTTCTTTCTTTTTCTCTGAAGTAGCGATTTTGGCAGTAAGCTTGTTCGATGCCGGGAGTGCTTTCATGGTTTTAGGAGGAAACTATGGTATGGCAAAGAGTGTCAGGGACGGGGAGAGTAAGATTAATATTGGGTATATCTTCCGCACGATGATGAGTTCACCTTCAGTTATTGTCTATATTGTGATGATTACCCTATCGCTTTTTTCACTACAATTACCAAGTTTTGTTACGGATGTGACCCAAATTATTGGGAATGGGAATACGTTCTTGTCGATGTTTATGATTGGTGTTGCCTTAGATTTAAGGATTCATAAGGAACATGTCCGGCTCTTAATTAAGACATTATCTGGTCGTTATGTTGTAGCAGCAGGGATTTCAACATTATTATATTTTTTATTACCATTTAGTTTAGAAATTCGGCAAACCTTAGCGATTCTTGCCTTTGCGCCGGTTTCAGGCGTTGCAACAATGTATACACGGATGTATGGGGAGAATTTTGAATTATCAGCAATTATAAATTCATTATCTATTATCATTTCGATTATTATTATGTCAATGTTATTAGTTGTCTGGCAAGTATAAAATAACTCCACATTGTAATGAAACTGTTCGTAATCGCTAATAAAAACATGGTATAGTATATGTGCATATAGAGGGGGGGATTTAATGGATAAATTAGGCCGTTTAGATCGAATGGTCATGAAGTACGTTAGTTTAGCTGCAGTATTTATTCTAGTTATTTTTAATTATCAGCACATTTTTGCTGGCTTGAGAGAGCTTTGGGATGTAATTTCTCCTGTTGTTTATGGGTTTGTATTTGCATATATTTTGAATTTAATTATGGTGATGTATGAGGGGTTCTGGTTTCCAGAAACGGATAATGAGCTACTTATTCGTGCAAGACGTCCAGTTTCGATATTACTGGCACTGATTACAGTTATTATTGTTATTGTTCTAGTGTTATGGCTCATCATTCCACAATTAATTTCCCTAGTACAAACTTTATTAGAAAACTTACCATTAATGGTTGAATATATTCAAAGGTGGATTGAGGATCTTGAAGAGATTTATCCTCAAATTGATACATTGATTAACAACTTAAATATTAATTGGGAAAATATTGCCCGAGATGCGGCGAGTTTTGCTAATAACATTTTAGGGTCAACGTTTACGACTTTCCAATTATTAACGTCATCTTTATTTAGATTAGTTGTTATATTAGTCGTCGCAATTTACGCCTTACTTTCAAAAGAAAAGATACAAAGACAAGTTAAACGCGTACTGCGTGCTTATATGAAGAGAGACCACTTCCGACGTTTGAAGTATGTCTTAAGAGTGACGAATGAATCATTCTCTAGTTTTATTACGGGAATGTTAATCGAAGCGATTATTTACGGAACGTTAGTAACTGTGGGTATGATGATATTTAACTTCCCTTATGCAGGTATGATTGGCGCTCTATCAGGAGCACTGGCCTTAGTACCAATGGTCGGGGCGATCTTATCAGCTGTTATTGGAACGATGCTAATCTTCGTTCAAAACCCGATTCAAGGACTCTTCTTCCTTCTATTCAATATCGTATTGCAACAGCTTGAAAGTAATGCGATTTATCCAAGAATTGTTGGTGGATCGATTGGTTTACCAGGTATCTGGACTTTCATTGCGGTAACGATTGGTGGGGGGCTCTTAGGACCTGCCGGCTTCTTCCTAGGAGTGCCTATTGCATCGGTCATATATAAACTCATTCGTTCGAATGTTGAATACAAAGAACATTACTATGAGTTAGATCTTGAAAGTGAATTAACATTCTAATTTAAAAGTTTAGACCTAATGATTAACCTAGTTGCTATCATTAGGTTTTTATATTTACATTGATTAATGTTGTAACCTAAAAACTTTTAACATATACTTACGTAAGAAATAAATAAAGTAGGAGGAACACGTTTGTGAAAGATATGACGTCGGGAACACCGATCAAACAAATTCTATTATTTTCTATACCTTTAATTATAGGTAATATTTTTCAATTATTCTATAACATGGTGGATACCTTCATTGTCGGACGGACGTTGGGCGTGAATGCTCTAGCAGGTATTGGTGCAGCAGGGAGTGTCATGTTCTTTGTGGTTGGTTTCTCGCAAGGGTTCACTGCTGGAATGGCAATTCCAACGGCGCAAGCGTACGGGGCACGTGATTATGAAAAGGTCAGTCGAAGTGTCGCAATCAATGGGGTACTATCGACTTTAGTCGTTATTGTGATGACGGCATTGAGTATGTTTTTCTTATGGGATATTCTTTATTTAATGAATACGCCGGCTGAAATCATTCAGTACACCTATGATTATTTAATTATTATCTTTGGATTTATGGCTATTACCATTCTATTCAATATGTTAAGTAACTTAATGAGAGCTTTAGGAGATAGTCGGACACCGGTGATTGCTTTAGTCATTGCGGTTGTGATTAACATTATCTTAGATTATATCTTTATCCTAGTTTTTGATATGGGAGTAGCTGGGGTAGCGACTGCGACAATGGTATCACAATTAATCGCCTCTTTAATTTGCTTATTCTATATTCAAAAGAAAGTTTATTTATTAAAAGTTAAAGCAAGACATTTTAAGATGCGTAAAGATGAAGTGATTCAACATTGCCGGATTGGATTCCCAATGGCGTTTCAATCTTCAATTATTGCGATTGGATCAATGTCTGTAACAATTGCCTTAAATACATTAGGAGCTGAAGCCGTTGCAGGTTACTCAGCAGCTCAAAAGATTGATCAAATTGTCGTCTTTGTTCTAATGTCATTTGGAGTATCAATGGCCACGTATGTTGGACAAAACTTCGGTGCCAAAAAATACGACCGTATCTTAAGAGGCGTAAAGCAAGTGCTTGTTCTTTCGATATCCGTGTCAATACTCTTCTCAGTTGTTTTATTCTTATTCGGTGGAGAATTAACGAGTGTCTTCGGAGACAGTTCTTCCAAACAAGTTCTGAGAAGTTACGGACAATACTATTTCCAATTAACCGGTCCATTTTATTGGATTTTAGCGATTCTATTTATCCTTCGTTACACTCTGCAAGGTTTAGGAGATAGTTTTATCCCGACAGTCGCAGGAGTGATGGAATTAACGATGAGAATCATTGCGGCGTTTGGTTTAAGTGGGCTTATTGGCTTTGCCGGTCCAGTTATCTCCAATCCAATGGCGTGGTTAGGTGCTGTACTTACTTTAGTTCCAGCCTATTACAAACGCAATAAGAAGTTAGTTGAATTGCAACAGCAAAAAGCAACTCAATAAAGTTAAGTCAGTCGATGCATTGAATGCACCGGCTGATTTTTTATTATTTTGGATAACATTTTAAAAGCGCTTGACCTTGACGTAGCGTTAAGGTGTAATCTGTATGAAGAGGTGAGGAAATGAGTTATTCAATTGGAGAATTAGCAAAATTAGCCGGTATTAGTACAAGGACTTTGCGTCATTAGGATACGATTGATTTATTAAAACCTGCGTATGTCGAAGAGAATGGGTATCGAGTTTATAGTGAAGATGAAGTGAAAATGTTGCAACAAATAATGTTTTACCGAGAATTTGGCATCACATTAGAGGAAATTCATGCGATTATTAATTTTTCCGAATTTGATCGTATTAAAGCGTTGGAAACACATTACCTACACCTCAAATCGGAAAAAGACCGTATTAGTCAATTGATGAATACAGTCGAAAACACAATTAAAATTTACAAGGAGGACTTAACAATGTCTAAAGAAGAATTTGAAGGATTTAAAAAACAACAAATTAACGCCAATGAAGAAAAATATGGTAAGGAAATCAGAGAAAAATACAATGAAGCTGTCATTGATTCATCAAATAAAAAATTTGGTAATTTAACGCAAGAACAGTATGAACGTATTGAAAAGCTTAATGAAGAAATCAGTAAGGCTTTAGTTAATGCTGTACCAGAAGGGAAACCTGAAAGTGCAGATGGGCAACATGTTGCTGAATTACATAAAGAATGGCTAATAATGGTTTGGCCAGATGATTTATACTCTGAAGAAGCACATATTGGCTTAGCTCAAATGTATACACAAGATGAGCGTTTCAAGAAATACTATGAAGATATTACTGAAGGTGCAGCAGATTACTTATACGAAGCAATCAAGTTTTTTTTACAAGTTGAATTGCAATAATTATTGCGACAATTTATTTACTCAATTAATAAGAGTTCGTGTAAAAATACTTCCAAGGGTGTTTGGTAATCTAAGCATTTCCTAGGACGATTATTCATTAACCACAAAGCTTGGTTGAGTTCTTGGGTAATCACTCTAGCGAGGTCTGTTTTCTTAGGAAAAAACTCACGTAGTAAACCGTTAGAGTTCTCATTGGTTCCTCTTTGCCAGGCACTATAAGCATCGGCAAAATAAAAATCAATCCCTGCTGCTTCGACCTCAGGATAACAAGCAAATTCTTTTCCTCGGTCTGAGGTAAAGGACTTTAAAGCTTCCTTAGGTAAGTTTTCTCTCAAATCTTCAATCGCAGTTTGCATAGCAACTTTAGAGCGATTTGGCATGGGTAAAGCAATATACATACGGCTTTTTCGTTCTGCAAAGCTCGCAAAACAACCTTTACTCTTGCCTCGTGAAGAAACAACGGTGTCGAGTTCCCAATGCCCGAACTCTTTTCGATTCTTCACAGATTTGGGGCGTTTTGAGATGGGAGTGCCGATATTAAACTTTCCTCGCGTTTCTTGAGGCTCTCGACTTTTTCCTTTGTGTCTTAAGACAGTTAGGGGCACCTTTAAGATATCTTGGTAAATCCAGTTATAGATGGATTTAAAGGAAAGTTTTCCCTGATAATCTCGTCCAACAATTTGTTCAGGTGACCATGTACGTTCTAATTTATCTTGAATGTCTTTAAGTAGCTCAACCGTGTACTTAGGATTTCTACCCTTAAGACGTACACGTTGATTGGCACCTTCATGGGTATTCTGAGCTTGGTATTGATCTGAAAGGCATCGTTTAAGTTCTCGATAAATCGTTGACCGATGGCGCCCGATTAATTGAGCAATGCGATTAATTTTATAGCCTTCTTGATAGAGTATTTCTATTTTTGAACGTTCCTCTATGGTAAGATGTGTGTAGCTCATAACAGACCTCCGTGTTTATGTTTTTGTCGTTACTAACATTTTACACGAACCTGTTATGGGTTTCTTTATTTGTCGCACTTAATTTTACAATTCATCACAATAAATAAGCGAAGACAATAAGTATTTAGAAAAATCGTGGGCTATGCTATACTTGTCTAAAGTAACAATCTGAAGTGAGGATGGATAGAGTTGAGTCATAGAAATAAAGGGTTTTTAGTAGCGATGTTATTCGTGATGCTAATCAGCCCAATAAGAATAGCAGCATCAGAAAGTAGTTCTAGTACAAGTGATGAAGAATTGGAACAAGTTGAATTAACTGAAGAGGATAAAGTGAATTATATTCGCTGGTTTAGAGCCTATGACGATCTGTCCCAAACACCTCTAGATGAATTGAAGTCTACGTTTGAGACGCTCATTTCCGAAGGTTCAACCGGAATGACTAAAAAAGAAGTGATTGAATTAGCGGGCGAGCCTGCTGAAACGTTTGATGCAGGTGCAAGTGAATTCTTATTGTATTATTCAATAAATGATGAAGAATCAGCTATTCTATATGCACAAATCTTCTCAGAAGAAAAGGCAGCGGAAGCAAGTAATGCACAAGCAGCTTCGACAGAAGCTGTGGAAAGTACAGAACCAGAAGAGGGCTTCGCTGCGCCTTATTTAACAGAAGTGAATTTATTGCTAGTGAATGAGACGGCCTTTGAGCCATTAAACATTACCTTAGAAGAAATTGAAACTTGGCAAGATGCAGAGAGTGACAATCGTGAGTTTACTACATTTGAAGAGTTACAGGAATTAATTGGTGAGCCCTCAGAGATAACATATCGATTCGAAGATGAAAGCTGGCTGTATGCTTGGATTCGAAATAGTAATGAAACTGACTCAATAGATTACGTCATGGCTGAAGTCGATGCTGACGGAAATATTGTGGAACTCAATACAATTGAAGATAGCGAAGAGAGCAGCGAAAGTGTCGAGAATTCGAGCCTAGAAGCATCTAACAACACTGAC
The DNA here is from genome assembly GCF_014049385.1 of Ruoffia halotolerans. Classification (GTDB taxonomy): domain Bacteria; phylum Bacillota; class Bacilli; order Lactobacillales; family Aerococcaceae; genus Ruoffia; species Ruoffia halotolerans. The sequence goes on along the minus strand of NZ_JACAOA010000001.1, from coordinate 32,762 downwards.
GAAACAGCTGAGTAAGCCGTTGGAACTGATTACCGCTTAGGTATACAACAATCATTGTGTAGGTCTAAGCGTTTTTTTAGAAAAATTAATAAGCGAGTCATGAATATGAATCGAATTAACTTAATTGCTTTAGGTGTCAAAAATATTGGTAAGGCAATGAAATTCTACAAAGAAATCAGTTTTAAAACCTATGAAGAGGCTGATAACCCACCGATTGTATTTTTTGATATGGAAGGGACAAAATTAGAGTTATTCTCACTGGAAAATTTAGCTAATGAAATAAATCCAACCAACCCTCCAGTCATTAATACAGGCTTAGTGGAATACATTAGCAATCAACTTTAAAACTAAAGTTGAAGTGGATGAATTTGTTAAACTGGTTGAGTCTGCTGGTGGGCCGATCGCGAAATATCCTAAACCTACGGATTGGGACGGGTATAGTGGTTGCTTCTAAGATCTTGACGGTTATTATTGGGAGGTTGCATATGGTGATAGCTGGAAGTTCGATGATAATAACATGCTAGTCATAGAATAATAAGTGTTGATTGAAGGAGCTGTGGTTGCAGCTCTTTTTTTGTTGGGAAAATGGGCAAACCTGCATTCGGGTTCAATTCGAGTACTCGATTCCGGCACTATGCTAGTTTTATAATCGTGGACAACCAGAGACATACTCGGTTTATTCATGGACTACGTTTATTTCTGTCATTATCATCGTAGACAAAATATCATTCCTCCCAATCCCTTCACACCGCAATTACTTTGAATTTTAGATAAATATTATTTATAGAATCATTGAAATCCCTAGACTCACACAATATATGTGCTATTATTATTAAGTGTACACTATATATTGTGTTTGAGGAGGATGGAAATGGATATAATATTTAAAGATATCAAGGAAAGTATAACAAATTGGATCGTCATCAAACGAGACGGGCGAGTCGTTAATTTTAATCCTAACAAAATAAAATCTGCGATTAACAATGCGTTTATTCATGTATATTCAAATAATAAAACAATGATAAATACTGAATTATCAGAATTAGTTGAAGAAATCATTACAAAACTATCAAGTAGATACGGTCAAGAATTGACGATTAATCAAATACAGCGCGTAACGGAAGAAGTACTCGTTGCTTCTGAATACTATGAGGTTGCTCAAGCTTACATTAGCCACCGGGTTCAAAGAGATCAGGAACGTATAAAAGCTGTTGATATCAATGAAAGTATCAAAGCCCTAACTGGAAAAGAAAGTACACTTGTGAACGAGAATGCGAATAAAGATAGTCGTGTCTTTAATACACAAAGAGATTTGACTGCCGGTGTCACAGCTAAAGCCATTGGGTTAAAGATGTTACCACCTCATGTCGCTAACGCTCATTTAAAAGGGCAAATACACTACCATGATTTGGATTATCAACCCTATGCACCGATGACAAATTGTAGCTTAATCGACTTTGAAACAATGTTTAATGAAGGATTTACAATTGGAAATGCACAAGTCGAATCACCCCAATCGATCCAAACGGCTACGGCTCAAATGGCTCAAATCATTGCCAACGTTGCAAGTAGTCAGTACGGCGGAACAAGTGCCAACCGAATTGATGAGATTTTAGCTCCATATGGTGAGAAAAACTATCAAAAGAATTTAAAGATGGCGCATGAGTGGATTGAAGATGAGGATAAACAAAAAGCATTTGCGATGAGTAAAACGAAAAAAGATATTTATGATGCGATGCAAAGTTTAGAATATGAAATCAATACACTGTATACGTCTCAAGGACAAACCCCTTTTACAACACTTGGCTTTGGTTTAGGAACTTCGTGGATTGAAAGAGAAATCCAATTCGCGATTTTGAAAGTCAGATTAGAAGGCTTGGGTAGCGAGAAAAGAACCGCAATCTTCCCTAAACTTGTTTTTACATTAAGAGACGGAGTGAACTTAAAAGAAGTAGATCCTAATTATGACATCAAACAACTAGCGATTGAATGCACAGCTAACCGTATGTACCCAGATGTTCTAATGTATGACAAATTAGTTGAGTTGACAGGCAGTTTTAAAGTGCCGATGGGGTGCCGATCATTCCTTCAAGGTTGGAAAGATGAGAACGGAAAAGAAGTCAATGATGGTCGAATGAACTTGGGAGTTGTCACACTGAATTTACCAAGAATTGCGATTGAATCTCGTGAGAATAAAGAACAATTTTGGTCATTATTAAAGGAAAGACTTGATATTATGACTGACGCTTTAGTGTATCGTGTGGAGAGAGTGAAGGAAGCTTTACCAGAGAACGCACCCATCTTATATCAGTATGGAGCATTTGGTGAACGATTGAATGAAGAGGATTCCGTCGATACATTATTTAAAAATAAACGCGCAACAGTGTCGCTGGGTTATATCGGATTATATGAAGTGGCGACAGCTTTTTATGGTTCGGCTTGGGAAGAGAAAGAAGAAGCAAAAGAATTCACACTAGAAGTGATTAAAACGCTTAAAGCTAAAGCTGACGAGTTAGGCGATCAGTATGGCTATCATTTCAGTGTTTACAGCACTCCATCTGAGAGTTTAACAGACCGATTTTGCCGCATGGATAAAGAACAATTTGGTTCGATTCCTGACATTACCGATAAAGATTATTATACGAATTCTTTCCATTATGATGTCAGAAAGAACCCGACCCCATTTGAAAAAATTGAATTCGAAAAAGACTACCCACAATACTGTAGTGGCGGGTTTATCCATTACTGTGAATATCCGAATATGCGCCAAAATTTAAAAGCATTAGAAACAGTATGGGACTTCGCTTATGACAAGATTGGGTATCTAGGAACGAATACACCGATTGATCATTGTTATGAATGTGACTTTGATGGAGAGTTTGAAGCGACCGAACGTGGTTTTAAATGCCCTCAATGTGGCAATCAAAATCCTGACACATCAGACGTTGTAAAGAGAACTTGTGGCTATTTAGGTAATCCACAGAAAAGACCGATGGTGCGTGGAAGACATAAAGAAATTAACGCGCGAGTGAAACATATTCCGGAGAGTGTCGTGAAATTGAAACGCAATCAGAAAGCGAAATTAGCAAATGATTCAAGGAGCGTACTCGAATGAAAAATCCCAAACCCAAAGAATGGCTAGCCAAAGATTTGAGTCTAGAAAAGATTGCAGATTACAAACCATATAATTTTGTAGATGGCGAAGGAGTCAGATGTAGTCTTTACGTCAGTGGTTGTCCCTTTGCCTGTGTCGGTTGTTACAACCGTGTCGCACAAAACTTTAACTACGGCACACCTTATACGCAAGAATTGGAAGAGCGAATCATTGAAGATCTCGCGGCATCATATTGCCAAGGCTTAACTTTACTAGGCGGAGAGCCTATGTTAAATACCAATATCGTAGTCCCTTTATGTAGAGCAATCCGAGAAAAATACCAGCAGACTAAAGATATTTGGTCATGGACTGGTTATACATGGGAAGAATTACTTTTAGAATCTGAAGATAAGTTGGAACTATTATCCCTTATCGATGTTTTAGTCGATGGGCGTTTTGACATTAATAAAAAAGACCTCACAAGGCAATTCAGAGGCAGTACAAATCAACGTATTATCGACGTCCAACAGAGTTTGGCGCAAGATAAAGTTGTGCTTTGGACACAATCGAATGGTCAACCATATTATTAATAAACAAAAAACAACAGCTCGATTTTTTTGAACTGTTGTTTTTTTACTTATAAAGCATCTTTGAAAAAGGCAGTACCTACACGTATGAAAGTAGTTCCTTCTGAAACAGCGATGGGATAGTCTTGGCTCATGCCCATGCTAACTTCTGTACAAGGAGCATTTGTAAAGTTACTTTGTTCCACTTCAACTTGTAACTCTTTTAAAAAGCGGAAATATTCATGAATTTCCTCTTGGCTGGCATCAATAGGAGCCATTGTCATTAGGCCAATGATATTTAACTTATCATATGCTTCTAACTCTTTTAAAGTGTCAGCCAACGCGTCGGGTTGGAAACCAGATTTACTATCTTCACCACTCACATTAACTTGAATGAAACAGTTAACCGGCTGCTCAGCGCGTTTTTGAATTTCTTTTGCTAAAGAGAGACGGTCCAGAGAATGGAGATAATCAATATCATTAATAATCTTCTTCACTTGTCTCGTTTGTAAATTACCAATAAAATGCCATTGAATCTCGTCATTAATATCTGCTAAATTTTCATATTTCTTTAAGAATACATCGGGGCGATTCTCCCCAAAGTGTTTTACTCCAAGAGCGTGCAAATCACGCATCGTTTTTTCATCAACGGTCTTAGTGACTGCAACTACAGTAGGTTCCTCGTTTCCAGCGGGTAGATGATTTTCAATCGTTTCTTGAATTACATTGATATTTGTTTTTAACGTTTGTTTCATTGTCACTTCGTTCACCAATCCTTTAATTATTCCTCTATTGAATTTATCAATAATGATGGAGGGTGTCAATTTGAAGACATTCAAACGAATTCAAGAATAATACTTGCATTGAACAAATATCCATGTTAGTATTATTTCGGAGTCGAGATAACACTTCATTGATCACTAATAAAAGTGAAAGACTTGACCTCTAAATTGATTCATGTTAACATTAATTCGAAATCGAGATGTAAACATTTAAAGTAAAATTTTAAATGCTTTTGCTCGGTTATAATTTTTAACTTATAATTCGAAAACGAGATAATAAAATATGAACAATCTTTTAGGAGGAGCAACAATGAACAGAACCGAAGAATCATTAAAAGCATTTGTAGGGATCCAAAGAACAAGCGAAACTTTAGATAGAACAGTTAGAAAAGACTCAAGAAAACACGGTCTAAACTTAAATGAGTTTGCCGTACTAGAATTATTATTGAATAAAGGGCCACAACCTATTCAACAAATAAAAGAGAAAATTCTAATTGCGAGCAGCAGTACTACTTACTTAATTGATAAATTATGTGAAAAGGGACTTGTTGAGCGAATTGTAAATGAACAAGATCGTCGTATCATTCGTGCCTCTTTAACACCTAGCGGGAAAGAGTTAATTGAACGCATCTTCCCATCGCATGCTGAATTGATTAGAGAATCATTTGATAAATTATCGGATAATGAACTCGCACAACTACGGTTCTTATTGAAGAAAATGAATGGCATAGACAACAAATAAAGGAGAGTTTTATTATGACAAACAATTTTGAACTTAATGGAATTCACCACGTTACAGCGATTACGAATAGTGCTGAAAGAAACTATAAATTTATCACAGATATTTTAGGTATGCGTTTAGTTAAAAAGACAGTAAACCAAGATGATATCCAAACGTATCATACATTCTTTGCGGATGACATCGGATCACCAGGAACAGATTTAACATTCTTTGATTTCCCGAATATCCCTTCAGGAACTTATGGATCAAACTCAATTTCGCGTATTGGCTTACGTGTTCCTAACGATGCAGCTTTAGAATATTACTTAAACCGTTTTAAAGAATTTGATGTCAAGCATGGTGAGATTGAAGATTTATTCGGTACAAAAGTTTTAGAATTTGAAGAAGAAGATGGTCAACGCTACCGTTTATTCTCTGACGAGAATAATGAAGGGGTAGAAGCTGGAACACCTTGGCAAGATGGACCAGTACCAACAGATAAAGCTATCTACGGGCTTGGACCGATTGAAATTACTGTAAGTTATTTTGATGACTTCAAACATTTATTACAAGTAATCTATAATATGAAACCAATGATTGAAGAAGAGGAAGTTGCCGTCTTTGAAGTTGGTGAAGGTGGAAACGGTGGTCGTGTTATCTTACGTAAAGATGAGGAAACACCCGTTGGAATCCAAGGTTACGGAGAAGTTCACCACGTTTCATTTAGAGTTGAAGACCATGCCGCAATTAAATCATGGGAAGCAAAATATGACCAAATCGGCGTTCGCCACTCTGGTTGGGTAGATCGTTTCTTCTTTGAAGCAATATATGCACGAATTGGCCACATCTTAATTGAAATATCTACAGATGGACCAGGCTTCATGGGTGACGAACCATATGAATCGTTAGGAGAAAAATTATCATTACCGCCATTCTTAGAAGAAAAACGTGACGAAATCGAAGCATCTGTACGTCCATTTGATACAACGCGCAATAAATAATAGCCAGGCGACTTTGAAATCATTAATACAATATAAGGAGCTGATAATATGGAACCAGTGAAACATTTACACCATATTACTGCGATTGCAGGTCCCCCTCAAGAAAATTTACACTTTTATCGTGATGTTTTAGGCTTAAAATTAATTAAGCAAACAGTTAATTTTGACGATGTAAATACATATCATTTTTATTTCTCAAATAAGGGTAAGGATGATGGAACAATCTTAACGTTCTTCCCATGGGATACGCGTAATCGTGGTGTTAAAGGTAGTGGGCAAGTTGGAAGAATTGCTTTCTCAGTACCTAATGGGTCATTAGAACATTGGAAGAAACATTTAGAAACTCATGATGTTATTTTTGAAGAATCGAATATGTTTGGAAATCGTGGAATTATCTTTGAAGATAACCATACTTTACGCCTAGCAATCGTCGAAACTGATGAAGAGAATAATAATTCAGATATCTTAGGTTACTACGGCGTGGAGTTGCTATCAAGCCAACCAGAAGCAACAAGAGATACATTACGTGACCAACTCGGTTTAGAGGAATTAGAAGCCACATTAGAATTCTTCCACTTAGAAACAGTGGAAGAACAACGTCATCACATTATTATACCTAAAGAAGCACCAGCGAGAGGTAGAGACGGTGTTGGAACAGTTCATCACGTGGCTTGGTCAATGGAAGACGATCATAAACAGCAAGAATGGTGCGAATATCTACAAGATGAAGGTTTCCATGTCACAGAAGTAAAAGACCGTAATTACTTTAAAGCGATGTACATGCGAGAAAAAGGCCATGTTCTATTCGAATATGCGACCGATGGTCCAGGCTTTGCTGACGATGAACCTTTAAATGCTTTAGGACAAAACTTTTGCTTCCAGAACAATATGAAAGCCAGTGAGAAGAAATTGAGAAAGCTTTACCAAAATTCGAAATATAGGAGGATTTATGCATTTTTTTAAAGCAGATAATATGTCCTCAAAGGACAATAAAAAGAAGTTAGCAGGTACAACTATTCCAAGGCCGATTGCATTAGTGATGACGCAATCAGATGAAGTCATTAATATTGCACCTTTTAGTTACTTTAATATTGTTTCTAACAACCCACCTCTCGTTTCGATTGCGATACAACGATCGAATGGTCAACTAAAAGACACTTCAAGAAATATTCTCGCAAAGAAAGAAGCGACGGTTCATGTTGTAGATGAGCGAATCGTAAAGGATGCTAATGCAACATCAGCAACATTGCCTGCATATGAGAGTGAGTTAAGTGTATCAAACTTTAACTTTATAAACTCAGAATTGATTGGCACACCAGGGATTAAAGAAGCCCTCGTCCGCTATGAGACACAGTTGTATAAAGCTGTTGAAATTACGGATGCATCAGGGTTAATCGTTGCGGATTTAATCATCCTAGAGGTGGTTGGTTTTCATCTTGCAGAAGAGATTTACGATGTTGACACAGGCTATATTATAGCAGACAAACTGAAACCTGTGAGTCGATTAGCCGGTGCGGATTATGCCAAATTAGGTACGCAATTTGATTTAGTCCGACCAGATTAAAGGAGTTAATAATTTATGGAACATATCTTTAGAGAAGGAAAAGCAAACCATCCTGTATTCATTATGTTACATGGAACGGGTGGAAATGAAACAAATTTACTACCCTTAGGTGAGATTTTAGATCCTGAGGCAGCAATCTTAGCCATCCGTGGAGATGTCGTAGATAATGGCATGTTACGCTACTTTAAACGTAAAGAAGAAGGCGTATATGATGTTGAAGACTTAAATCAACGCGGAGAAGCTTTACATCAGTTTATCGTTGAATCGAGTAAAGAATATAACTTTAATTTAGATGATGCAGTCTTTGTTGGCTTTTCAAACGGATCAAACATTGCAATCAATATCTTATTAAGAGAAGACAGTCAAGTGAATAAAGGGGCACTCTTTGCACCAATGTATCCAGTGGACGTGTCTCATAATACAAAAGATATGAAAGATGTTTCAATTTATTTATCAATGGGAGAAAATGATCCCATCGTTTCGTTAAATGATAGCGAGAATGTTGTTGATATCTTCGAGACACGCGGCGCAGAAGTCACAACGTTTTGGGTAAATTCCCATGAGTTAAATGGTGAAACAGCTATGCAAGCAAAAGCTTGGTTAAATAGAGTTTTTAAATAATATAATAACAGAGGGACGAGATCATAATAGAACTCATCCCTCTGTTTGTTTGTGAATAAATTTGCTTTGAACTAAGTGAAATATCTGTTCAATAATAAAGAACAGCAAGATAGATACTAAAATTGAGCCCGGATAATAAAAGATATTAGGTACGGAAGAAAAGATGGGTTTATCTCTAAGATAAAAGTAATTACCATTAACAATTGGATTAAATAACGTCACGAAGACAAAGTATACTAAAAACAATAGAATGACACGCTTAAGTGCGGATGCATAAACTTTATAGTTATAGGCAATCATACCGTAGAAGGGTAGTAGCAATGTAATAACATGATTCGTTAAAAAACTCACCCCTCTAGGATGCGTAATCGGTTCAATGTTTGATGGTACTAAGAAACTTAACCAAGCAAACACTGAGAAATAGGCAACGATGTTAAATAATTTATCAGATTTAGTAAATAAGAAAATGATACCTAGAATGGTATTAATCCGACTAATGTGGAAGGGTAAGGATTCTTGTAATGTAAATTCACCGAGTAGGACATAAGAACCGTATAATAAAATTTGTTGAAGGATTGAAATAGTCAGAATGTATTTTGATATGGTTTCACGGTGATTGCTAATATACGTTTGATTCATAAACAAGAGGCAGGTAAAGAAGATTAAAACGGAAATATATAATAAGTGATTTGGACCAAAAATTTGAATGTATTCCATGATAGTTACCTCCCTTTATAATATATTAGTTATAAAAAAATAGTTTAATATGCATTCATTTTAAGAATCTCATTTCTTTTTGTCAAACTCATTTTTCATTTGTACTTTTAGATAGATATCGGTAAAATTAAATAAAAAGTATAAGGAGTTGTGAATCAGTGTTCCTAGAAGAATTGATTCAAATTGTTAGCCCACCCATTATTCATATATTAGAATTAATCGGAATTTTTATTATTTTTTTCGGTAGTTTAAAGGTACTTTGGATTTTTATGAAATCTGGCTTTAACTTTCATGATAAGGCGATTACGATTACTTTAGGTGAAGTCCTCGCTTTGAGTTTACAGTTTAAACTTGGGGCAGAGGTTATTAAGACGGTCGTTATTCGAGATTTACAAGAACTGATTGTATTAACCGTAGTTGTAATTCTAAGAATAGTTCTAAGTGTTGTCGTTCACTGGGAAGTAAAGAACGCGAATATGGAAGAACGAGAGCGTTTAATGACCGATTCAGACAGTTTCGATTAATCAGCACTTATTATATACATACAAATACACCTTGTTATTCAAGATTGTTAGTCAATTGAATAATAAGGTGTATTTGTGTAAAAATTACTAATCTAAATTAAATTCATCTTTGAAAAATTCTTCGCGTTTCTCAAAACTAACTTCTTCATGGATTTCATGTAACATCCAAATGTAATTTGCTTTGTCTAAGAACATACCATTGGTTATACCCATTTCAGGCATATGCGAGAGTTCCTGAATGACAAAAGCGCCATTATCAATCGCTTTTTGGAAGGTATCCTTAATGTTAGGCACCATTACATTAAACCATAAAGTTTTAGGCTCATCTTCTGTAGGAGCTAATAAATTATACTCAGCGTTTGCATCCAAAAGGTGGAAGCGAGTGCCGTATAAAGTAAACACCGCTTCGTTTAAACCTGTTGGGAAACTTGTCTTTTCAATGACTTCTAAAGCATCAGTAAAAATTGCTTGATACATTTCAAGTGCTTTTAGAGAGTCTTCAACAACGAAATCAATTTCTACGCCTGTAATCATTTATTTGTTCTCGCGTTGATCATTACTGAAGTAATCAGCTACAACGGTTGCCATTGAGCGAGCAGCAATCATCATTGAGCCTTCTTCGATATCTAATTTAGGATGGTGATGTGGGAAAGCTTCTTTATCTACTGGGGCTGCACCAACATAAAAGAAAGAACTTGGAACTTCTTTAGCGTAGTAAGCGAAGTCTTCTGATGGAGACATTGGTCCTGCTTTAACAACTCCTGTAACATCTTCAAGATTAGCTTCAGATAAAATTGCACCAATGTGTTCTGTTAATTCGGGATCATTGTATAGAACAGGGTAGTCATTTGCGTAGTCAAGTTCGCAAGTAACGTTGTACATAACTTCAAGACCTTTCACGATACGTTTTACTTCGTCTTCTATTTTTTTACGTACTTCTTCAGACATACCACGAACGTCACCTTCAAGGACTACTGAATCTTTAATAGCGTTGAACGACCCTTTACCGTCGAAAGAACCGATGGTTACAACACCTGTATCGAATGGACTTAAACGACGTGAAACAACTGTTTGTATCGCTGTTACAAAGTAACTAGCCGCAACAATCGCGTCATTCGCTTCGTGAGGACTTGAACCATGTCCACCAACACCTTGTACTTTAAGAACAAATTTCGCACGACCATTTTGAGCTTCACCTGATACGTAATGAATTTCTCCATATGGTTTGTTCGACATTACGTGGATACCAAAGGCATTATCAACACCGTCTAAGACACCGTCTTTAATCATACCGATAGCTCCTCCTGGTGGAACTTCCTCAGCATCTTGATGAATTATAACAATCTTACCTTCGAACTCATCTTTTAATTCGATTAGAGCATCAGCTAGGATAAGCATGTAAGCAGTATGGGCATCATGACCACATGCATGCATCACACCTGGGTTTTTAGATGCAAAGGGTAAACCAGTGGCTTCTTCGATAGGTAGTGCATCAAAGTCGGCACGGATAGCTAACGTTTTACCTGGTTTACATGAATCAATCGTTACTTTAACCCCGTGATTACCAACATTTGTTTGAATATCTACATCTTTATCTTTGTAAAAGTCCGCGATGTATTTAGAAGTATTCACTTCTTCAAAAGATAGTTCTGGATTTTCGTGTAAATAGCGACGAATATCAATCATCAGATCTTTATTTTCTTCAATTTTTGCTAGTAATTTCTCTAACATTGTATGCCTCCTAAGGTTTTTCTAACTTAAATAATCTTATTCCTATTTCAGTGTATTTTCAAGCTTTACCGCTTGTGTTTCCTTTATTGTTAGTCGATTAAAAATTGGTTATAATACAATTGAGAATGTGTAAAGTCGGCTACTAAAATTTACACACGAGATTTTAAAAACGCTTATACTACAATAGGTTTTCTGAAAAAAAGTAAGTTATAACGAACAATATGATTGTTTAATTAATATTCGTGCGTAGAAGTAATGCAAGGTTTACTATGTGCCTTATAATTAGAAAACAGACAGGGATTTTATTAGATTCTAATATGAAGAATATTGTTGACAATATAAAAGCTGTAATAATACGATGGAGGTGGTTAAGAATGGCTGAAAAAAATTTAAAACAGACCCCACTTTTTGATTATTATGTTGAGAAAGGGTTAAAATTAACTGATTTTGGAGGCTGGGCACTGCCAATCCAATTCACAAAGATTCAAGAAGAACATGATGCGGTTCGTCAAACGGTTGGGATTTTTGAAGTTTCTCATATGGGGGAAATTTTAATTAAAGGTTCAAATGTGCTTGAATGGTTTAATCAAATCATCACGAACGATACACAAAAGACTTCATTAAACGACGCACAGTATACTGCCATCGTGAATGAGAATGGCTATACTTTAGATGATTTGATTTATTACTATGTTGCAGAGAATACATTATTTGTCACTCCCAATGCTGGAAATAAAGACAAAATTCTAGCATGGTTGAATGAACATAATTCCGATAACACAGTTGAGATCGTCGATCAATCAGCAGAATACGGATTAATTGCGGTTCAAGGTCCAAATTCTGAAAAAGTATTAAAGGAAATGGCAACACCTGAAGTGTTAGAATTAAATAATTTCCAAATGTTCAGTGAACAAACTATTGCTGGTGTTGAATCAGTGCGTATTTCTAAGACAGGATACACAGGTGAATTGGGTTATGAATTATATATTCCATGGTCAGAGACAGCCGAAGTTTGGGAGACGTTGCTTAACGTAGGTGAGTCTTATGGACTGAAAGAATGTGGTCTAGGAGCAAGAGACACTTTACGACTTGAAGCTGGTATGGCTTTATACGGCAATGATCTTAGCGAAGAAATTACACCGATAGAAGGTGGGATTGCTTTTGCAGTCGATTTAAATAAGGAGAACTTTATTGGTAAGGAAGCCCTTGAGACAGTGAAGAATGATCCGAATCGATATATGTCTCGTGGCTTTGAACTTACTGGAAAAGGAATTGCCCGACAAGGATATAAAATCTATGAATCAGAAGAAAGTACGAAAGTCATTGGGGAAGTAACATCTGGAACAAAATCACCAACCTTTAAAAAAGCACTCGGTTTTGCGCAAATAAGAAAACCATATGCTAAAATAAACAATCAAATTTTTATTGAAATTCGAAATAAACGCGTACCAGCGATGATTACTAATAAAGATTGGTTAAAAAATAAGTAATTGGAGGAAGTACAATGGATAAAAATACATTATTTTACACAGAAGATCACGAATGGGTTCAAGTATTAGATGACAATACTGTTCGTATCGGAATTACAGATTACGCTGTAGAACAATTAGGGGACATCGTCTATGTTGAAGTACCCGAGTTGGATGAGAAATATGATTTAGAAGAAGCATTCGCAAACATTGAGTCAGTGAAATCTACGTCAGAAATTTACGCACCGATTGCTGGAAAAGTGACTGCAGTGAATGAAACTTTAGAAGATGAACCTGAGAACGTTAACGAAGACCCTTATGAATTAGGGTGGATTTGCGAATTAACAAGTGAATCAGCTGTTGATACATCTCATTTAATATCATTAAAACAATATACTGAATTTGTAGAAGATTAAGTTTATTTTCAATCCAGTAATCTGAATGAATGTTTAAATGTGAGAGGATGAATGAGTTGAAAAAATTTCGTTATTTACCTCATACAGAGGAAGACAGAGAAAAAATGTTAAATACCATTGGCGTTAAGTCAGTGGATGAATTATATGAAGACGTCCCAAAAGCAGTTAGAACCCAGGAAAGAATGGATTTACCTAAAGAGTTAAGTGAATTCGAACTAATTAAACACGCTCGAGAGCTAGCTGGTAAGAACACGAATGCTACGCAGATGCCTTACTTTATCGGGGCAGGAACGTATGATCATCACATACCTTCAATTGTCCAAGCAATAATATCTAGACAAGAATTTCTAACAGCATATGTTCCGTACCAGCCAGAAATTAGTCAAGGAGAGCTACAGGCTTTATTTGAGTGGCAATCTATGATTGCAGAGTTGACTCAGATGGAAGTGGCAAACTGTGGGATGTATGACGGATACAATGCTATTGCTGAAGCAGCGAATTTAGCGATTAGTTCTATAAGAAAATCAGCAAAAATCTTAATATCACACGGGGTTAACCCACAAGGGATTGATGTCTTAAACACCTATGGCTTTGGTAAGGAATATGAAGTGAATGAAATACCTTTAACAAACGATGTGACAGATATTGAAAAGCTCAAAGAACAATTAGATGAGTCTGTTGCTGCTGTCATTATTCAATACCCAAATTTCCTTGGATCTGTTGAAGATTTGAAAGAAATTAAAGAAGCCATGAGTGGTACAAAAGCATTACTTATTGTATCAGCAAATCCACTTGCTCTAGGTGTTCTAGAAGCGCCTGGTAAGTTAGGTGCAGATATTGTTGTTGGAGACATACTACCATTTGGTATTCCAATGTCTTATGGTGGTCCTCACTGTGGATACTTTGCAACTAGGAAGAAATTAATGCGTAAAATACCTAGTCGTATTGTCGGCCAAACGAAAGATGAAAATGGCGAGCGTGGTTTCGTTATGACTTTAGCTACCCGTGAACAACATATTCGTCGTGAGAAGGCGATAAGTAATTATAGTTCAAACCAAGCTTTATATGCTTTAGCTTCTGCCATAGCTATCTCTGCTTTAGGGCGAGAAGGTATTGTTGAGATGGCAAAGCAAAATATTAATAAAGCTCATTATTTAAAAGACCAATTAGAAGCGCAAGGCTTTAAAGTTCTTAATCAAGTGCCTTTCTTCAATGAGTTTGTAATTCAATTAGAGCAACCCGTTAAAGAAGTTAATTTGGCATTACACCAACTAGGCTTTGTTGGTGGTTATGATGCAACTCGCTCAACGGGTATTGAGAATACTTACTTATTATGTGCAACGGAGAAGCGCTCGAAGTCAGAAATCGATGCTTTTGTTTCGAGTTTAGTAGAGGTGACACGTCATGCTTAAAGAATATAATGAATTAATATTTGAAATCTCTCAACCAGGTCATGTCAGTTATGATTTACCAGAGAACGATGTCCCAACATATGATTTAACTAAAGATTTACCTGAATATTTAAATCGACAAGAAGTAGCAAAATTACCAGAAGTGTCAGAATTGCAACTGGTACGACACTATACAGCCCTATCGAATAAAAACTTCGGTATTGAGTCTGGACCATATCCGCTTGGGTCATGTACGATGAAATATAACCCAAAAGTGAATGAGACGATTGCTGCTTTAGACGGATTCAGTCAAATTCATCCTCAACAAGAACCAGAGACAGCTCAAGGAGCCTTAGAATTATTGTATAACTTACAAGAATACCTTGCTGAAATTACAGGGATGGATCATATTTCTCTTCAACCTGCGGCTGGAGCTCATGGAGAATTAGCTGCAATATTGATGTTTAAAGCTTTTCATGAAGTGAACGGTGAAGGCGTCCAACGTAAGAATATTATTGTTCCAGACTCTGCTCATGGGACAAACCCTGCGACAGCAACGGTTGCTGGCTATGAAACGATTGAAATCCCTTCAACTAAAGAAGGCATTATAGATATTGAAGCATTGAAACAAGTAGTCAATGAAAAGACTGCGGGTATTATGTTAACGAATCCTAATACAGCAGGTTTATATGAACGTGATATTCAACAAATTGTAGACATTGTTCATCAAGTAGGTGGCTTAGCATATTACGATGGTGCTAATTCAAACGCGATTATGGGAATGTCTAATCCGGGCACAATGGGCTTTGACGCTGTTCACTTGAATTTACATAAGACTTTTACAGGACCTCACGGTGGTGGCGGGCCAGGATCAGGGCCAATTGGCGTGAAAGCGAACTTAGAAGCTTTCTTACCTGTTCCTAGAATTGAAAAAGTAGACGAGCATTACGTTATTAACTCAGACTACCCTCAAAGTATTGGTCGAATTAAAGGTAACTTTGGAAACTTTGGTGTGAATGTGCGTGCCTATTCTTATATTAGAACTATGGGTGCAGATGGCCTAACGCAAGTGTCTAAAGATGCCGTCTTGAATTCTAATTATTTGAAAGCACGTATTAAAGAATATTACGACGTTCCTTTTGCCCAACATTGTATGCATGAATTTGTTGTGAGTTGTAAGCGACAAAAAGTTGAGCATAATGTCAATGCGAAAGATATTGGGAAACGTTTGTTAGACTATGGTATTCATTCACCAACGACATACTTCCCACTAATTGTAGAAGAATGTCTGATGATAGAACCGACTGAAACGGAATCAATCCGTGAATTAGACCAAATTGCAGATGCTTTTATTTCAATTTCAAAAGAAATTATGGAAGATCCAGAAATGGTTAAACAAGCACCTCACTTGACATCAGTTAGAAGATTAGATGAGACAACCGCTGCACGTAAGCCAGTGTTAACTTATCAAGCGAGTCTTCAATGATAAATAATAAAGTTTGACGGCAGATATTCATTTTCTGTCGTCCTTTTCATTTCAAAATAAAACCAAAAAAATATATATTTTAAAAGTCTCTTTGTCAAATAGGGTTGATGACTCATTTTAATCAAGATCAAGCAGCATAAGTTGTTGCTTGATCTTTTTTATTTATCTGAGGGACATATAATCGCGTCATGAGTAAAATGTAGAGCCTTTTAAAATCATGGGATAAAAGAGCATAAAGTCAAGCTTTATCATGGTATCGAAGCCAATACTATGGTAAATTAATTGATAAGTAGATTTAATTACTTAAACAAAATTAATGACGATGATTACATAATAAGAGGTGGATGGATGTCGATTCGATTAGCAACACAAAGTGATTTTGATATCATTATGGACAATTATAGAGTGATGACCGAATATCCGGGGCAAGTTGACGCTGGGGCGGGTTGGGTACTTGGTATTTATCCTGATGAAACAATGATTCAAGAAGCGATTAATCTTAATCAATATTATGTTTATGAACTAGAAGACAAAATCTGTGGTGGAATGATTATTAATGAAGCCTATACAGAAGGTTACGAAAAGGTAAACTGGCAAATACAAGCCGATGAAGGCGAATTCATATCGATACACGCTCTAGGTGTCATGCCCGAAGCAAGAGGCAAAGGCATTGCAAAAGCATTAGTGCAATTTGCCCAAGCTTACGGGAATGAACACAATTATAAAGCCATTCGCATTGATGTTTACGGTGTAAATAGAGCTGGAAAGAAATTATATCCAGCAACTGGCTTTGTTTTGGTTGATACCACTGAACTGTATTATGAAGATACAGGTTTAGGAAAATACTTAATGTATGAGTACATCATTTAGGGGGACTTTGTTTATGGAAATTACTATTTGGTCGGATTTTGTTTGTCCTTTTTGCTACATTGCTGAGGAGCACTTAAACCAAGCTTTATGTACTTTTTCTGAGAAGGACGATGTGACTATTGAATATAAAAGTTTTCAACTAGATCCAGTGGGAACTTACCAATCTGAATTGAACTATTATGAAACCTTTGCGAAATTAAAAGGGATGCCAATGGATAAAGTCACTCAAATGATGGATAGTGTCAAAAACATGGCAAATGAAGCCGGTTTAACAATAAATTATGACGATGCAAAGTACTCAAACACGTTAAAAGCTCACCGAGTCTTCCAGTATGCAAAAGAAGAAGGACGAGGGAACGATTATTTCCATCGCTTTTATCGAGCGCATTTCGTCGAAGGTTTGAATATAGAAGATAATGAAGTCATTGAAAAACTCAGTCAAGAACTAGAACTAAACTTAGCTGATGTTCAATCGATTCTTAATGATAGTCAAACTAATCATCAAAAAGTCCAAGATGATATTGCTACAGCGGGCTCGATTGGTGTTCAAGGGGTTCCATTCTTTGTGTTTAATAATAAATATGCTGTTTCAGGAGCTCAACCAATTGAGGTATTCAAAAATGTCCTTGAACAAGTTGCAGCTGAGTCATAAAATGAAGTATATATTTATAGGAGGTGGATGTATTGGAAAAAATTAGACAATTCCCTAAACGATATGTGATTACTGCCATCGTAGTTCTTTTAATTTTACTAATTTATTTTGTGGGTGCTTTTTACTTTCAATCTCATTTCTTGCCCCGCTCTTATGCAGGACCAGTGGAAATTAGTCAAATGACACCACAACAAGCGACCGAAACGGTGGAGCAGAACCTTGAATCAAAAACTTTGATTTTTAATGAAAATGAAAATAATATTGGCTACATCGAAATGAACCAAATTGGTATGTCAGCTGAAGTAGATGAACTTATGGGTCAAGCCATTCAAAATCAGAATGGCTGGAGTTGGCCAATTGCCTTCTTCAATGGCGATAAAGTCGTTAATATTCAAAATCAGATTCAAATTGATGAGAATATTGTAGCTGGCTTGGTTCCTAGTCTTGGAATTAATAATGAAGAAAGAGAACCATCCGTTGATGCTCAATTAGTGAAGAATGACAATGGTGAAATAAGTGTTGCAGAAGAAACATACGGAAACCAAGTAACTTCGGATAGTTTAGCTCAAGCGATTGTTGAGTCAGTGGGAGCAGGAGCGGGGCGGTTAAATATCGAAGACGCCTATGTTAAACCAACAGAGTTAACTAAAAGTGAGAGCTTGATTCAAAGAGCAGATATCATTGAACAAATGAAAAGTACATCTATTACATTGGAATTCGACGGAAACTCTATTACAATCCCGCAAGAGCAAATTAACGCTTGGATTTATTTAGATGAGGATAATAACCCACAAGTGGATCAAGAAGCTGTGGAGGAATATATTCTTTCACTAAATGAACAATTTGCAGGTTTATTCTTACCTCGTAATTTTAATAGTACTTATCAAGGAGAAGTTCAAGTACAACCTGGTACTTATGGTTGGTTTATCGATCGTTATGATGAAGCAGAGTTGATTGTTCAAGATATACATAACGGAGCTCAAGTCACTAGAGAACCTGTGATCGGTGGAAGTGGTTACGGTATGGGAGATTATGTCGGAGAGGATTATGTTGAAGTCGATATTGCTTATCAAATGATGTTTATTTACCGTGATGGACAACTCGTATTAGACACACCCATTGTTTCAGGAATCATTGGGGCAGAAACAGTTCCAGGCGCGTATCAAGTTTGGAATATGGAACAAGATACGAACTTAGTTGGCTACAATACAATTACTGAACAAGATTATGTTCAACCTGTGTCATATTGGATTGCTTTTGATGACCAAGCGCAAGGTATTCATGATGCCTCATGGCAGTCATCTTTCGGTGGGAATGCGTACCAAACAGCCGGATCACTTGGTTGTATTAATACGCCGCCCGGAATGATGGGGCAAGTATTTGAATTAGTTGAATATGGTATGCCAGTCATTATTTTTTAAATCTAGACTATAAAAAGAAATCGGGCTATCTTTAGTTCTCACTAAGGATAGCCCGATTTTTTGTTGTTATGTCATTATAGATGTTCGTTACCAAGTTGTTCATCTTCATCATGATACTCAAAATAACGTTCTTTGTAGATACGTATAATGCTATTGAGTTTCACTAAAGACTCTTCATAATTATAAGTTGCTGATAAGATATGAATAACCCCATTACTATCATTCTCATAGCTCGTATCGGCTTCCAGTTCATCCCAAGCTTGATCAAAGAATCGCTTCATAAATTCTAATTTAAAATCTTTTTGAGAATGAATAAAATTCACTTCTGATGCTGAAACTCGACCACTAAATTTAAGTAAAATTTGTTCGTGCCCAACCATTAATGTTTCAATGTGTTCGCGGAGCATTATTCTTAAATCTACTGGGAAACTTTGAAAGACGTGATCATTCGAATGAAGGGCATCAAGTAAATCAATGACTGATTTAGTTGTTTTAATCATTTGACGATAAATAACTAATCGTCTTGCTTTACCCATTCTCTCTGTCTTAGAGAATGTTACTTCATTGTTCATTAAATCAAATAGAGTTGTTAGAGTAGAATATTCTTTTCTTGCCCATTGGATATCTCGATGTAGAATCGAGAAAGTGACATTCTTTCTGAGTGTCGCACGAATGAATATTAAAACTTCATTCGTCAAATTGACCAGAGTTGAGTAGAAAGGTTTGTCATGTTGCGGAGGGTAGACTAACCAATTAATAATGAAAGAAACAATCACCCCAATCGTTGTTTCTAACACACGGTATAGTGCAGCTAGATAATAATTGTCTGAAGTCGTTAACATTACTGCTACAACTGTGATAACTGCTAATGTTAACACATCTGATAAGTTTAAGGCATTTAATACTGCAATCGTAACTACGGCAGCAATACCGATGGCTACAGGGTTACTCCCGATGGCAAAAAGCATGAAGACCGCAACGAGACCACCGATGATGTTACTTACTAATCGACGAGTAAACATGTCGAAAGATTTTCTTACTGATGGCATCGTTGTTGTAACTGCGGCAATCGCTGCAAGCGCTGCACTGTTATCAGGAATCAGTAGTATAGATAAATATGTCGCAAGTGAAATCGCTAGTCCTGTTTTTAAGACCCGCGCGCCAATTTTCATTTTTTTATTCTCCTAATGTAGATTTTAATTAACTTAATAGTACTTGATTTTCAGAAATATTCAAGATATAAGGTCCAATAATAATAGAGGATATTGTATTAAAGAACGATAGATTAGTAAAGGGTATTTGGACTACAATTAGATTACAAAAACAATAAATTTCTATAAATAAATACGCCCAGATTAATTCGCGTTAACTGGGCGCATAAATATGATAATGATTAAAAAATGTAATTAATAAGTTAAGCCAATTGTTTTTTCGACACGACTCAATGTAGACTCAGCGATAGCAGAAGCTCGTTTCGCTCCGTCTTGTAAGATATCGTCTAAATCTGAACTTGTTAATAGTGATTCATAACGTTCTTGGATAGGTTCTAGTGTTGAAACAACTAAGTCAGCTAAATCACCTTTGAAGTTACCATAGCCTTGGCCACTATAATCAGAAACAATTGAGTCAATAGATTTTCCACTGAAGCTTGCGTAGATTTGTAATAAGTTCGCTACAGCAGGTTGATTTTCTTTATCATAGTTCACTTCACCAATAGAATCCGTTACGGCACTCTTAATTTTCTTAGTGATTTGTTTTGGTGTATCTAACATAGATACAAATGATTTTGTATTTGTATCTGACTTACTCATCTTGCTTGTTGGATCTTGCAAGCTCATAATACGTCCGCCTTCTTCAGGTATAAGTGGTTCAGGTTTAACTAATAGATCATCATTATAGCGAGAATTAAAGCGGTCAACAAAGTTACGTGTTAATTCTAAATGTTGCTTTTGATCGTCTCCGACTGGAACAAAATTAGCATCATATAAGACAATATCTCCAACCATTAATGTTGGGTAAGCTAATAAACCAGCATTAACAGCTTCTTGCTTTCTAGCTTTATCTTTAAATTGAGTCATACGTTCTAACTCACCTAAACCAGTCATACATTGAATAATCCATGCCATTTGAGCATGAGCAGGGACATCAGATTGAACGAATAGAATCGCTTTTTTTGTATCAATACCAATGGCTAAGTATAAAGCAGCCAATTGACGTGTCATTTGTTTTAATATTTTTGGATCTTGTGGTACTGTGATGGCATGCTGATTAACGATAGAATAGATAGCGTCGTAAGAATCTTGTAAGTCAATAAAGCCTTTCATAGCACCGATATAATTACCAATTGTGGGGATTCCCGAAGGTTGCACTCCAGAAAAAACTTTTTCTTTCATAAAAATGCCTCTTTTCAAATATTAAATATTTATTAAATTATATTAGCATTATAACGTATTTATTGACAAAGAACAAAAATAAAAAATCTTAATGACCTGTAAGTCTTAGTCTGTTAACGAATAATGACTTTGTGAATTAATGATGAATTCTTAATTTTGTCTAAAGAGCTGATTAGAAGTAAGATTGATTTTTTCATTTGAAAATGCTATACTATTAAACATAAAGCGATACAGATTGTGAAAACATACTTCGTTAAAAGTATAACACTATTGTTTTTGTATCACTTTATTATTTCACAAAAGAGCTGCTAACGTACTAAACAGGAGCCGCAAAGTTTTAGCTAACTTTGTCAAAATTGAAAGGAGCAACTATATTATGGTTACTTTATACATCACTCCAAGCTGTACCTCATGTCGAAAAGCTCGTGCATGGTTAGAAGAAAATGAAATTCCTTATGAGGAGCGTAATATTTTTACTGAACCATTATCAATCACAGAAATTAAGTCAATTTTACGAATGACAGAAAATGGGACAGAGGATATTGTTTCTACTCGTTCAAAAGCATATTCCGAATTAGATGTAGAATTAAGTGAGATTCCTTTAAATGATTTCTTCGAAATGATTCAAGAGCAACCTGGACTGTTGCGTAGACCAATTATCATTGATGATAAAAGACTACAAATTGGATACAACGAAGATGAAATTCGTCGTTTCTTACCACGTGCAGTTCGTGCATTAGAATTACAAAAAGCACGCGCATTGGTTAACGAATAAAAACCATTTTTTATTATAACTATGACCGATTATTTATTAATCGGTTTTTTTGTCTTTTTTACTTGAAACATGACATTCTGATTGGTATGATAACGTAACACTAATGAATTGTGTATTGCTAGATTATTCGTATAATAGATGTAAGAAGATCTGAGGAGGTGTACGGATATGGAAATGGAACACATTAATGAAAATTTAATTAAAGTGTTAATTAGACAGGAAGACTTGGAAGAGCGAGGAATTGATTTCCTAGATTTAGTTGGTGATCAAAAGACGATTGAAAGATTTTTCTACTCAATTTTAGAAGAGGTAGATGTTGATAAGCACTTTCAGGAATCAGAAGCTGTCACTTTCCAAGTAATGCCTAATAAAGAAGGTTTGGAATTATATATAAGCCGAACAAATTTTGATGAAATGGATGAAATATGGGAAGATGAATTAACTAAACATCTCATAGAGCGTAAACGAGAAATGAATGAAAATGAAGCAAACAAAGATGATAATAAAAAAGAGAAGACAATCTTAGATTTATTTGAAAATGAAGAAAGTATTCAAGAAACTGAAGATGTAAAATCAGTTGAAGGTGAAATTATTAAATTTGCTGACTTAGAGGATTTTCTTAAGTTATCGAGAGAAGTAACCACTGATTTGATTCATGCAGACTTTTACCATATGAATTCAAATTATTACTTAGTGATTAACTATGTTGATTCTTCAATTGTTGAAGAATACGCGTACAACAAACTTTTAACTATGTTTGAGTATGGTGAAAAAGTCAAAGTAACTGAAGCAATCCTTCAAGAACATGGAGACATGTTACGAAGCAAGGATGCATTGAAGTATTTTGGAGAAAATTTCTGATAATATTTATAGAAGCCAATGGAAAATTTCCATTGGCTCTTTTTTTAATGAAATTGTAATAATGGAAAAGCCTCTTTTTTGTGTATTTATAAATAAGGGGGATTGATTATATGTTAGTTGCTATGTCAAAAGAAGGCGAGTTAATTTATGCTAGTGAAGTTAAATTTAAGTATCCATATTTAATGGAATTTTATTGCCCGACTTGTGCCCAAAAGGTATTTTATAAAGATAGTCATAAAGGTAAAGGGTTTTTTAGTCATTATTCAAAGTGCCAATTAGAAGAGAGTCGAAGGAGTCCTCTTGAATCATATGAACACAAACGTGGGAAAGAAATAATTATTGAGGAATTGCAAGGTATACAGAAACTAGTTCTTCAAACTGAATTGTATTTTCCAGAAATTAATCAATTTGCAGATGTCTATGTCACAGTAAAAAGTGCGAGTAGCGAATCTGTTATTTATGAATTTCAAAGATCCGTCATTCCAGCTGCCGATGTTATAGTAAGAAATCAAAATTATAAACAGCTAGTGAATCAAGTGCACTGGCTGATGGATGATTACACAACACGTAGCACCGCCTTGAATCAAAGATGGAAGCAGACAATGTTAAATTATAATGATGACTGGGGCTTTCATTTGAAATTTCTTAACTTAAAGAAGAAAGAAATTATTATTCAACGTCACCTACCAATCATCTATCAGAAAAATAATTATAGGCTGAAACAAAATAGAATGACCATTCGTGAGTTCCATCAACTAGATAGCTTACACGATGAATATTGCGAGTTAATTTCAGTGGGAAAGCGAACTAAAGCGAGTTTAAATTATAATCGTCAATTAAATGGCATTATGAATAATGAAGCGTATAGAAATACCATTTACTTATTATATCAACAAGGTACTGTATTAACTGATATACCAGAATGGGTCTTTACAGAACAGTGGGAAGTATTATTAACTCAAACACCCAGTTGGCTTGTCTTTTCTTGGTCATTGACAATCATCAGACAGCTTAACTATACATTTACCACTGACGCCTTTATGGAGAAATTTCGAGCTTGTTCTGAAATTAAAGTAGCTCGAACACCGCTCATTCATAGTGATATCTATCCAGTTTTATGTCTTGCAATACTTATATTACTGTTTCAAAAAGGGATATTAGAAAAAGTGAGTAATGTGGAATGGGTTTCTAAATTATGATTCTTCAAATTGGTTTAGAAATAGTGCATGTGATACACTAGTTATATGATTTTAAATGAGGAGGATATTGATGACAGAATCAAATGTAAAAACAAGAGAACAAATGGATGCAACATATCAATGGGATTTAACACCATTATTTGCATCCGACGAAGAGTTTGAAAGTGGGTACGCTAAAGCTGAAAATAATCTAGATAAGATTACAGCTTACAAAGGCAGATTAGGGGAAAGCCCAGAAGTGCTTAGTGAAGCTATCGATACGTTATTAGAGTTAGGACGCGAAGTTTCTAACTTAGGTGTGTATGCTCATTTGAAAAATGATCAAGATCAAACAAATCCGACATACCAAAAGATGAATGCTCAAACCGAGCAACTATATTCTAAATATAGTCAAGTGACGTCATTCTTTAGACCAGAATTACTTGCTATTCCTGCTGAGCAACTAGAAGAAATGACAGCAAACAATGATAGACTGAAAGAATTAGATCAGTTTATTAACGATATTGCACGTAATCGCGAACACGTTTTACCACCAGAACAAGAATTATTACTAGCCAGTGCGAGTGAAGTTTTTGGTGGAGCAACACGTATCTTCGGTTACCTAAATAACGCTGACTTCCAATTCCCAACTGTGAAAGATAGCGAAGGTAATGACGTTCAATTGACTCATGGTTTATACGGTAAATTATTAGAAAGTACAGATAGACGCGTCAGAAAAGATACTTTTGAAGGGTTCTATTCTGTGTATCAACAATTTGAGAATACTTTAGCTCAAACTTTAACAACTGAAATTAAGACACATAATTACAATGCTAAAGTCAGAGGGTTTGAATCAGCCAGAGCAGCAGCTTTATTCACTAATAATATTCCTGAATCTGTCTACGATACATTACTAGACACTGTTGGATCTCGATTAAACTTATTACATCGTTATGTAGACTTACGTAAATCATTGTTAAATATCGATGATTTAGAAATGTATGACATGTATACACCATTACTTGGTGAACCTCCAATTGCCTTTACTTATGAAGAAGCAAAAGAAATTACTTTAAATGCGCTTCAACCATTAGGTGAAGAATACTTAGAAATCATTCGCAATGCGTTTGACGAGCAATGGATTGATGTTTATGAGAATAAAGGGAAACGTAGTGGAGCATACTCATCAGGAACATATGACAGCAAACCATATATTCTAATGAACTGGCAAGATAGCCTAAATTCATTATATACACTCGTCCATGAATTAGGACACAGTGCCCACAGTTACTTAACCCATGCGAATCAACCGTACGAATACGGTAGCTACTCAATTTTCCTAGCAGAAATCGCATCTACAACAAATGAAAACTTACTAACGAATTATTTATTGAGAACTTATGCTGATAAAGATATTCAACGCTATGTTCTAAATCATTTCTTAGATGGATTAAAAGGAACAGTCTTCCGTCAAACTCAATTCGCAGAATTTGAACACTTTATCCACGAGCAAGATGCTAACGGTCAGCCGTTAACAGCTGAGTTTCTGTCAGAAAACTATCAAAAATTAAATGCGAAATATTATGGTCCATCTGTGAATTCTGAGTCTGAAATTAAGAATGAGTGGAGTCGTATCCCTCACTTCTATATGAATTACTACGTATTCCAATATGCGACTGGATTTGCTGCAGCAACTGCCTTTGCAGATCGTATTGCTGGTGGTGATAAAGAAGCATTAAATAGCTATTTAGGTTTCTTGAAATCAGGTAAAAGTCAGTATGCCATCGATACGATGAAGACTGCTGGTTTAGATATGACAAAACGTGATTATATCGAACAAACTTTAGATGTATTTGAACAAAGATTAGCTGAATTTGAAGCACTATTAGATTAAGTATAAGGAGAGCGATTTGTAACTAGAACGTTTGAGCGTTCTGTTACGAATCGCTTTTTTTGTATTCGAGATAAATGAATATAAAAATATGTTCACGTCGATAAAACAATATTGATATATATAAACGGCGAAAATAACGCTTACCAACCACAAATTTATGACTAAATTTTAAAAGTTAACTTGTCAAAATTTATTGGGTTATATATACTAAATGAATATTTAAAAAAAGATGATTAAATAACTTTTTGTTCATCTAAAATTAACATAAAATAATGAGGTGTATAAATGGTTGCTTTAATGGGTTATTCATTAATAATTGTTTTTATGATTCTAATTATGATGAAAAAGATATCTCCTTTCGTTGGCTTAGTTTTCCTACCAATTGTATGGGCGATTGTGGGTCATTTATTTGGCTTATGGAATATTGATATTGGACAGGCTGCAATGGATGGTTTACTAGGTACAGCGCAGACAGGTATCATGCTATTCTTTGCAATATATATGTTCACAATTATGATTGATGCTGGTCTATTCGACCCGCTTTCAAACGCTATGATTCGTTTTGCAAAAGGAGATCCATTGAAAGTGATGATTGCAACAGTCGCATTGACTGCCGCAGTATCATTAAACGGTGATGGAACAACGACAATGATTATTGTATGTACGGCTTTTGTGCCAATATACAAACGTCTAAATATGAAGATGTTAGATTTAGCTGTATTAACAATGACATCACATTCAATTATTAACTTGCTACCATGGGGTGGACCAACAGCGCGTGCGATTGCAGTTATGAATGTAAGTGAAGCAGATGTTATGCGTGGTCTAACACCAATGATGATTGCTGGAATTATTTACATGTTTATCGTAGCTTATGTGATTGGTCGCGGTGAGCGTAAACGTCTAGGTGTCGTGAATCTATCGAATAATGAACTTGAGAAATTAATGGTTATCGAAGATCAAGAGACACTTGATATCCGTCGACCAAAGAATGTTTGGATCAATGCGATTACTGTATTTGTTGCCATAGGGTTATTAATCGCCAATGTCATTCCATCAGCAATCATTTTTATGGTTGGTACAGTTGTTGCGTTACTTGTAAACTACGGGTCGTTGACACTGCAAAAAGAACGTATTGACAATAATGCAAGTGAAGCTAACCAAGTTGTTATGACAGTATTTGGTGCTGGAGTATTTATGGGGGTTTTACAAGCAACTGGAATGGATGATGGGATTGCATCAAGTTTGATTTCAATCATTCCAGAAAGCTTAAGTGGCTTCTTTGGTATTATTGTTGCTATTATATCTGCTCCAGGTACATACTTCTTACATAATGATGCATTCTATTACGGAATGATGCCAATTCTTGCTGAAGCAGGAACGGCTTACGGCTTTACTGGCCTAGAGTTAACTTTTGCATCTTTAATGGGACAAGCTTTTCACTTATTCAGTCCATTAGTACCTTTTGCTTATGTATTATTAGGTATGACAAATGTGGAATGGGGCGACTGGCAGAAAAAAGGCCTTCTCGTTTCACTAGGAATATTTATTGTTTTTGTTATAGTTGGTGCAGTTACAGGGATAATGCCAATATCCTTGTAGAATCAATTTTAGAAAATGAAGGGAGCAATTGATGTGAAAATTACATTAATACCAGGCGACGGGATTGGTCCCGAAATTACTGAAAGTGCACGCAATATTGTAGATGCGTTAGATATTGGAATTGAATGGGAAGTTGTTGCAGCGGGTGAAGCTGTCTTTAATAAACAAGGTACATTAATTCCAGATGATGTTTATGAAAGTATAGAAAAGAATAAGATCGTGTTAAAAGGACCCATTATGACACCAATCGGAAAAGGTTTCCGTAGTGTTAACGTAGCCTTACGTAAGAAATACGATTTGTACGCGAATATTCGTCCTGTAAAAAGTTTAGGAACCATCCCATCTTTAACCAAAGATTTAGACTTAATTCTCTTTAGAGAGAACACAGAGGATTTATACGCAGGTGTCGAAAAGCAAATTTCAGATGATGAAGCTCATAGCATTAAGATCATCACACGATCCGCATCAGAACGAATTGTTCGCGAAGCCTTTGAATATGCAAAAGCGAATGATCGTCAAAGTGTGACAGTTGTGACAAAAGCAAATATTATGAAGCTGACAGATGGATTGTTCCTAGATGTTGCCCGAGGCGTAGCTGAAGAGTACCCATCCATAGAATTCAAAGAAATTTTAGTCGATAATATGGCGATGCAATTAGTCATTAATCCTAAGCAGTTTGATGTTATAGTTACTGAGAACCTCTATGGTGATATTCTGTCTGATTTAATGGCAGGTTTAGTAGGTGGTTTAGGCTTAGTACCTGGAGTAAATATTGGCGAAGATATTTCAATTTTTGAAGCAGTACATGGTTCAGCCCCTGATATTGCAGGCAAAGGCCTAGCAAACCCCACTGCGATACTCTTGGGGGTTTGCCAGATGCTGGATCATATTGAGCAAAAAGATGCGTCAAATCGCATAAGAAACGCATTAGACACCGTCTTAAGTGATTCAAATAACTTCACTAAAGATTTAGGTGGAGAGATGACTACTAAAGGCTTTACTGATGCCGTCATAAAAGCTTTATAGTCTTAATAAAGAACATCTTTGAAAGAAGTAGTGCAACAGCGCTGCTTCTTTTTTTTTGTATCTTGAAATATAAGCTAAAGATGGCTATAATAGAGAAGTTAAGCCGCCATAGTGTAATGGATATCACATAAGATTCCGGTTCTTAGGATGGGGGTTCGATTCCCTCTGGCGGCGTTTAAATTAATAAGATACTTAACAATTCATTGTATTCAATTGTTAAGTATCTTTTGTTTTATTTTTGCATGAACGGTTAACAATATAAATAAATGCGTGTATACTGTGAGAATAGTTATGAGAAATAATTGGAAGTATATAAATAAGTTGTTTAATGGAGGAATGAGATGAGACGAAGTCGTTATCAAATTATGGTGTACATTGCCATGCTAGCTGCACAGGCAGTAGTTATAAGTATTCTTGAAGGAGCGATCCCTTCACCTCTTTCCTTTGCTCCAGGAGCTAAATTAGGTTTAGCGAATTTAATATCTGTGATTGCTATATTCACACTACCTTTTTCAAAAAGTATTCAAGTCGTGTTAATTCGAATTGTACTCACTGCTTTAATAGGTGGGAATATGTCAACGTTTTTTTATAGTTTGTCGGGTGGATTATTAAGTTACTTTGCAATGTTTTGGTCGAAAAAACTAGGACCTAATAAGGTGAGTATTATTGGAATTTCTGTTCTCGGAGGGGTAATGCACAACATTGGACAACTAAGTATAGCAGCCTTATTTGCAAGATCATTCTCCGTGATGAATTATCTTCCGGTTTTATCAATTTCTGGGATTTTAGCTGGCTTTGTTGTCGGCTTCCTTGGGAATTTTTTACTCGAACGTATCTCAGTTCTTCAGATGTATCATAAAGAACTCGTCGCAAATACAGACCAAAAAAATTGGTTATCAAATCATAAATAAAAATACCTTCTAACGAATTTACTTGAAAAAGTACTCATCGTTAGAAGGTATTTTGCTTATTGACTTGAACCTTGAGCAGAAATTAATTGTAAGACACGTTGCGTTGTACCATCTGAAGCAGTTCGTTCAATTACAATAATACCGACAGTTGGGGCAAAGTAGTAATTATAAGTAACAGAACCACTATCTTCTTGCGCCTGTTCTTCAATACGAAGAACATCATTAAAAGTTTGGCCACCTACATCATATGAACTTATTAATTCGGATACCTTACGTCTTTTTTCTTTGTTGTACCCACTTGAAAAGCTTGATCCAATAGTTAAATCACTCGGTAAAATGAGCGATTCATTATTATCACTTGCTTCTGGTGAGTAACGTAAATCTTCTACAACATAATAATCATTGAAAGAAGCGAGTTCATAAAAGCCTGTATCACGGATTTGATACACATAAGCGATAGCTTCTTGGCCAGAGAATGACGTCACTTGAAAAATTCCGTTACTATCAGGCGAATATTCCATAATAATATCTTGGGCATCAAAGTAAACTTGATCACCTTGATATTGATAATTTATAAAATTTGCATAAGGAACAAATTCCTCAAAAGAAATGCTTATCTGTTGGCTCATACTTTCATCATCTACATTGTTATTTATTTCTTGATCTTCAGAAGAGTCAGGCAATTCATCTTGTTGGGAATCATTTATATTATTTTCTTGGGCTTGAATAACTTGTCCATTACTAATGCTTAAAAACATGATTGATAGAACAAAAGTTATAAACTTACGCATATTCAAATTAAAACTGACACGCAAAATTGCACCTACTTTCCATTTACTTCTTGTGTAATAAAAGTATAGCACATCAAAACTATATGTGTGTAAAGATTTCGGGGAATAAAGATTGAAGAATTTACTAATTATATTCGGGTTTATGAATTATTTATGAAATTGATCTCCAATTACCTAGTTATTTTTTTGTAATTTCGATAAAATCTAGTATGATAAACAAGATAAGAATTATATGAGAGGAAGATAAAGATGACAGATTGTATTTTCTGTAATATTATAGATGGTGATATACCTTCAGCGAAGGTATATGAAGACGATGAAGTATTTGCATTCTTAGATATGTCGCAAGTAACTCCAGGGCATACTTTAGTAGTACCAAAAAAACACGTTGAGAACATCTTTGAATATGATGAAGACGTTGCGGTAGCAGTCGCGAAACGCTTACCTAAAATTGCGAATGCAATAAAAGAAGCATTTCCAGATGTTAAAGGAATGAATATCGTAAATAATAATGGTGAATTAGCATATCAATCCGTTTTCCATACTCATTGGCACCTATTACCACGTTACACTGAAGATGATAAATTCGCTATCGAGTTTAGTAATAATCAAGACAGCTATACACAAGAAGAGTTCAATGAAAGAGCAGCATTAATTGCGTCACAAATCAAAGAAAGTTAAAGAGGTGTATTTATATGGTTGGATTTAAATCAGGATTATTTTGGGGAGCTTTCTTTGGAGGACTAGCAGGGTTAATGAATGCGCCCAAGAGCGGTAAAGAAACGCGTGAAGATTTGAAGCACTTTATCGATATGACAACGGATGATGTGAATGATGTTCGTTATAAAGTAGACAATTTAAGAATGTCAGTGCAGAAATTAACTCAAGAAGGCATGGATAGTATTAAAACTGCGACAGATGGTATTCAAACATCATTACAACATTTCGAAGAAGAAACCACGCCAAGAATTAATCGGATTCAACGTCATATCGAAGATTTAACCGAAGATATTGAAGAACAAGCAGAAGAAATTAATCTTAATAATTAATTAATTTAATTGAACTTAAAACAATTTGTTTGAATTTTCCTAGATTAATATATTAACATGGAGTTCAAATAGATAAAGTATGATATATTTGTAACATATTTTAAAATAGTTAGGAGCCAAAAACTTTATGAAAAAAACGCTAAAAAAAGTATCATTAGTTGCTTTAACATCAACATTATTACTTTCAGGACTAGGTAGTATTGCCTCAGTAATGGCACAAGAAGAATCAGCAGGTGAGGTCATTGCAACTGTAGGTGGCGAAGATATTACTAAAGAGGAATTATATGAATCAATGAAAGCTATCGCTGGTGATACGACATTGAGAACAATTATTCTAGAAACTGTCTTAGAACAAAATGTATCGGATGCTGAAGCACTAAGAACTGCAGCGGAAGAAGAAGTCCAAGCTCAGATTGACGAAGCGGGTGGGGAAGAAGTTTTCCAACAATTATTAGCATACCAAGGCTTAAGTGATATCGAAACATATACTTACCAAATCTTTGTAAGAAACATGTTCCAAGAAGTTGTAGAAAGCCAAATTGATATGTCAGATGAAGCTATTACAAACTACTATGAAAATGAATATTCACCTTTAATGGAAGCTCAACATATCTTAGTTGAAACAGAAGAAGAAGCTTTAGATGTGATTGAACGCATTAATAATGGCGAAGAATT
Source organism: Ruoffia halotolerans (assembly GCF_014049385.1). Lineage (GTDB taxonomy): Bacteria > Bacillota > Bacilli > Lactobacillales > Aerococcaceae > Ruoffia > Ruoffia halotolerans. The sequence goes on along the minus strand of NZ_JACAOA010000001.1, from coordinate 581 downwards.
TGATGCAGTAGCACAAGAAGTGTCATTAGATTCAACTGCACAAAACGGTGGATTATTACAACCATTCCCGGCTGGACAAATGGTTCCAGAATTTGAAGAAGCAGTAATGAACTCAGAGAACGGTAAAATGACAGAAATGCCTGTAGAATCACAATACGGTTTCCACGTTATTCGCACAATCAATAATGGTGAAAAACAACCATTAGAAGATGTTCGTGAAGATGTTGAAGAACAATACGTTACTTCACGCTTTGCTGATAGCCAATTCGCTTATGGAGTGATTGGTAAATTACTCCAAGATACTGGATATGAAATCCATGACGAAGACTTACAAAACGCTGTTCAAGACTTAATTGATCTTGCAAATGGAAACAATGAAGCAGCAACTGAAGAAGAATCAACTGAGGAGACAACCGAAGAATCTACGGAAGAAACTTCAGAAGAAGCAGCTGAGGAAACAGCAGAAGAAACGACTGAAGAGACTGCCGAAGAGCCTGCAGAATAATTTATAACATATAATAGACAGCTGATTATTAAAGGCTCTTTGTCAAATAAGGTTGATGAAGGATCATGCTAAGATT